>CAYVHP010000135.1:0-11611 GCA_964451265.1 uncultured Caulobacteraceae bacterium | reverse complement strand
CGCCGGGGGCCGCAGGCGCGTCCGGCGGCGCCGCAGCGGGCGGCGGCGGCGGCGGCAAGGCTTTCAACGGGCCGATCGCAGGCTTTGGCCCAGCCGGTGGACTGCGCATGACCCTGGGGTGCCTGAACCCGGACGCCTACCACCTCAGCGCCGCAGATCGGAAAGCCTGTATGGCCCGCCTGGCCAGCGAGGCCGCGAACGCGCGGGATCTCGGACCCAATATTTCCGCCGACAAGATGGCCGAATACGACCGCCACGTCGCCTGTCACAACGCCTACGCCGGTCAGCCGACTCCCGGGCTGAATGAGGCTTCGAACGGCACGAGCATCAGGGGCCTGGGCAATGTGCCGAGCCTGAAAGACTGCGGACCGGGCGACCGATAGGGGCTTAAACGGCGGCCGACGCGGGAACGTCGAAAGCCGCAGCGGGCTCGCCGGCGCACCAGCGGCGCCACATTTGCCGAAACGCCGCCTCCAGAGCCGGGGTGAAGCGCGCTGGATCGCACAAAGGCGAAGCAGCCATGCGTGGGCGCAAGGTCCGCCGCAGCTCAGCGCGTCTTTGCGGATCGGCCGCCAAGTCGGTCGCGATCCGCACGTAGTCCTGCGGCGAATCGGCGGCCAGTTCCTCGAGCCCCAACACCTGAAGAAATCCCAAGGTCTGGCGCGACACAGGCCGCTCGCCGGGCAAGGTCACCACCGGCACGCCCATCCACAGCGCCTCGCAACTGGTCAGGCCGCCGCAGAAGGGAAAGGAATCCAGGGCGATGTCGATGCCGCCGTATTCGCCGAGCATCTGCACGTGCGGGGTGGACCCGCGAAACTCCAGGCGTTCGGCCGGAATACCTAGGGCGCCGAACGCGCGACCTATACGCCGCCGCGTGAGGGAATCGTCCAGGGACCGCCACTTCAAGACCAGCCGCGAACCGGGCGTGGCCTTCAGCACCGCCGCCCACAACTCCAACACGGCGGGGCCGATCTTGGCGAGGTTGTTGAAGGAGCCGAAGGTGATCGGCGCGCCGTCGCGCGACGCAGGATCGATAAGGTCCGGCGCGTAACTCGGCGGGCTGTAGCAGAAGCGGCCATAGGGCAGGCGCAGAACCTGTTCGCTGCAAAACTGTTCGGCGCCTGGCGGAACCGCAGCTGCGTCCATCAGCAAGTAATCGATGGCGGACAGTCCCGTTGTCGACGGATAGCCCAGCCATGACGCCTGAACCGGCGCGGGCCGCCGTGCGAACAGCTTCAAGCGATGGCCGCCGGTATGGCCGGACAGATCGACCAGCACGTCGATCCGGTCTTGCCGGATCATGGCCTCCGCATCGTCGTCCGAAAGCTCCCCGATCACGCGCCATTCGTCCGCCGACTGCCGCAGCAGGATGGTGAACTCGTCATCCTCCTTATTGCTGTTGTAGTAGCAGAAGACCTCCGTCGCCTGCCGGTCCCGGGCCATCAACACCTTGGTCAGATAGATGCCCACGGGATGGAAGTTGAAATCAGCGGACACGAAGCCGATCCGCAGTCGCCGTTCGGGGTCGGGACTATTCGCGTAAACACCGCGCGCCGCAGTGGCCGCTCCGCCGTGGCGCTCGGCCCATTGACGGTGTTCGTCGAGCATATCCTGGGCCGAAACATCCGTGTAGCCCAGAGCCATCAACCGATGGCTATCGGCTTCCGCGAAGGCGGGGTTTAGCTCCACCGCGCGCTTTAACGCCGCCGCCGCCTCCGCGGGGCGCCCCGCGTCCTGCAAGGATATGCCCAGCAGGTTGTGGATATCGGGATCGTCGGGGAAAAGATCGGCGGCGCGTTGGCCATAAACCGCCGCAGTCTCGTACTGGCGCGCGAGCTGTGTGGCGTCAGCCAGGTTGCGAAGGGCGTCGCCGTAGTCGGGCTTCAGATCAACGGCCCGTCCAAATGACGTCAAGGCCTCCTCGGGCCGCTCCAGGGCTTTCAGCACCACGCCTAGATTATTGTGCGCCTGCGCGTGCTCCGGCCGCAGGGCGATGGCGCGTCGATAGGCGCCTTCAGCCTCATCGAGCCGCTCTAAAGCCTGCAAGGCGCTGCCAAGGTTGTAGTGGGCGTCGGCGGAGTTGGGATCGATCTCAATGGCGCGCTGGTAACTTGCCAAAGCGTCCTCCGGGCGCCCCAGATCCTCCAGCACAACGCCCAGGTTATTGTGGGCGGCGGCGTGGTTGGGCTGCAGCTGCACGGCCCGCTTCAGGGACTGGGCGGCGTCCTCCAGTTTGCCCTGGGCTTTCAGCACGGCGCCGAGGTTGGCGTGGACCAGGGGATGGCCTGGCTGCAACTGGATCACGCGCCGATAGGAGGACGCCGCTTCCTCATCCCGCTTAAGCGCCTGCAGAGCCACCCCCAGATTGAAGTGGCCCTCGGGGTTGCCGGGGCTGAGCGCAATGGCGCTACGGAAAGCGCCGGCCATGTCCTCGTGCCGGCCAAGGGCGAGCAACGCGGCGCCGAGGTTGTGGAAATAGCTTGGCTCACGGGCATGAATCCGTGTGGCCTTGGAGATCAGATCCACCGCCACATCGTGGCGCCCGACCTGATGAGCGAGCACGCCGAACAGGTTCAAGGCGTCCGGATTATTGGGCTCGACGGCGAGGATTTGCCGATAGATCGGCTCGGCCGCAGCCAGGCGTCCGGCCTGGTGATGCTGCAAGGCTGTGGAAAGCAAGGCGGGGACGGACGCGGGCGATCCATTCATTCCGTTGGCCAATCGATCCTCCCGGCGCTCCCGGCCGGATCATCTAGTCCACAACCGCGCCCAAGGTGAAGGGGGTGCATCCAGCGGCCAAAATGTTCTACAGCCTTGGGCATGGAAGACTCCGGCCCAAGCATCGCCGATCTGAAAGCGCCGCCCCTCGATGAGGTCGAGCGCCTGGTGCAACGCGCGCGCGATGCGCTGCTGGGCCTACAGCGGCCGGACGGGCACTTCGTGTTCGAGCTGGAAGCCGATTGCACCATCCCCTCTGAGTTTATTCTGCTGAAGCACTATCTGGGCGAGCCGGACGATCTGGAGCTGGAGCGCAAGATCGGCGTCTATCTGCGCCGCATTCAGGGCGAGCAAGGCGGGTGGCCGCTATATCACGGCGGCGCATTCGACATCTCCGCCAGCGTGAAGGCCTATTTCTGTCTGAAGATGATCGGCGACGACATCGACGCCCCGCACCTGGCCCGCGCGCGGGCGGCCATCCGCGCCCATGGCGGGGCCTTGGCCGTCAACGTGTTCACCCGCATCCAGCTGGCCCTCTATGGCGACATGCCTTGGCGCGAGATCCCGACCATGCCGGCCGAGATCATTATGCTGCCGCGCTGGTTCCCCATCACCTTGGGCAAGATGAGCTATTGGGCGCGCACGGTGATCGTGCCGCTGCTGGTGCTGATGGCGTTGCAGCCGCGCGCGCGCAATCGGCGCCAAATCCACGTGCCCGAACTGTTCGAGGACTTCACCCCGGCGCCGAGGGCCTCCAAAGGCGCCAATCTGAAAACGACCTGGATCCTGGGCTTCAACGCCCTGGACGGAGTGCTCAAGGCCTTGATCCCGGTGTGGCCCAAAGGGCTGCGCCGCCGGGCCATTGCGCGCTGCCGCGACTGGGTGATCGAACGGTTGAACGGCGAGGACGGCCTGGGGGCCATCTATCCGGCCATGGCCAACAGCGTGATGATGTTCGACGCGCTGGGCTATCCGGAGGACCATCCCCAGCGCGTGATCGCCCGCAAGTCGGTGGAAAACCTGCTGGTGGTGAAGGAACACGAGACCTATTGCCAGCCCTGCGTCTCGCCGGTGTGGGACACGGCCCTGGCGGCTCACGCCCTGATGGAGGCTGGCGGCGAACAGGCCGAGGCCAGGACGCTGAAGGCCCTTGAATGGCTAAAGCCTCTGCAGGTGCTCGACGTAAAGGGCGACTGGGCCGAGGCCAGGCCCCATGTGCGACCCGGCGGTTGGGCGTTCCAGTATCGCAACGACCACTACCCTGATCTGGACGACACGGCCGTGGTGGCCATGGCGATGGACCGGGCGCGCACGCGGCTGGGGTCCGGTCCGGCCTATGACCACGCCATCGACCGGGCTGTGGAATGGACGGCGGGCCTTCAGTCCAAGAACGGCGGCTGGGCGGCGTTCGATGCGGACAACACCTATCACTATCTGAACAATATCCCCTTCGCCGACCACGGCGCCCTGCTCGATCCGCCGACGGTGGATGTGGCCGCGCGCTGCGTCTCGCTGCTGGCCCAGCTGGGCGAACGGGCTGAAACCTCGCCGCGTCTGGCCCGGGCTATCGCCTACCTGGAGGCCGAGCAGGAGACAGACGGCAGCTTCTGGGGCCGATGGGGCGTGAACTACATCTATGGAACCTGGTCGGCCCTGTGCGCCTTCAATGCAGCGGGGATGACCATGGAGGCGCCGGTGGTGCGTAAGGCGGTGGACTGGCTCTTGGCCATCCAGAACCCGGACGGGGGCTGGGGCGAAAGCTGCGACAGCTATGATCTGGCCTATAAGGGCTATGAGCCGGCGCCCTCGACCTCCTCTCAGACCGCCTGGGCGTTGCTGGGCCTGATGGCCGCCGGTCAGGTGGAGCACCCGGCTGTAGCCCGCGGGATAGGCTGGCTGAACGGAACCCAAGGCGAAGACGGTCTGTGGCCGGAGGAGCACTACACCGGCGGCGGTTTCCCCCGGGTGTTCTACCTGCGCTACCACGGCTATCGGAAGTTCTTCCCCCTGTGGGCCGCCGCGCGCTACCGCAATCTGATCCAAGGCAATACGCGCCAGGTCGCGTTCGGGATGTGATGATCCTGGCCGCCGTGGGCATGTTGCGCGAGGCCCGCATCGTGCAAGGACCGCTCATCCGGACGGTGGCCGGAGGCGGACGTTCCGACCTTTTGCTGGAGCGCCTGGCGGCGGCGGCTGACGGAGCCACAGCCGTGCTGAGCATCGGCATCGGCGGCGCCCTCGATCCCCAGCTTTCGGTGGGTGATGTGCTGATCGGCAGCGAGGTTGTCGCCGAGGCCCGATGGCCCACCGACGAGGCCTGGGCCGACCGCTTGGCCGTAGCCCTGCCCCACGCACGGCGAGGCGTGGTCTATGGGGCTGACGACATGATCCTTCGCTCCGCCGACAAGGTGTTGCTGCACCGACGCACCGGCGCGGCGCTGGCCGATATGGAAAGCCACGTCGCCGCGCGCTTCGCCGCCTCGCGCGGCCTGCCCCTGGCGGTGGTTCGGGTGGTGTCTGACGCAGCGTCAACCGATTTGCCTGCGGCCGTCAGCAAGGGCCTGAAGCCGGACGGCGGCATGAACCTATTCGGCGTGCTGGGCGCCCTGGCCGCCGCCCCAACCAGCCTTCCCGCCCTGATCCGCGCCGGCCGGGAGGCGGAGGCCGCCTTTGCCGTGCTGCAGACCGTGGCGCCCTGCCTAGTCCCTTGAGGGAACTTCTGCGAGCGGGGCGCGCTCCTAAGCTTGAGCGGCGTCACAAGGAAATTGCGGTCATGTCCAGCGAAGGCTTCCACGTTCCCATCGAGAACCTGAGCCAGAAAACCAAAACCCTGCACTACGCCATCCGCTCCCTGATGGAGGAGTTCGAGGCGGTGGATTGGTACTATCAGCGAGCCGACGACACCACCGACCCCGACCTGAAGGCGGTCTTGCTGCACAATGCCCATGAGGAGATCGAACACGCCTCAATGGTGCTGGAATGGCTGCGCCGGAACGATCCGAAGATCGACGAAAACCTGCGCAAATATCTGTTTCAGGAAGGCTCTATCGTCGGCCGCGAACATGAGGTTGAGAGCTGAGCCATTAGAAGGATAAGTTGCTCCCTTGTCCGCTCACCCCGGCGGAGGCCGGGGCCCAGTTAATAGGCCGTCCAATTCGGTCAGATTTGCGCCTTACGATCTGGGCCCCGGCCTCCGCCGGGGTGAGCGGTGGAAAAGCAACGCCTCCGCCGAATACTAGCCTGTTCGGGGCGTGCCTATCAGCAGACGTTGGCCCAGATGTAGCGGCCGGCCCTGGGGTTCCACACCCACTGGGCGCAGCTCTGGGCGGGGGCGTAGCCATAGCCATACCCGTTGCCATAGGCGTAGGGCGTGGTGTTGTAGGCATTGTAAGACCCGCCGATCAGGGCCCCGAGGGCCAGACCGCCCAGCAGGGCTGCGCCCACGTTGCCGCCGCGATAGTCACGGTCTCCGCCATAGCCACGACCACCGCGGTCGCCGCCACCGCGACCCACGCCGTCATAATGACCGCCGCCGCGCCCGCCGTCGAAGTCGCGGGCCGAAGCCGCAAGCGGCGCTGCGATAAGGGCGACTGCGGCCAGGGCTGTGATGATCTTGTTCATGGAAACCTCCACCCGGAGGCCTGGGAGCCGCACCATGCGGTCTGAGGTCTCTCGATTATGAGACGACCTTATCGGCGCGCGCATGAACCCCGGCTGAATGGTTAAGCGGGGCTGAGCGACAGTATCGTATCGGGAAGCGACGAAAGCTCAGGTGGCCTCAGGTTCGGGCGCGAGGGCCTCGGACCGCTGACGACTGGAGGCGGAGTAGCCGTATTCGCCCTGCATGACCACCTGGGTCAGAACGCCGGTGGCGCTGGCGGCGCGGGCGAGTTTCAGGGCGTAGACCTGAGCTTCATCGCGGCTTTTGCACGGGTCAAGAATGACGCCGTCGTGTTCCACGACCCAGCTTTCGCCGTGCTGCATCACTGCGTAGATCGACCTGGGAGGCATCTTCGCCATGACGCTGGCCTTTCGGGACAATGGCCTAAATTGAAATATCCTGCGCCCCGCACAAACGGGGCGCAGGCCTTGCCGTTTTAGACGGACTGCAGTTGGGCGGCAGACATCTTGCCGCTCTTGCGGTCACGCTCCAGTTCGAAGCTGACCTTTTGACCTTCGTGCAATCCGTTCAGACCTGCGCGCTCGACAGCCGAGATGTGCACAAACACATCCGCGCCGCCATCGTCAGGCTGAATGAAGCCAAAGCCTTTGGTGGAGTTGAACCATTTAACAGTGCCGACAGCCATAGATTATTTCCTTAGAGAGAATAGAAGGCGCGCCCTTTTCTGAGGGCGCGATCAAACTGCCTTAGATCAGTGAGGCAAATCCGGCGCTCAATCCAAATTGAGCAAGGGAGAGCGACCGAAATTCAGCGATATTCGACCGGCGAAACCTGACACATAATGCCGCACACGACAAGCCGGATTCTGGTTTGCAGCCCCTCGCCGCCCTCGCCAAGCCTTGCTGCGCTTGGGCTAAGCGGCCGTGAGGGGCTCGGTTGTCAGTCGCCCGTAATACCGCCGCAGCAGCACAAGGTTGCCCGCCGCGCCCACCAGGGCCATCAGAATCGTCGCCCCGATAGGCGCGCCCAATCCCAGCAGCACGGCCGCCGTCAGGCATCCGGCGGCGGCGCCCGCGTCCCACGCGCCTTCCGAAGCGATGTGGAAGCGCACAGCGCAGGGCGAGGCCTTGGCCTGGTTGTACATGGCCGTCATCAGGGTCGGCACATAGAAGGCCGGCACCAGAGCCCCGGCGGCGTTGCCGATCACCGCCGCCAGCGGATGGCCCACGCTGAGCGCGCGAAGGCACAGCGTCACGGCGCTCGCGCCGGCCGCCAGCCAGGCCGCGCGAGTTCCGCCGCCTCTGTCGATCAACCGGCCCAGAACCAGGCCGCTGGCTGCGCCGGCCAGTGCCGCCAGGGCCATGGCGCCGCCAAAGGCGGTGAAGCTCCGGCCTAAGGACTGGAACAGGGCGATGGGCCAGATCATGTTCAGGCCCGCACAGATCCAGCCGTCGGCCACGAACATCGCCATACCGCCCCTGGCCCCGCGCAGCGCGCCCGGCGCCGTTTCGGCCACCGCGACATTGGGCGCGAACAGCAAGGGCGCGGCCGCCAGGATCATGGCGGCGGCCGTGGTCCCGAACGCCGCCATGGGTCCGAACGTCACCAGGGTCCAGCCGGTGAGCAATGGAGCGGCGATGCCGACGATGGCGACAATCGCCTCACGCGCGCCGATCTGATGGCCCCGGTGCTCGGCGTCGCCCAGGGCGGCGAAATAGGCGTGGTAGCTTGTCCAATAGATCGCATCGCTGACCGCGCCCGCCGCGCACAGCTCAAACAGGGCCGGCCCGACGCCGTGCACACGGGCGATCATCAGATACTGCGCCGCGCCGAGCATGGTTCCGGCGATCAACAGCGGCTTGACGCCCCAACGCCGCCCGGCCGGCAAGATCAGCGGCCGAACGCAAAACCGTCCGGCCAACAGCAGCGCCAAGGCCCCCAGCACGCCGGGCGGCGAGACCCCCGCCTTGAGCAGAAACACCACAAAAAACGCCCCGCCGCCGTACTGCGCCAGGGCGTGCACGCCATAGTGCAGGTTCAGCAGGTTGACGGTGGTGTTGCGGAAGAAGGCCAAGGGTGATCCGGTGACGGCGTGTGGCCGGAGGCTTATGCGGAAAGTCGCCGGGTGTCGCCTGGGTAGGTGGGCCCAACGGCCCGACCATCACGACGTCTAGACGTCACGCCTCGGCGGGTTCAGAAAATCGCGATGGCCTTCCAGCACGTTGACCACTTCAAACGTGTCGGCCTCGTACCTAAAGAAGATGATGTAGCCGCGATAGGGGAAGCTGCGTAGGTCAGGCCGCAATTCCGGCCGCGCGCGGCCCAGGGTCCCGGGCAGCGACGCCAGCTTTCTGCATTGCTGCTGCAAACTATTGACGAACACACGTGCAATCGCCCGGTCCCCGCTCTCGCGAGCCAGGTATCGAAGAATATCCCGGAAATCCTGCCGTGCCGAGGATAGGTATATGAGCCGGCGCAATCAGTAGCCTTCGTGGACGAGCGCCGCCTCTTCCTCGTCGAGCGCCCGCGTAATATCGCCGTCGCTATGCGCACCGCCGGCTCGGATCGACGCGTTGAGTGTTGCTCGCAGCGCCTGCAATTTGGCGTCCCGCTCTTCCATAAGCCGAAGGGCATCGCGGAGGACTTCGCTGGCGTTGTTGTAGCGCCCGCTGGCGAGTTGGCCCTGCACGAACGATTCAAAGTGGCTGCCGAGGGAAAAGCTGCTCGCCATTAGGGCACTCCTCGCAAGATTATCATCTAATGATAATTCAGGAGGCCGATTCGTCAAGGTTTGATGCGGTGGCATTACGCCCCGCAGAAAGCAAACGTGGGGACACGTAAGGCTTAGGCCGTAGGCGCCCTACTCCGCCGCCGCCCGCGTCCCTTCGGGCGCCGCCCCGTTCGGCACGCCACACCTGGCCAGCACCTCGCGCAGGTCGCGGATGGGGGGGAAGACTTCGTTGTTCCAGTCGGCGCCTTGGGCGTCGTGGGCGGCTTGCTCCATTTCGACGATCTCCTTGTCCTCCCGGAAGATATTTTCGGTGAACATGGTGATGAAGGGCCAGGCCAGGTCGATCACGCCGGGCAGGCCCGGCCGTTTGACCGACAGGTAACCGAAGGTGCGGTTGGTGCGCTGGTCTTTGTCGAGAGGGGTGTAGCCCAGCCAGACGTGCAGCACGGGCGCGCCGTCGCCGACCCAGACCTTGAGGTCCTGATAGGGATAGCCGGTGCGGATGGTCATCAGGTCGGTGTTTTCGCCCTCGCCGCGTTTGCGCACCACGCCCAAGATGGCGGTTTCGCCTACGGTGGACGTGCCCTCGGTGCGGCTGAAGGTGTAGTCGACCTCGGCCCAGTCCGGGCCATGGCGGCGGCCCAGGCACTTGGCCTTGATCATGCCCATCTGCCGCCGGTGCAGGAACTGGTGGTTCATGTCGAACAGGTTCTCGTGCATGAACGTATAGTGGGCGGCCACCTCGCGGTTGAGCTGGCGGGTCTTGTAGCTCTTGTCGGCCTTGGAGCCGAGGGCCGTGGGCAGGGCGTGGACATCGGCCAGGGCCGGATCGCCCGGGAAGATGAAGATCAGGCCGTCGACCTCGCGGCAGGGATAGGCTTTCACACCGTTGGGTAGGCGCTCCTTGCCCAGATAGGGCACATCCACGCAGTTGCCGGACGCCGCGTCATAGGCCCAGCCGTGATAGCCGCACTTAACCGTGCAGCCCTGCACCACGCCGTGCGTCAGGGGCACCTGGCGGTGGGCGCAGCGGTTTTCCAGGGCGAACAGCTTGCCGTCGAGTGAGCGCACCACGGCCACCGGCTCGCCCGCATAGCGGCGCGCCAGCATCTTGCCGGGCGCCAGCTCCTCGGACCAGGCGATGGGGTACCAGAAATCGGGATGGCAATCGGTGCGGCGCAGATCGACGCCGGCGGCATAGGTCGAGGACAGATCGTCAGCCATGAAGCCTCCAGAACAGCCTCTCTCCCTCGAGGGGAGAGAGGTCGGGAGAGAGGGTGTGTGGCGCTGCGGCTCAAAGGCGAACGCGGGAGGCGAACCACCTCTTGCGCCCGACGCCGAACCCTCAGCGCGAACACCCCCATCCCTGCCCTTCCCCCCTGGAGGGGGAAGGATGATTGTTACTCCGCCGCGTTGACCACGCTTTTAGAGGCGCGCGGGTTGGACGCTTTGATCTCGGCCAATTTCTTTTCCACGTGGGTGGAGAAGACGAAATCGGCGGGACGTTGGTTGTCCAGCGGGATGTCCTTGGCCATGGCGCCGGAGGTCTTGGGTCCGCGCAGGCTGACGGCCAGCATCTTCAGCGGGTTCTTGACCGAGTCGGCCACCGCCGTGCCTTCAAAGCCGCAGTGGACCATGCAGTCGGCGCACTTCTCATAGTTGCCGACGCCGTAGTCGTCCCACTTGGTGTCGTTCATCAGCTCGGCGAAGGTCTTGGTGTAGCCCTCGCCCAGCAGGTAGCAGGGCTTTTGCCAGCCGAACACGGTGCGCGCAGGCATGGACCAGGGGCTGCACTCATAGGCCTGATTGCCGGCCAAAAAGTCCATGAACAGGTCCGACTGGGTGAAGGACCAGGCCTTGCCGTTGCGGCCGCGCTTGAGGATTTCGCGGAACAGGGTTTTGGTCTTGGTGCGGTTGAGGAAATGCTCCTGATCGGGCGCCCGCTCATAGCTGTAGCCCGGCGAGACGGTGATGCCGTCCAGGCCGATGGCGGTCATTTCGTCGAAGAAGGCCGCGACCCGTTCGGGATCGGATCCGTCGAACAGGGTGCAGTTGATCTGGGTGCGGAAGCCGCGCGACTTGGCGAGCTTAATGGCCTCGACAGCCTTCTCATAGACGCCGTCCTCGCAAACCGACTTGTCGTGCATCACCTGATCGCCGTCCAGATGGATGGACCAGGTGAAATAGGGCGAGGGCTTGTACTGATCGATCTTCTTGGAGAGCAGAAGGGCGTTGGTGCACAGGATGACGAACTTCTTCTTGGCCAAGAAGCCCTCGACGATGCGGGGCATGTCCCGGTGCAGCAGGGGCTCGCCGCCGGCGATGGACACCGCCGGGGTGCCGCATTCGTCGATGGCGTGCATGCACTGCTCATAGGACAGGCGCTGGTTCAGGATTTCGTCCGGATAGTCGATCTTGCCGCAGCCGGCGCAGGCCAGGTTGCAGCGGAACAGAGGCTCCAACATCAGGACAAGCGGGTAGCGCTTCTTGCCCTGAAGGGTCTGTTTCATGATGTAGGCGCCGATCTTGGCGGCCTG
>CAYVHP010000134.1:0-19301 GCA_964451265.1 uncultured Caulobacteraceae bacterium | reverse complement strand
CGCGAGTGCGTCGGCGAGCTCGTCCAGGTCGACGGATCGGAGCACTGGTGGTTCGAGGATCGCGGGCCGCAATGCACCCTGCTCGTCTTCATCGACGACGCCACCAGCCGCCTGATGCACCTGCAGTTCGTCCAGTCGGAGTCGACCTTCGCCTATTTCAACGCCACGCAGCGGTATCTGGAGCAGCACGGCAAGCCCGTGGCCTTCTACACCGACAAGCACGCCGTCTTCCGGGTCAACAAGCCCAGCGGCCTGCACGGCGACGGCATGACCCAGTTCGGCCGCGCCCTGAAGGCGCTCAGCATCGAGATCATCTGCGCCAACTCCAGCCAGGCCAAGGGCCGTGTCGAGCGCGCCAACAAGACCTTGCAGGACCGGCTGGTGAAGGAGCTGAGGCTCGCCGGCGTCAGCACGATGGACGACGGCAACGCCTTCCTGCCGGCCTTCATGGCCGACTACAACGCCCGCTTCGCGAAGGCGCCGTTCAACGATAAGGACCTGCATCGGCCCATGCAGCCCGGGGATCGGCTGGACGAGGCCTTCACCTGGCGCGCCGAGCGCACCCTGTCGCAGTCCCTGACGCTCCAGTACGACAACATCCTCTTTATGATCGAGCCGTCCGAGTTCGCCCAGGCCGCGATCGGTCGCCGGGTCGAGGTCGTGGACTTTCCCGACGGCCGTCTGGAGGTCCGTTACAAGGGCCGCAGCATGCCCTACCGCACGTTCGACAAGCTGCGCCGCGTCACCGAGACGGCCGTACTCGAGAACAAGCGCCTCGGCGGTCTGCTCACCTTGATCCGCGAGAGCCAAAAGTCCGACCCGCCCGGCATGCGCACGAGCAAAGGTCCGAAGCGGCGCGATCAGACCAAGCACATGTTCAGCGTCGGCTAATTCGGAGGTTTATCCTCGTCGGATTCCGCTCACTTTCAGTGAGCGTTTCAGGCCGCACCCAAACTATCCCCTGGCCAGATCAAAACGACAGTTCGCGGACTTGATTTCGGTCACGGGAAAACCGACTTCGTTGACGTCCTCGTCGGACCGGAAATCTCGAAAGACATGATTGGAGCCGGCGCCGAACTTTGGAAGAGCGCCAGCACATGATGACTCCTGCAGGTCCAGACGAGCACGGAAGGATGCTGCCACCTTGGCTTGCGCTACCGATGATTCCTCGCGGATCGATTGGCTGGCGCATGGGTGTTGGCGAGCAATACCTCGACGACTTTAGAGCTTGGTGGTCGAGAACCCCGAGAACCATTCGCCTCGCATTGCGCGATGACCATCCTGAGCCTGAAGATTGGTCGGGCTTTTGGAAATCGCTCTCGTCGTAGCGGAGTCACTACGTGCCTCGCGCGCCTGACGGCGCACTCGGAAAACAAAGAACGAAGCTGAGAGGCCGGTGCGGAGGGCAGCGGTCGGGCTCTGCGCGGTTGAAGGGCTCCGCGCCCGCCCGCTCCCCTCACCTACCCCGGGTGACATTTCTATCTGGCGCCCGGCGCGACATCTCTAACCGGCGTAGACAATGGATGTGGCGTGGGCAATGGACCATCACCCCTGCGCCATCGCCGACGACAGGCCCAGATGTTCGACGAACGGGTCAAAATCCCGGTCGCTGTACAGCAGCGCATAGCCGCTCTCGATACAGCGCGTGGCGATCAGGGTGTCGATGGTCTTGCGAACGGTCACGCCCCGCGCGCGTAAGGCGCGGAAGTTGCGGGCCGCCTGAACGGCGATGTCCCGCCCGGCGATGTCGATCACCGACAGCGAAGTCAGCAGACGCAGGCCATCGTTGAAATCCCGCTCGTCGGCAAAGCCCTGCAACACTTCGGCCAGCACGATGTCGCCGGTCGTCAGCGGTTCGACCCCGAGCCACGCATCGAGTCTATCGGTTTGCGGCGTCGGTTTGCCCCGGAAATAGTCAATCCAGACGCTGGAATCGACCAGGATCACCCGTCCAACCGCATGGCGTCCAGATCGCCTTCCCAGGTGAGTTTGCCCCGGAAATCGCGGATTTTTTCCTGCGCTCTCAGCCGCAAAAGCGTCCGCAATCCTAACTCGACCGCTTCGCGCTTGGTCTTGAGGCCCGTGGCCTTCAAGGTGTCGGCCATCAAGGCGTCATCAATGACGATGTTGGTTCGCATGATGTGCATCCGGTATTTGATACATACACATAATGAATCGGGGCGGAATTGGCAAGGCGGTCGGGCGCCGTCGACAATGGATGCGGCGGCGCGGTTTCGTGGGGAGATTGAATGCCGAGGCAAATTTGCGAACCGGCCCGATGAACACAGATGATCCGATTTTTACCCCGTCCGGCGTGCGACTGCGCCGACGCGCTGCGCGACCAGGGCCGCTCAATTGGCTCTTTCTGCCCGGTGGTCCGGGCATCGGTTCGGAAAGTCTGCAAGAGCTGGTCGAAGCGCTCGACGTGCCCGGGTCAGTCTGGTTGGTCGACCTGCCCGGCGACGGGTCAAACCGCAATGCGCCTGATGCGTCAGCCGACCCGTTTGCCCAATGGCCGCAGGTGGTGGTCGAAGCGGCCAAGGCGCTGCCGAACGTCATCTTCGCCGGTCATTCCACCGGCGGCATGTATCTGCTGGCGACACCCGAAATTGAAGCCCATCTTGTGGGGCTGGCGCTCTTGGATACGGCTCCGGATTGTGGCTGGTTTGCGCGGTATGTGAAGATGACCCAGGCCGACCCCCTGCCCGCAGTGGAAGCTGCGGCCGTAGTTTACGACGCGGATCGGCGCGATGAAAATATCGCGGCGATCGCCGTCGCCTCAGCGCCATGGAATTTCAGCCCCGAGGGGCTAGCCGCCGGGCGGGATTTGCTCGGCCGCATGCCCTACAACAGCGCTGCCGTGGATTGGTCCGATGCCCATTTCGATCACATCTATGAAGCCCGGTGGTGGCCCAGCGCCATTCCGACTCTGATTCTTGCGGGCGATGAGGACCGGATCGTCTGGCAGGGCGGCTGGGATCAACCGCGTTTTGCGGGCGACCATGTTCAGCGGCGCGGGATTCCGGGAGCAGGACACTTCCCTTGGATTGAAGATCCTGAAGCGGTTCGCATGGCCTTCTGGGAATTGAGCGAGCGGGTGGCGGCGCGCGTTAAGGCGTAATCCCCTCCCCGCCGTGATGTCCGCGCTGGAACGGAACAGTCGCCTCGCAGTTGGGTATGTATGACCGCCGCCAGCCACGTTCTCGTCCTGATTGTCGATGATGAGCCGATCGTTCGCCTCTTGGCGTGCGACAGCTTGGAGGATGCAGGCTTTGAGGTGATTGACGCGGCGAACGCTTCGGAAGCCCTGGATATTCTGGCCAAGCGGAACGACGTGGGGGTGCTGTTCACTGACGTCAATATGCCCGGCGGGGTCAGCGGCCTGGATTTGGCGGAGACGGTCCATCAACGCTGGCCCGACATCAAGCTGGTGGTCACATCCGGCCGCCCGCCGTCGCGCCCCGTCGCCGATGGCGGGCGATTCCTGGCCAAGCCCTACGATCTGCGGTCTATGACCGATCTCGTGACCGAGGTCAGCACCGAATCGCCCTGCCATAAAGACGGCGGTTGAGCTTTTAGGTCGCTTTTTCAGGGCAGCTTGGCGTTAATTTGTACCATCGGGGCTTTCCGGCGCGACGGCCTATGCTAAGGGTTCCGCAACCACGTCTTGTATCGGGAGGAAACCACGTGAAATTAAGGCCGCTATCGGCGCTGCTGACCGCTGCGCTACTGATGTGCTCGGGCGTCTCGCTCGCACAGACCGAAGACAATGTCGCCGGCGCAGCCGGTCAGGCGTTCCCGCTGGCCGCTAAGGCCGGTGAAGACACCGGGGCCATCAACAAGGCTTTGCCGGGCGCCGTGAACCAGGGCCCCCTGGACCCTGCCAATTGGAAGTACGGACCGCAATTCAGGCCCCCTGCGAATTCCAAGATTTGGAATCCGGTCATGGCCAAGATGAAGGCCGGCCAGAAAGTCACCGGCGGCACGCTGTTCTCGGCGACCGATCCGCAGGTTTACTGCGCCATGGCCAACGCCGGTTATGACTTCATCTGGACCGAAATGCAGCACGACGACCGCGATTGGGGCGACGCCGCCAAGATGTGGGCCACCTGCCCGCACGCCCATGCGGTTCCTGGCGTTCGTATCGCCAAGGCTGATGAGCGCGAAATCCAGCACGCCGAAGACAGCGGAGCCCTGGTGATCGTGGTTCCGACTGTACGCTCCTATGAAGAAGCCGTGCGCATTCGGGACTGGGCCTTCTTCCCGCCCCTGGGTGATCGCAGCGCCGGCGGCGGCCCGGGCACCGGCCCCGCCATGTGGGGCGACGTTCCCGGCGGCTATCGCGCCACGATCAACGACAACCTCGTGCTGATCCTGATGATCGAGACCCTGCAAGGGGCCAAGGACGCTGACCGGATCGCCAAGATCCCCGGCGTGACCGCTCTGTTCGCCGCCAGCGGCGACCTGGGCAACCGGACCGGCTATCCTCAGAAGTCTCCTGACTATGAGCGGATCATCAACATCGTCCACGACGCGGCCATCAAGAACGGCAAGCGCCTGTGCGGCCCCTTCGCCTGGAAGGACCGTCCGGACTTCACCTGTTTCCAAGCCTCTAGCGAAACGGGCCTGATCGCCCGCGCCGCCAAGGCGGAACTGGGCAACCTGTGGATGACGCAGGGCAAGGTCGAAGTGGGCCCCTTGGCCCCGAACTACATGCCGAACCAGCCCAGCGCCAACGCGGGCATGGAATAAGATCGTTCAGGGCCGGTTTGTCGGCTCTAGACGACATTGAAGACACGGAACGGCTTGGATCGCCTCGATCCAAGCCGTTTTCGTTTGATGTCAATGCCGCATGCCGCTTAGCCCGCGCAGCGAAAAAGATTGAACCACGAAGGACACGAAGACCACGAAGGATCGCGCAGAAGCGCGATCAATTCATTCTCGCTTCGCGATCCGGCTGCCCACTGATAGCGCCGCCGTCTTCGTGTTCTTCGTGTGCTTCGTGGTTCAAATATTTTGGGTACCGGCCGGCGCCGGCAAATGTCGAGGCGGCTCTCAACGCCACTTGGGCAGTTTTTTCGCCACGCCCTTGGCCTCCAGGCGCGCTAGCCAGGCGTAGGCTTCTTCGGTCTTGGCGGCGGCTTCCGCAGCCGGGATGTCGTTCCAGCCGCTCATCGCCCGCTGTTCCTCGCGCTGCACATATTCCGCGATGGCTTCACGCATGAGCCAATGAACGGACCGCCTTTGGGCGACCGCGAGCCGCTGCAACCGGCCCTTCATAGCGTCATCGAGCTTGATACTGGTGGTGGTCGTCGTCGCCATGGGGAGGTGCTCAGGAGTGTTACTCGTTATTAACTAATCGCAAGACCCCAACACGGCTAGAGTGGATTGCCATGAATTGCGCCCCGCTTACCCAAATTCAGCTCAGCCGCCGAGAACTGGCGCTCTACGCGGCGCCGTCCTTAGCCCTTGCCGGCGTGGGGTTGCCGCTGATCGCCCTGCTGCCGACCTACTATGCATCTGTCCTCGGGCTGAACCTGGGGGCTGTTGGGATGGTGTTCATGGGCGTGCGTTTGGTGGATATCGGGGTGGATCCCGTCTTGGGCGTTTTGATGGATCGGACCCGCACGCGCTGGGGTCGCTTTCGTCCCTGGTTGGCGGCCGGGACCCCGATCATGATGGCGGCCACCGCCCTGCTGTTCCTGGCCCGCCCAGGCGTTGGCCCCGCTTATCTGGGCGCAGGCTTGGCGCTGGCCTATTTGGGCTGGTCGATCTGCGTCCTCGCGCAGAGCGCCTGGGGCGCTTTGTTGTCAGAGGATTATCACGAGCGATCCCGCATTTATAGTTGGTGGCAAGCCTTCAATTTAATAGGCCTTTTGCTGGTGTTGCTCGCGCCCGCTGTCGCCGCGCGCTGGGGCCTGGACAGCCAAGGCGACAGCATGAGGGTGATGGGCGTTCTGCTGATTGTTCTTTATCCCCTAACCACGGCCGTGGCGGTGGGCCGTGTGGGTGAGCCCGCCCCAGACGGCGCCCGTCCGCGGGCCAGTCTGGCCGACTGGCTCGTCCTGTTCCGGCTGGACGCCGTGCGGCGGGTGATGGCGGTAGACCTGGTCTTAGGCTTGAGCTTCGGCATGCAAGCCTCGCTATTCCTGTTCTATTTCGAGGCCGCCAAGGGCATTGCGCCTCTCACCGCTAATCTGTTGCTGCTGGCCTATTTCCTGGCGGGGTTGGCTGGCGGACCGATCTGGACCGCCTTGGCGCGCCGGATCGACAAGCATCGGGCCTTGGCCGTCTCTTGCCTGTTTTACCTTGTGGGCATCGCCGGGCTTTATGTCATGCCCGCCCACAGCTTGGGATGGGCGGCGGCCGCTTCGGTGGTGGCCGGTTTGCCCTATAGCGCCCCCAATCTGCTGTCGCGTTCCATGATGGCCGACGCGGGGGACGAGGAGCTGCTCCATACCGGCGTGGATCGCACGGGGCTGCTTTATGCGGTTCTGAACAGCTCCACCAAGGTCGGCGCGGCCCTGGCGGTCGGGGCCACCTTCGTGGGCCTGGACATGGCTGGGTTCGACGCCCAGAGCACTCATAACGCGCCGGTCGCCCTGGCGGGCCTGGCGTTGTTGTTCCTCGCCGGGCCGGCAGTGCTCAATCTTGCGGGCGCGGCCCTGCTGATCAACTATCCGCTGACTGCGGCCCGCTTTGCCGAGATTCGCGCCGCCCTCGCCCAAACCGGGTCCTGACATGCCGTTCGATCCTCCCTCCTCCGAGATGCGCCCGCTCGAACGCCTGATCGAGGTCATGGCCCGCCTGCGCGATCCGGACGGGGGCTGTCCCTGGGATCAGGTGCAGACCTTCGCCACCATCGCGCCCTACACGGTGGAAGAAGCCTATGAGGTGGCCGACGCCATAGTCCGGGGGGACCTGCGAGACTTGAAGGAGGAACTGGGCGATCTGTTGCTGCAGGTGGTGTTTCACGCCCGCATCGCGCAGGAGCAAGGGGCCTTCGATTTCGATGCAGTGGCGGAGGCCATCACAGATAAGATGATCCGCCGCCATCCTCATGTGTTCGCTGAGCAAAACTACCAGAACCTAGACGAACAATCCGCCGCCTGGGATGCGATCAAGGCCCAGGAGAGAGCCGGCAAAGGCCGGGCGCCCAGCTTATTCGACGACGTCCCGCTAGCCTTGCCCGGCATGAGCCGCGCGGTGAAACTGACCAAGCGGGCCGCAAGGGTCGGCTTTGATTGGCCGACCACCTCGGAAGTGCTGGCCAAGCTGCGTGAGGAGCTGGAAGAGCTCGAGGTGGAAATTCAGTCTGAAGACACCAAAAAAATACATGAGGAAATGGGCGACTTATTGTTTGTTTGCGCGAATTTAGCGCGTAAATTACATGTTGATCCGGAAGACGCCGTGCGCGCCGCAAACGCTAAGTTCGTGCGGCGTTTCGCCTATATTGAGCAGGCCCTCGCTGAGCGGGGATCGAGCCCCGAACAGTCGGACCTCGCTGAAATGGATAGCCTTTGGAACGAGGTCCGCGCCTTGGACAAGGCAGGCAAGACCTAGGGTCTCAGGCCTATGTGCGCATCGGGATAAAGTCGCTCGAACCGGCCCAGCGCCTGGGGATCAAGTCTAACCTCCAGATGCAGTCCGCCGTCGGGGCGATCGGACCGGCTGACCACCCGTCCATGCCGATAGAGCCAAGCGAGGGCGTCGCCCTGCCCGGCGTCCAGGTCGGCATTCAAGGGCGCGTCTTCGTCCACCAGCCGGGCCAGAAGATCGCGCAGGTCCTCGCAGCCCTCCCCCGTCATGGCCGATAGGGCCACGGCAGGATGCTCGCCAATGTCGCGCGCCCGTCGCCCCTTGGCTTGCAAGGCCTCGCGCGCCTCGTCATCCAAACGGTCGATCTTGTTCCAGACCTCGACCAAAACCTGCTCGCCTTCCTCGGCCTTAAGCTGGGCCAGGACGTCGGCGACGTCGGCGGCTTCCGCTTCGGTCTCGGGACTGGACAGGTCGCGAACGTGCAGGATCACATCGGCCTGCTGGACCTCCTCCAGGGTGGCGCGGAAGGCGTCGACCAACTCGTGCGGCAGGTCGGATACGAAACCCACTGTGTCGGACAGGATCGCGCCGCGGCCCCCCGGAAGGCGCACGGTGCGCAAGGTGGGGTCCAAGGTGGCGAACAACATATCGCGCGCCTCGACCTGTGACTCGGTCAGCCGGTTGAACAGGGTGGACTTGCCGGCGTTGGTGTAGCCGACCAGCGCCACCGAGCGGAACGGCGCTTTCTGACGGGCCGAGCGGTGCAGGCCGCGTGTGCGCCGCACCTCGTCCAGTTCACGCTTCAGCCGGCCGATTTTGTCGGCCAGAAGCCGACGGTCGGTTTCGATCTGGGTTTCCCCGGGGCCGCCCATAACCCCAAAACCGCCGCGTTGGCGTTCCAGGTGGGTCCAGGTCCGCACCAGCCTGGACCTTTCATAGGCCAGGCGCGCCAACTCCACCTGCAAGCGGCCTTCGCGCGTGCGAGCGCGTCGGGCGAAGATTTCCAGGATCATGCCTGTCCGGTCGAGCACCTTGACCTGCCAGGCCTTCTCCAGATTGCGCTGCTGCACGGGTGTCAGGGCGTCGTCCGCCACCACGACATTCACGTTGTGTTCGCGGACCAGATCGCCCAGCTCGGCCACCTTGCCCTTGCCAAACAAGGTTGCGGGCGTTGCGGCGCGCAGATGAGCCACCATGGCGCGCCGCACCTCCAGGTCCAGCGCCTGGGCTAGGCCTACGGCTTCTTCGAGCCTGGCCTCAGGTGCGCGCAGGTTCCTGCGCCCGGCGCGCACCGGGTGGATCACCAGGGCGCACTGAACCTCAGGACGCCAATCGACCGAACGGTCTTGGGGATGTGAACTCAATCGTCCTCGTCAGCCGAAGGCTCATAAAGCTGCACGGGCTGGGAGGGCATGATCGTGGAGATCGCGTGTTTGTAGACCAGTTGCGATTGGCCATCCCGGCGTAGCAGGACACAGAAATTATCGAACCAGCTCACCACGCCCTGAAGTTTCACGCCGTTGACCAGGAAGATGGTGAGCGGCGTGCGCGTCTTGCGCACGCTGTTCAAGAAGGTGTCTTGCAGGTTCTGTTTCTTTTCGTTCGACATTCGTCGAGCCCTTTTTCATTGATCGGAAGCCAATGCGCTTCCACACACAGGGAAAAGTCTAAGCGCCTCTTAGGGTGCAGCGCAACCTAGGTCCGGTTAGATGGCCGATTTGCGGCCATGCTGGATATAGAGCGCGCGCAGCTGCTTCGCTACCGCGCCCGGTCTTCCATCGGCGATGTTTTGATCGTCAATTCGCACCACCGGCATGATCAGTGAGCCGGCGCCCGTCAGGAAGGCCTCACGCGCGCCTTTAGCCTCGGTTACGGTGAAGGCGCGTTCCTCAACCGTCAGCCCCGCCTTGCGCGCCAGATCAGCCAAGCTGCGGCGCGTGACGCCGCGCAGGATGTTGGCGCCGAGATCGCGCGTTCGCAGAATGCCGTCTGCATCGACAATCCAAGCGTTGCTGGCCGCGCCCTCGGTGACCAACCCCTCCTGGTCGACCAAAAACGCTTCATAAGCCCCCTGCTCTTTGGCTGACTGGCGCGCCAGGACATTGGGCAAGAGGCTGATAGTCTTGATGTCGCAGCGGCCCCAGCGGATGTCAGGGAGCGTAATGACCTTCACACCCGCCGCCGCGCGCGCTTCGGCTACGGCCAAATCGGTTTTACGCGCTGTGACCACCATGGTTGGTCGCGGGGCGGGGGTGGGAAAGGCGTGATCGCGCGGCGCCGCGCCGCGCGTGATCTGCAGATAAACCGTGCCGTTGACGATGCGGTTGCGCCTCACCGTCTCGCGCAACACCGTGGTCAGGGCGGCCTGGCTCATGGGCGGCGTGATCATCAATTCGCCGAGACTGCGTTCCAGCCGGGCGAAATGGCCCTGGGCGTCCACCAATTTTCCGTCGAATACGGCCCACACTTCATAGACGCCGTCCGACAGCTGAAAGCCCCGATCCTCGATCGAAACCCCGGCCTGGCCCTGAGGCAGGAAACGACCGTTCACATAGGCCAACTTCGGCATCAGTCGTCTTCGCTCTCTTCGCCCCGCGGCACGCCCAGGCCCAGGGACTTGAGTTTGCGGTGCAGGGCGGAGCGCTCCATGCCGATGAAGGCGGCGGTGCGCGAGATATTGCCGCTGAAGCGCATGATCTGGGCGTTGAGGTATTCCTTTTCGAACACCTCGCGCGCATCGCGCAGGGACAGGGCGATAATCCGCTCGGGCCCGACTGAACCGGCTGCGCCCGCCGCACTGACCTCGGCCGGCAGCATTTCAGCGGTGATCACCTCGGACGGGTCGCCCGACGCCAGGATCAGCAGGCGTTCGATGTTGTTGCGCAGCTGGCGGACGTTGCCGGGCCAGGCATGCACCTGCAAGGTGGCTATGGCGTCTTCGCCCAGAACGCGTTTGGGCAGGCCCTGGGCGCCGGACACCCGGTCGATGAAATAGTCGACCAGTTCAGCGATGTCCTCGCGCCGTTCAGCCAGGCCCGGCACGCGGATCGGCACCACGCTCAGGCGATGAAACAGGTCTTCGCGGAAACGTCCGGCGGCAATCTCTTCGCGCAGATCGCGCGATGTGGACGACACCACCCGCACGTCTACTTGCACATCCCCTGCCCCACCGACCCGGCGGAAGCGCTGTTCGATCAGCACGCGCAGGATGCGGCCCTGGGTTGCCAGGGGCATGTCGCAAACTTCGTCCAGATATAGCGTGCCGCCGTGGGCCCGTTCGAACACGCCGATCTTGCTGGGCTGGCCGTTTTCGCCTTCCTCGCCGAACAGCTCCAGATCGACCCGCTCGGGGGTCATGCCGGCGGCCGAGATGGCGACAAATTCGTTCTGGGCCCTGGGGCTAGCGCTATGAATCATGCGCGCCACCAGTTCCTTGCCCGACCCGGGCGGGCCGGCGATGAGCACGCGGCTATTGGCGGGCGCGACCTTGGCGATCATCTGGCGCAGCTGCTGGGCCGCAGCCGAGCGCCCGATCAGGCCCGTGGGCGAGATGGCCTGGACCTGGAGCCGGCGGTTCTCCCGGCGAAGGGCGGTGGTTTCGAGGGCTCGCTGAACTACCAGGATCAGGCGGTCAGACTTGAAGGGCTTTTCCAGGAAGTCGTAGGCGCCCCGTTTGATGGCGCTGACGGCGGTTTCGATATTGCCATGGCCGGAGATGATCAGAACGGGCAGGTCGGCGTCTAGGGTCTTGACCAGGTCGAGCAATTCCAGCCCGTCCATGCCGCCGCCCTGCATCCAGATATCGAGCACCAGCAAGGACGGCTTGCGTGACTTGATCGCGGCCAGCGCCTCTTCAGAGCTGGCGGCCGTGCGCACGGAATAGCCTTCGTCGGACAATATGCCCGCGACCAGGTCCCGAATATCGGCTTCGTCGTCTACGACCAGGATATCAGCGGCCATACTCAGTCCTGTACTTGTGTCATTGGAGCCAATGTCATTGGCGAATGTCCGCCGGACTCTGCGGCGGCGAATTGGAGGATCACCTGGGCGCCGGAGGATCCGGGGACATCCTGCATGGTCAAGACGCCGCCGTGCTCCTCCATGATCCGCTTGACGATAGCCAGGCCCAGACCGGTGCCTTTCTCGCGGGTCGTGACATAGGGCTCGGTCAGGCGATCCCGATCCTTGGCTGGCAGGCCGATGCCGTTGTCCTCAATCACAATGGCCACCCGCTCGACGTCCTGCTCGATCCGGGCGGTGATGACGCCGGGCTCCTGGGAGCCTGCCGCTCGGCGGGCCTGCACCGCTTCGCCGGCGTTCTTCAAGACATTGGACAGGGCCTGACCCACCATTCGCGCGTCGCAGGTCAAGGTCACGGCGGGGGCCGGTTCATCCATGCTCACAGCGATGTCGGGGTTGGCGACCCGGCGCGCAAACACCGCCTGACGAACTAGCTCGGTGAGGTCAGCTTGTTCGAACTTGGGCGCGGGCATGCGGGCGAAGGCGGAGAACTCGTCCACCATTTTGCCGATGTCTTCCACTTGCCGGACGATGGTGTCGGTGCAGCGGTCGAACGTTTCCAGATCGCTTGTGATTTCGCCGCGGTATTTGCGGCGAAGTCGCTCGGCGGACAACTGGATCGGCGTCAGCGGGTTTTTGATTTCATGGGCAATGCGACGAGCGACGTCGCGCCAGGCGGCGTTGCGCTGGGCGGCCACCAGGCGGGTGATGTCGTCGAAGGTGATCACCATCCCCCCCTCTTCCAGGATGCTGGCCCGAATACGCAAGCGGCGGGTTTCGCCGTGGCGCACAACGTCGACCTCTTCTTCCACGTCGCGCCCTGTCTGCGCCGCCCCGCCTGAAACCATTGCCAACTCCGGCGCGGCGTCGGCCAGGGGGCGGCCAATGGCGCCGTCCCGGTCCAGATCGAGCAAGGCCAGGGCTCGGTTGTTGGCGGCTGAAAGGTCACCCGCCGCATCCACCCCCACCACGCCGGCGCTCACCCCCGCCAACACGGTTTCAATGAAGTGCCGGCGGGATTCAGCGTCGATGCTGGCGCGTTTCAAGGCCTTCTGTTGATCCTGAAGATCACTCGTCATTCTATTGAAGGCACGCGATAATACGGCGATCTCTTCAGGGTCGTTTCGCGATTCCACCCGCGCGTCTAGATTGCCCGCCGCCACCATGCCCGCCGCCTGGACCAGACGCGCGACCGGCGCTGAGATGCTGTTGGCGGCGGCCATACCGAGCCATACTGCGCCGACCAGCACCAGCAGCGCCGTTTCGGCGTAGCTGAGGGCGAAGGCGGCCTGGATGGCGCGGCGGTCTGCATCGGCGTCACGATAATCGACCACAGCGGCGGAGGCAGCGCGCAGTTGGTGAAGCACGCCCGGTTGCACGAAACGGGCAACGTACAGATAGGCGTCTGGGAAGGCTTTCAGCCGATAGATGGCCCGAAACAGATCCTGAGATTCGAAGGCGTGCTCGACGATGTCCTTGTCGGCGGACTTGAGCGTCGCCTCCGGCGGCAAGACGAAGGCGGGCGCTCCGGGCGCCTCGGCCCTCGCCAGGACCCGCCCGTCGCCGTCAATCAGATAGACGGCCGGGAACTCGTGATAAGCCGCCTGCTGGGCCAGATACTGGCTGAACCGGAGCGGGCTTTTCTGCAAGGCGGGCGCCACATCGTTCATGTCGGTGGCCATCAGGAACAGGTGCCGCTGCAAATAGGCCTGCTGATCTTCCACGAAGGACTTGGCGACCTTGGCCGAATTTTCGACCACCGCCTCGACCCGGTGGCTGAACCAATTGTCCACGGCGCTGGTCACCAAGGCGCCGAAGGTGACCGCGACCACCACGGCGGGGGCTACGGCCACAAGGGCGAACAGGGTCACGAAGCGTAGGTGAAGACGCGCGCCGGCGTTGCGCGAACGCTCCCAGACCAGCCGCAGCACTCGCCAGCCCGCCCCCGCTAGCAGGGCGGCGATCAACAGCAGATTGACGGCTAGGATCAGCAGAACGCGGTTGCTGGCCGGGCCGACGGGCCCGGCCCCCGGGGCGGAGGCCAGATAAACCGCCAGGGCGGTGATCGCGGCCGACAGCCCCCAAACCAGACCGAACACGCCGGACATTAGGCGGCGGAACGTCCGATCTTCCGGAGCGCCCGAGATGGCCATGTTCAGTCCGAGTGCGCGCAGCATGCGGGTCGCAGCCTAGGTGGCTGTGCCCCAAAATCAACAGTAATGTTGCTGATTAGCCGCAATCTACCGCGCGGGCCGGACCTTTTCGATGCCAAGGTCCTGGATTTTCTTGCGCAGGGTGTTTCGGTTCAGACCAAGAATTTCCGCCGCCCGAACCTGATTGCCACGGGTTGAGGCCAAGGTCAGGCGGATCAACGGCGCCTCGACCTCCTGCAAGACACGGTCGTACAGGCCGGGCGGCGGACCGCCCTCGGGCTGTTCAGCGAAGTAGGAGATCAAGCGTCGCTCGACCAAGGCGCTCAAGGTCGCCGGACCCTCTTCGGTTTGCGGCGTGGACGTATTGTCCTGCAGTTCGCGCTCGACGATGCGGGCGGTGATCACATCCTCGGCGTAGAGCGCGCAGACCCGGCGGATCAGGTTTTCCAGCTCACGCACATTGCCCGGCCACTCATGGGCCTTCAGCCGCTCAAGGGCGCTCTGGTCAATCGTCTTGGAGGGCAGACCCTCCCGGTGAGCCCGCAGCAGGAAGGCGCGGGCCAGATCGGGAATATCGTCAGCGCGCTCGCGCAGGGGCGGCAAACGCACCGGCGCCACGTTCAGGCGGAAGAACAGGTCCTCGCGGAACAGGCCCTGGGCGATCAAGCCGCGCAGGTCGCGGTTGGTGGCGGCGATGATCCGCACATTGGGCCGCCGCCCGGTCTTGGGGTTGAGCGCCGCTTCGGATCCGTCGATCACCCGCAGGAGACGGGTCTGGGCGTCCAGCGGCATATCACCGATCTCGTCCAGAAACAGGGTGCCGGCGTCCGCTTCCACCAGCTTGCCGACGTCATTCTCGTTGCGGCCGAACAGCTCCTCCTCGACCCGCTCGCGAGGCACGGCGGCGAGGTTGATAATGACGAACTTGCCGTCACGCCGACGGCCCAGGTCGTGCAGGGCGCGGGCGACTAGCTCCTTGCCGGTGCCGGATTCCCCCAGGATCAGCACCGTCAGGTCCGCGCCCACCAGGCGCGCCACGGTGCGATAGACCTCCTGCATGGGCGGCGAGCGGCCAATCAGCGGCAGGCGTTCATCGCGCAGAGCCCGCGCCTGGGCCTTGGCGGCTTCATTGTCGGCCGGGCGCGCCAAGGCGCGGCGGGCGGCGGCGGTCATGTCGTCCAGATCGAACGGCTTGGGCACATAGTCGAACGCGCCGATTTCCGCGGCATTGACCGCCGTCATCAGGGTGTTCTGCGCGCTCATCACGATAATCGGCAGCTTGGGCCGCTGTTTCTTGATGCGCGGAAGGACGTCGAACACATTTTCGTCCGGCATCACCACATCGGTGATGACCAGATCGCCCTCCCCTTCGGACACCCATTTGAGCAGGGTGGTCGCGTTGCCTGTGGCGCGGACCTGATAGCCCAATCGGGTGAAGGCCTGGCTGAGAACGAGTCGTATGGAGGCGTCGTCGTCGGCGATGAGGATTTTAGACTGCACGGTCATACCCTTGGGTTACCTCGCCGCCGCGTCACTGTTCGACGGGTAGCAGCACACGGAACACAGTGCGGCCGGGCTCTGACTCGAAATCGATCATACCCCCGTGCGCGCTGACTAATTTCGCGACAAGAGCCAATCCCAGGCCCGCGCCCATCGCTGTGGAGGTGACAAACGGTTGAAAGAGGCCGTCGCGCAGATGGTCCGGCACGCCCGGCCCGTTGTCTTGGACCCTGACTTCGAGCGGCGCGCCCCTGGCCGCCTGTCCGCCTGCGCTGCGAACGCGTACGCCGTGCCGGTAGGCGGTGGTAATTGTGATATCGCCCCGGTTGTCTCCGCGCGAATGGGCCGCCTCTGCCGCATTTTTGACCAGATTGAGAAAGATCTGAATCAGCTGATCTTCGTCTCCCAGGGTGGGCGGCAGGGACGGATCGTAGTTTTCCCTCAAGGTCAGACCATCGGCCACGCCGTTAACGGCCAGGGCCCGCACCCGATCCAGCACCACGTGGATGTTGACGGGCTCACGAATGGGCGAGGTCTCTTCGGAAAACGCCTGCATCCGGTCGACCAATCGGTGGATCCGGTCCGTTTCAGCGACAATCAATTGGGCCAAGGGGGCGTCTTCGGCCTTGGCGCTGCTCTTGAGCAGTTGCGCCGCGCCCCGAATGCCGGCCAAGGGGTTTTTGATCTCGTGAGCCAGCATGCGGCCCAAGCCCACCACGGATTTCAGGCCCGTCAGATCCGCCCGGTCCAGAGGGGTTCCGGCGACCTTGGGGTGAAGGTTGAGCAGCACCGCGCCCTCCCCCATCGGCGAAGCGGCGGCGTCCAGCTGCATGGGCGGCAGACCCAGCAGGCTGATTTCCAGACCCCGCTCGCGCACCAGAGCGTCTTCGCTCAGGGCGCGGGTGATCAGCCCGGCTAGGGTCGACCCCGGCGGCAGGGCGTCTACGAAGCGCCCACGCATGAGATGAGACAGGCCCTGACCAAACAGCTCCTGAGCCGCCTCATTGCACAGGGCCAGCTCTCCGCTTGGGCCGATGATCATGGCCGGCTCGGGCATCAGATCGAAGGCTGCAGCCCTCAACCGCTCAGCATAGGGACGTTCGACCACGTTCATGCCGCCAGTTGTCCGCGCTCGGCCCACAGGTCGGTCAGGCCGGACGCCACCTCACGGGCGCCATCCAGCCGGCAAAGAGCGCTCTTGGCGGCGCGCCTGACGGCCGGGTCGGCGGGCCACGGGGCGGCCTCCACGTACCAACCCAGATGTTTGCGAAAGATCTTCAGTCCGAGGCGCTCGCCGTAGAAGGCCAGGCTTTCGGACAGATGCTCCAGCACAATGGCCAGCCGTTCAGCGGGACCCGGCTCAACCGGCGCTGCCCGCCCGTCCAGCGCAGCGTCAATCGTTCGCGCAATCCACGGACGGCCATAGGCGCCGCGTCCGATCATCACCGCATCGGCGCCAGAAGCCTCCAGGGCGAGGCGCGCGCTGGAAGCGTCCACGATATCGCCGTTGACGACCACGGGAATGCTCACCGCCTGTTTCACGGCGGCCACGGCGGTCCAATCGGCCCGGTCGCGATAGAACTGTTTGCGGGTGCGGCCATGGACCGTCACGGCCTTGACCCCGCGCGCCTCAGCTCGTTGTGCCAATTCGGGGGCGTTACGGCTGTGTTCGTCCCAGCCCAGCCGCATTTTTACGGTGACCGGCACGTCCGTTGAGTCAACAGCGGCGCCGATCAGGCTCTGCGCCAAATCCAGGTCACGCATGAGGGCCGAGCCGCATAAGGCGCCGGTCACTTCCTTGGCCGGGCAGCCGAAGTTCAGATCAATGATCTGCGCGCCCGCTCGGGTCGCCATCCGCGCGCCCTCAGCGATCCAACGCGGATCGCGGCCCACCAGTTGGACGACCATGATGGGCAGACCGTCGCCCACAGCGGCCCGGCGCACCACGTCCGGCCGCCCCTTAGCCAATTCGGCGCAGGCCACCATCTCTGTGGCGACGTAGCCGGCGCCCAATCGTGCTGCGGTGCGGCGAAAAGGCAGGTCGGAAACGCCGGTCATGGGCGCAAGCCAAGCTCGCCCCTTCAGCGTGGTTGCGCCGATCATTACACTGCTCATTTTTTAGGCATCCGCACCGCACCATTTTTGAGCAAAATGCGGTGTTTGTCGAGTCTAGACAAAACGGCGCCCAAAGACCAAACAGGGGCCATGATATTTTCGGCTATCGTTGTCGCGGCCGGCTCGGGCTCCAGGGCCGGCGGAACGACCCCAAAGCAGTGGCGCCAAGTGGCCGGCAAACCTGTCGCGCGCTGGTCGGTCGAAGCCTTTTTTGCTGCAGGTGCGAAATCAATCGTGCTGGTTGTCCCACCGCAGGACGTCCAATTCGCCGCCGAAATCTTTCATGATCTGAAGGGCTTGGCGATCACGGCCGGGGGCGCCGAGCGCGCCGATTCCGTGGCGGCGGGCTTGGCTGCCTTGGCCGACGAGGCTCCGGATGTGGTGATGATTCACGACGCCGCCCGCCCCTTCTTGAACCGTGCGCACATCGACGCCTTGCTGGCTGCGGTCATGCAATCGGAGGGTGCGATCCTGGCCTTGCCGGTGGCCGATACCCTTAAGCGCCAGCACGCGGATGGCGCGGTCAGCACCGTGCCGCGCGACGGCCTATGGCGCGCCCAAACGCCGCAGGCTTTCCGATATCCGACCCTGGTCGCGGCCTATGCCGCCTGGCCCGGCGACGCGCCGCCCACCGACGAGGCGGTGGTGATTGAAGCGGCGGGCGGCCGGGTGCAGCTTGTTCCCGGTGATCCGCTCTTGATGAAACTGACCTATCCGGAGGATTTCCACATGGCCGAAGCATTGGCGGGCGCAGCCCGCCTCACGCGGGTGGGCCAGGGCGTGGACGCCCACCGGTTCGGTCCGGGCGACGGTGTCTGGCTGTGCGGGGTCAAGATCGCGAGCGACCTGATGCTGATCGGCCATTCGGACGCGGACGCTGGGCTGCACGCTCTCACCGACGCCATCTTAGGCGCCATCGGCGAAGGCGACATCGGCGACCATTTCCCGCCGACCGACCCGCAATGGAAGGGCGCCCCCTCGCACCTGTTCCTGCGCCACGCGGCCGAGCTGGTCCGGCGCAAGGGCGGCAGGCTGATCAATGTGGACGTGACGCTGATCTGCGAGCGTCCCAAGATCAAACCCCACCGCCAGGCCATGCGCGAAAAGCTGGCCGAACTGCTGGACCTGCCCATCGACCGCATCAGCGTCAAGGCCACCACAACTGAGGGCATGGGCTATACCGGCCGCGAGGAAGGCCTTCTGGCCCAGGCCATCGCTTCGGTGGAAACCCCCGCCTGACCATGTTTCCCCAGGACATCCAGGACCTGGCGGTTGAGGTGCTGAATGCGGCGCGCAAAGCGGGTTTGACCGTAGCGACGGCCGAAAGCTGCACCGGCGGACTGGTCGCCGGGGCTTTGACCGCCATCCCTGGGTCGTCCGACGTGTTCGACCGGGGCTTTGTCACCTACTCCAATGAGGCCAAGAGCCAGATGTTAGGGGTGCCGGCGGGGCTGATCGACCTCCACGGCGCTGTATCGGCTGAAGTGGCTGTAGCGATGGCCGAGGGCGCCATGAAAGCCTCCGGCGCGGGCTTGACCGTAGCCGTCACCGGCATCGCTGGGCCGGGCGGCGGATCGGAGGCCAAGCCTGTCGGCTTGGTGCATTTCGCCGTCGCGCGCACGGACCGCCCTGCCCCCCACCGCGAAATGCGCTTCGGCGACATCGGACGTGAAGCGGTGAGGCTGGCCAGTGTCCGGGTGGCGTTTGAGATGCTGCTGGAAGCGTTGAGGTGATTCAACCCGCTTATCCCGGCGAAGGCCGGGACCCAGATCATAGGGTGCAGACCAGCGTTATGGGGGATTGCGGTCGTTGGGATGGTCTGATTTCAGGCGTGCTCCCCCGCTTGCGGGAGCTTTGCGATAGTCGCGGCCAGACGCCCTGGTCTTGATGAATGTGGGCTTGGTGTGAGGCTTAAGGCGGGCGCCTCGGTGTGTTGTTCTGGTGGTTCAGGCGGTGAGGACCAGGGCCCTTCGC
>CAYVHP010000133.1:0-12471 GCA_964451265.1 uncultured Caulobacteraceae bacterium | reverse complement strand
GGGTCAATGGAGCCTCCCGGAGGACAATCGATATGCCGCTGAACCTGCCGCGCGGCAAGCGCATCGTGGCCGCCACCCACAATCCCGGCAAGGCGCGCGAGCTCGCCGCCCTGCTGGAGGGCCGCTTCGACGTGGTCGCGGCGGGCGCCCTGGGCCTGGCCGAACCGGACGAGACGGAATCGACCTTTGTCGGCAACGCCCTGCTCAAGGCCCGGGCCGCCGCCAAGGCGAGCGGCCTGATCGCCCTGGCCGACGATTCGGGCTTGTCCGTCGCCGCCCTTGATGGCGCGCCCGGCATTTTTTCCGCCCGCTGGGCCGGACCGGACAAGGATTTCGCCGCCGCCATCGCCAAGGTGGCCGAGCGCTTCGAGGAAACCGGGTCGGACGACGCCTCGGCCTGGTTCACCTGCGCCCTGGCGGTGGCCTGGCCCGACGAGGGACCCTGCGTGGCGGTGGAAGGGCGCGTGGACGGGAGCCTCACCTTCCCGCCCCGGGGTGAGCGCGGCTTTGGCTATGACCCGATCTTCGTGCCTAATGGCGGCGCCCTGACCTTCGGCGAGATGGAATCCGGCGCCAAGGACGCCATCAGCCACCGCGCCCTGGCCTTCGCCAAGCTGAAGGCGGCCCTGTTTGACTGAGCTCCCCCCGCTCGGCCTCTACGTCCACTGGCCCTATTGCGCGCGCATCTGCCCCTATTGCGATTTCAACGTGGCCCTGGATCGGCGGGCGGGCGAATCCGCCGCCCTGGGCGAGGCGATCTTGGCCGATCTGCGGGCTCAGGCGCGGATGATCGGACCGAGGCGGCTAGTCTCGATTTTCTTCGGCGGCGGCACTCCGTCTTTGGCCGACCCGGCCTGGGTGGCGCGGCTCATCGAGGAGGCCACGGGCCTGTGGCCCGCCGCGCGCGACCTGGAGATCACCCTTGAGGCCAATCCCACCGATGCGGAAGCCGGGCGCTTTGCCGCCTTCGCCCAGGCGGGGGTTAACCGCCTGTCCCTGGGCGTTCAGGCCCTGGACGATGCGTCCCTCACGTTCCTGGGCCGCAACCACGGCGCGGCGGAGGCCCGCCGGGCGGCCGAACTGGCCGGTAAGACCTTTGAGCGCCTATCGCTGGACCTGATCTACGCCCTTCCGGGCCAGTCGGCCGACGACTGGATCGCCACGCTGGACGAGGCCCTGGCGCTCGGTCCCGAACACATCTCGCCCTATCAGCTGACCATCGAGCTGGGCACTGCGTTCGATCGTGCGGTCCGGCGTAAATCCTTCGCTCCCGCCGAGCCCGATCTCGCGGCTGAGCTCTACGACGTAACCCAGACGGTTCTGAGCGGGGCGGGCTTTGACGCCTATGAGGTGTCCAACCACGCGCGCGGGATGGCCGCGCGCAGCCGCCACAACCTCGTTTATTGGCGCGGCGAGGACTATCTGGGCGTCGGCCCCGGCGCGCATGGGCGGATCACCGGGGCGGCCGGACGGGCGGCGACGCAGACTTTCCTCAAGATCGACGACTATCTGGCGGTGGTGCAGGCGACCGGCCATGGCCTGGAAGGGCGCGACACCCTCACCCCCGGGGAAGCCGCCGAAGAGCGCCTGCTCATGGGTCTGCGCATCGACGAGGGCGTCCTGCGAGCCGATCTGGCGCCCCTGACCCTCCACGCCCTGCCCGACATGACCCAGGCGGGCCTGATCCGCGTGGACGATGAGCGCCTCTACGCCACGCTAGCCGGGCGGCTCGTGCTGGACCGCGTGATTGCCGAGCTGGCGGGCGCGTGAGCGGCGTTGGTCTAGAGAGATCAATCCAAAGCGGATTGAGTCCTGAATATCTTGGCGGCCAGCATGGCTCCGGTTGTCGGCCGGCTCAAGGACCGCGGCGGGATTGATATAGAACTGTAACGAAAACGCCCCACGAACGTCATGTCAGTTTGACACAAGACCCACTCAATCGAGGGGTCGATCATGCGTGAACGCAACATCCAACATCTACGTTTCAGGCTGCTGCTCGGAGCCGGGACGGCCGTCCTGGCCATGGCTGCGCATCCTGCCCTGGCGCAGAATGCCAATGACGACTTGGTGATCGTGGCGACCGCCGTGCACGTGGCGCCCTCGGCTCCGCCGATAGACGTCGTGCAGCCGACCTCAACGATCCAGCAAGAGTTCATTCAGAACAACATCGTCTCGCTGGCCAGTTTCGACGACATCGTCAAATTCGCGCCCAGCGTGGCCGACCAGAGCCCGAACGGACCCGGACTGGGCAAGAGCGAGACCCTCACGATCCGGGGCTTCCAAGACGGTCAGTTCAACGTGACCTTCGACGGCATCCCTTTTGGCGACTCCACTGACCTTCACCACACCTCGTCGGCTGATTTCATCGCCCACGATATCGGCCAAGCCGAGGTGGACCGAGGCCCCGGCACGGCCTCAACCATCGGCAACGCCACGTTTGGCGGCACCATGGGCTTCGTGACCAAGGCGCCTCTGAGTCGCTTCACGGTCAATCCCTACGGCACGGTCGGCAGTTTCAATACCTATGCGGGCGGGCTTGAGGTCGACAGCGGCAAGACGCCCTTCGGCAAGGCCTTCCTCGACGGCCAGTATGAGACCAGCGACGGCTACCTGACCAACGCCTCGGAACGGCGCTCGAATTTCATGTTCAAGGATGTGTATGACGCCGTGCCGAACTTGACGGTGACGGCCGCCGCCAGCGTGAACCACGCCTTCGAATACACGACCCAGGGCGCGACCTTGGCCAACATCCAGGCCCATGGCCCAAATTTCGGCCTCGGTTCAGACCCGACGGTTCAGAACTGGTACCGCTACCAACCGTCGAACTATACCTCAGACTTCGAATACCTCGACGCCAAGTACAAGGTGAGCGATGTCTGGCAGGTGCGCAACACACTCTACACCACAGCGTTCGAGCATCGTTACACCGAGAGCACCGATCCGACAGACACCGTGCCTGCCGACGATGGCGTGACCTATTACAGCGCCAGCAAGATCGGCACAAAGCTGAGCCCGCAACCGGTCGGCGCGGCCACGGACATTCCCGGCAAGGTCGTCGACGCCAAGTTCCGCGCTTATGGCGACATCGTGCGTCTGATGGGCGATCTGCCTTTTGGTCAGGTGCAGGCCGGGCTTTGGTACGAGAAAAACAACGATAACCGCTTCTCGCTCAACGCCGACCTGACCCAGGGCAGCATGCCTGTAACCGGCAAGTACGGCACGCCCTATACCTATCGTCTCACAGACAGCCTCACCACGATCCAGCCCTATGTGGAGCTGGACTGGAAGGTGACCCCCGACCTGACCATCACCCCCGGCGTTCGCTATTCCGATTTCCAGCGCGACCTGACGGCCCTGCTCAACAAGACCAAGCCCCCGGGGCCGGCCAACTTCCATGAGCGTTATACGGCGCTGCAGCCTTCAGTGGCCGCGCGGTACACGATCATGCCCGGCTGGACCGCCTACGCCCAGGCCGCCGAGGGCTTCTTGGCCCCGCCGATCAACCTATTGGAAGTTACCGGAGGGCCGACCTCGGTTCTACCTGAGCAGACCTGGAACTATCAGGCCGGCACGAACTTCAAGAAGGGCCGCTGGATCCTCGGCGCGGACGTCTACTATATCGACTTCACCAACTACATCACCTCGATCACTGTCGGCAGTCAGACCACATACCTGAACGGCGGCGGGGCGATTTACGAAGGGGTGGAGTTGGAGGGGCAGTACGTGCTCGACCACGGCTTTTCGCTGTATGGCAACGCCACCTACAATAGCGCAAAGTACAAAGGTACGGCCGTGTGGCTCGCCGAGGCGCCGCAAACCACCGGCGCGGCGGGCGTATTGTACGAAAACCGCCAGGGTCCCTACGCGTCTCTGATCGGCAAGTTCATCGGATCACGCTTCGGCCTCGATGTGCCGCTCAGCGGCTCGCCGGCGCACGCCAATCAATTCGGCCTGGACGGCTACTGGACCGCCGACCTCGCCGCAGGCTGGCGCTTCCGCAATCTGACCTCAACGATGAACGATTTTACGGTGAGCGTGAAAGTGAGCAACCTTTTCGACAATCGTCAGATCAATGACTACGCCGGCCAACAGTCGGCCACCTCCGCTGCCTTTCCGTTCGGCCAGCCCCTGTACTGGACCGTGGCTGGGCGCAGCGTGTTCCTCAACCTGTCCGCGTCGTTCTAGAACATGCGACTGCCGCTAGCCCTAACCATCGGTCTCGTCCTAGTCGGGCTCGGACCGGTCGCCGCGACGACAGGGAGCAGTACCCCCCTTGTCCTGGAGCGTATGGTGCTGGTGATGCGCCATGGCGTGCGCTCGCCAACCCAATCGCCCGAGGCCCTATCCAAGCTTACGCCCCAGCCTTGGCCCCGCTGGGCGGTGGCGCCGGGCTTCCTGACTGACCACGGACGCGAAGACGTCCGGATCATGGGCGCTTGGCTGAGAGCGTATTATGGCCGCCGGGGCCTTTGGGCGGCCAAGGGCTGTCCTTCTGAAAGCGCGGTCTATGCTTGGGCGGACGGCGAGGATCAACGTACGCGCGCCAGCGGCCAAGCTGTTCTCGACGGCGCGTTTCCCGGTTGTGGTCTGGTGGCCCATCACGGGCCCGACGGCGCGGGTGATCCCTTGTTCAGCGCGACGTCCCAAGGCGCCTGCCCCATCGACCTTGATCGCGCCCGCGAGGCAGTGCTGGCGCGCGTCGGGGGGGACTTAAACCATCCCGCCCCGGGCTATGGCGACGCCAAGGCCGCGCTCGCCAAGATCGTTATGGGTGATTCACCGTGTACGGACCAAAACGTTTGCGTCCTCGCGGGATCGAACGACTTGAAGCCAAACGATGACGGCGTGAAGGTGACGGGTCCGCTCGCGATCGGCTCGACGATGGCTGAGAATCTCGTGCTGGAATATGCCGAGGGCATGCCGGCGGACGCGGTCGGCTGGGGACGCGCAGGCTCCGGTCGCGCCATCGCCTCGGCTGTGCCGATGCATACTATCGAGACCGATCTCATGCGACGAACGCCCTATCTGGCGGCGCATAACGGAGCCCTGATGACTCGCGCCGTGCTCGCCGGCCTGCAAGGCGGCGCGGCGCTTCCCGAGCCCGGCGCCGGCGGCGGCAAGCTCACACTTATCGCAGGGCACGATACCAATGTGTCCAACCTTGCCGGCGTTCTGGGTGCGGACTGGACCCTGCCGGGCCAGCCCGACAAGACGCCGCCGGACGGAGCGCTGGCCTTTGAGGTTTGGAAGAACCCGATGACCGGCGCGCGCTTCGTGCGTGTTGCGATGATTTATCAGACCTTGGAAGACTTACGCGCGTCTACGCCGCTGAACGCGGCCCATCCAGCCGGCAGGGTCGCCGTGTCCATACCGGGATGCGCTGACGGCCCCAAAGGCGAGTGCCGCTTGGAAACCTTCGTTTCCCTGATCGGTTCGCGCCTGCCTGCCGAATGCGTCCTTAAACGCTAGCTCTCCTTTTGGCCGAGCCGCCCGGTAAGGTCTTCGGCTACGGATTAGGTTGCCGCCTTAGGCCGCAGCCCAGCCGTTGTCGGCCAGGGGTGCGGGGTCTTCCAGGGCCATCTCGTCCCAGTCCAGGTCGGGCGGCGGGCTGGCGGCGGCGGCGATGACCGCTTGAAGTTCGGCGGCCGAGGCCACGCCGACGATGACGCTGGCCGCTTCGGGACGCGACAGGGCAAAGCCCAGCGCCGCCTGCAAGGGATCGCTGCGGCCCTCGGCGATCATCCGGCGCACGCGCGACAGGGGTCCCGACGCGCCCTTGAGGGCGGTGGGCATGCGGTCAGGCGGTAGGAACAGCAGGCCCTGCAGGAAGATCGAACGCAGATGCACCTCAACGCCCAAGCCCGCGATCTCGGCCAGGGCGCCGTTGACGATCAGCCGTTGGTCCAGCAGGGACACGGGCGCCTGGACGATGTCGGGCTTGAAGCGACGGGCCAAGCCCACCGGATCGTCCGAGGCGAAGCAGGACACGCCGATGGCGCGAAACAGGCCCTCGTCGCGCAGCAGCTTCAGGCGATCCCACACCGACTGGCCGTGAACGCCGAACAGGTCGCCTGCGGACTGCACCATGATGGCGTCGGCCTTGTCCAGGCGCAGGCGCTTTAGGGCCGCGCGCGCTTCATCCTCCACGAAATCGGCCCCGCGATCACAGCGGCCGGTCTTGATCATCACCTTGAACGGGCAGGGCCGGGGCATAATCCGACCGATGGTGGTCTCGGCTTGGCCGAAGGACACTTGGGCGTCCAGCACCTCGATGCCCGCACGGGCGGCGATGGACAGGATCTCGGCGCTTTCACGCTCCGGCGAGCGGCCGCGATAGGACGACGACGGCTGATCCAAACCCAATTGCGAGGTTCCCAGACCAAGCTTTTCAGCGCGCAGTTTGCCGCCCTGGGCTTGGGCCGGGGACGCCTTGGCCGGCGCGGGACCGGACCCGGCTTTGTGCAAATAGGGCGTTGTCGGATAGTTCATGTCCACCACCGCTGGGACCGGTCTGCGCCCTCGCGCGGCCTGTCCTTCAATTCCGAAGCAAACCCATCCTGGCGCAAATAGTTTAACGAAGCGGTATCGCTAACCGCCGTTAGGGCTATGTCGCCGCGCGCGCACAGCGGCCGGTTTTGGTCTAGACTGGTCCCATGCACGCCTTTCCCGCCTATTTCCCTCTGGCCGGCCGCAAGATCGTGATCGTCGGTTCCGGCGACGCGGCCAAGGCCAAGGCGCGGCTGCTGGAAAGCTCGCCCGCCGAGATCGTTCTGATCGGCGAGGATGAGCGGGCGGCGGATCCCGAGACCTACGCCGGGGCCGTGCTGGCCTTTGTCTGCGTGGTGGATGAGGGCCTGGCCGAGCGCGCGGCTGATGCGGCGCGCTCGGCCCATGTGCCGGTCAATGTGGTGGACCGCCCCCAGCTCAGCGACTTTTTCACCCCGGCGGTGATCGACCGGGACGAGGTGGTGGCGGCGGTGGGCACCGGCGGAACCGCGCCCATGATCGCCTCCCTCCTGCGCAGCGACATCGAAGCCCGCGTGCCCCAGGGCGCCGGGCGCGTGGCCGCCCTGCTCGGCCGCATGCAGACCGAGGTGCGTTCGGCCTTTCCTGATCTGGCTCAGAGGCGCTCGTTCCTGCGCGCGGCCCTGACCGGTCCGGCTGCTCAGGCGGCCATGGCGGGGCAGGCCATCCGCGCCGAGGCGCTTCTGCGCGAGTCCCTTTCGGCCCATGCCCCGCCCGTGGGCATGGTGCGGTTCATCGACGGTCGCGGACCTGTCGAACAGCTCAGCCTATCGGTCGCGCGGGTGTTGGCCGAGGCCGATGTCTTGATCGCCGACCAAGACGCCGAGCCGGCGGTCGTGACCCTGGCCCGTCGCGATGCGCGCCGAATGACGCCGGTCGAGGCGGGTCCCGCAGTCTTGGCGGAGCTTGCGGGGAAGGGTTTGCAGGTGGTGCGCGTCACGGGCGCGGGCGATCCAGGCGAGGAAATGGCCGCCTTGGGCGAGGCGGGAGTCCTGACCGTGGCGATGTAAGAGAATTGAACCACGAAACTCACGAAGTTCACCAAGAGCCTGGCGTTTCCTTCGTGTTCTACGTGTACTTCGTGGTTCAATAATCTTGTTCCGGCCTGCGCCGGGAGGAGTCGATCGCACCTAATCGTCGCCGTGCAGGTCGCGGCGCCGGGTTTCGGGCAGCAGAACCAAAGCGCAGACCACGCCAAAGGCCGCGATAGCTACGGCGTACCGCAGCCCAAAGAACATATTGCCGTTGGCCGCCACCAGGGCGAAGGAGATGGCCGGCAGGAAGCCGCCGATCCAGCCATTGCCGATGTTGTAGGGCAGGGATAGGGCCGTATAGCGGATGCGGGTGGGGAACAGCTCCACAATGGCCGCGCCGAGCGATCCGTAAAGGGCGCAGGCGGCCAGGACCAATATCATCATGGCGCCAAACAGGCCGGGCCAGTTGACCGCCTTGGGATCGGCGGCGGCGGGATAGCCTGCCTTGGTCAGGGCGGCTTTGATCTGCGCCTCGCTTGAGGCCTTGAGCGCCTTGGCTTGCGCCGGCGCCAGACCCTTGGCCGAGGGCGATGCGATGGTCTGGTCGCCCACGAGCACGCGGGCCTGGGACCCGGCGGGCGCTGCGCTGTTGGCGTAGGACACGCCGGCGGTGGTCAGCACGCTCTTGGCGATATCGCAGGAGGACAGGAATACCGCCTTGCCGATGGGATCGAATTGCACCGAACAATCGGCCGGGTCCGCCACGACCGTCACCGGCGCGCTGCGGGCGGCGGCGGCCAGGGCGGGAACCCCGGCCTGGGTCATCATCTGGAACACCGGGATGATGGAGATGGCGGCCACGATCATGCCGGTCAACATCACCGGCTTGCGGCCGATCCGGTCGGACAGGGCCCCGAACAGCACATAGAACGGCGCGCTGGCCACACAGATCACGATCATGAACAGGTTGACGCTGGCCGACTCCAGCTTGAGCACCTTTTCCAGGAAGAACTGGCTGTAGAAGAAGGTTGTGTACCAGATGGCGCCCTGGGCGATGAGGATGGCGAACAGGGCGATCAGCACCACCTTCAGATAACGCCAACGTGTGAAGGCCTCGCCGATGGGTGCGTGCGATCCTGCGCCATCTTCCTGCATTTGTTTGAATGCCGGGCTTTCGCCCAACTTGGCCCGCATCCACAGGGATATGGCCAAAAGCCCCGCCGATATCAGGAACGGAATGCGCCAGCCCCAGGCGCCGAAGTCGGCCTCGCCTAAGGTCTTGCGGGTCAGCAGGATCACGCTCAGGGCGCCGATCAGGCCGAAGGAGGCGGCGATCTGGATCCAGGCGGTATATTCGCCCCGACGCTTTTGCGGCGCATGCTCGGCCACATAGACGACAGCCCCTCCGTACTCCCCGCCCACCGCGAAGCCCTGCACGATGCGCAGGGCGATCAGTAGGGCCGGCGACAGGATGCCCGCCTGAGCATAGGTCGGCAGCAGGCCGATGCCGATGGTAGCCAGGCCCATCAGGGTGACGGTGACGATAAAGGTCTTCTTGCGCCCGACCTTGTCGCCGAACCAGCCGAACACCAGGGCGCCGATGGGCCGCACGCCAAAGCCGGCGCCGAATACGGCCAAGGTGAAGATGAAGGCCGCCGTCTCATTGACGCCCGAGAAAAAGGCCTTGGCCAGGACGGTGCTGAGGGTGCCGAAAATGAAAAAGTCGTACCACTCAAACGCCGTTCCCGCCGAGGAGGCCACCACCACCTGGCGCATGAGCGCGGCGCTCACGACATGATCCGCGCGGTCTTTGGTCTGTGTCATGATTGCTCCCCGCCCCAGGCGCCATCTAACACTGGCGCGCCGGAGGAAGAAAGCTGGCCGTCCAGAGTCGGCCTCAGACCATAGCGCTCCTTCCCCCTCGAGGGGGGAAGGGCAGGGTTGGGGGTGTGGGCAGTACAGAATAAGAAAAGTAAGCTGGAGGCGTGGCCGCCTCTTGCGACATCTTCGGCTGGACCGGCGCGAACACCCCCATCCCCAACCGTCCGTCGCGCTCGTATACGAGCGCTAGGACCCCCATCGAGGGGGAAGGGAAAGCGGGTGGGGCTAAACCTCCAGCAACAGGCGTTGCGGGTCTTCCAGGGCTTCCTTGATGCGGACCAGGAAGGTCACGGCTTCCTTGCCGTCGACCACGCGGTGGTCATAGCTGACCGCCAGATACATCATGGGGCGGATGACCACCTGGCCGTTCAGCGCCACAGGGCGGTCCTGAATCTTGTGCATGCCCAAGATGCCCGATTGCGGCGCGTTGAGGATGGGGGTGGACATCAGCGAGCCATAGACCCCGCCGTTAGAGATGGTGAAGGTGCCGCCCTGCAGGTCTTCGATGGCCAGCTGGCCGTCACGGGCCTTCTTGCCAAGGGCGTTGATGGCTTTTTCCACCTCGGCCAGGCTCATGGCGTCGGCGTCGCGCACGACCGGCACGACCAGGCCCTTGTCGGTGCCCACCGCCACGCCGATGTCGTAGTGGTTCTTATAAACTAGGTCCTGGCCGTCGATTTCGGCATTGACCGCCGGCACTTCCTTCAGGGCGGCGATGGTCGCCTTCACGAAGAAGCCCATGAAGCCGAGCTTGACCCCGTGCTTCTTCTCAAAGGCATCCTTGTAGGTGTTGCGCAGGGCCATGACGGCCGTCATGTCCACCTCATTGAAGGTGGTCAGCATGGCGGCGGTGTTCTGCGCTTCCTTCAGACGGCGCGCGATGGTTTGGCGCAGGCGGGTCATGCGCACGCGTTCTTCGCGCGCGTGCACCGGGCGGGGCTCGGACACGACCGGTGCAGGCGGCGGGGCCTTGGCGCGCGCTTCCAGCGCCTCCAGAGCGTCGCCCTTGGTGATGCGGCCGTCCTTGCCGGTGCCCTGGGCGGTGCTGACGTCCAGGCCCGTCTCGGAGACAATGCGCTGCACCGAAGGCGCCAGGGGTTGTGCAGTGGGCGCGGCCTTGGGGGCGGGCGCCGGCGCGGGCGCAGCGGCTTTCGGGGCTTCCTTGGCGACGGCGGGGGCCGCAGCCGGAGCCGGCTTGGCCGACGCGGCGCCGGCGGCCCCGGCGGTGACAACGCCGAGAACCTGGCCGGGAGTGACTGTCGCGCCTTCGGCGGCGGCGATGTCCTGCAACACGCCGTCGGAGGGCGCGGAGACTTCCAGCGAGACCTTGTCAGTCTCAAGCTCGACCAGGACCTCGTCCTTTTTGACCGCTTCGCCCGGCTTTTTTGTCCAACGCGCCACGGTGGCCTCGGCGACGGATTCGCCCAGGGTCGGGGTCAGGATATCGGTCATGTCGTTACTCCCAGATCGGGTCGGGCGCGGGCCTTGGCCCACGGCCTCAGTTTTTAGCGAAGGCGTCTTCGAGGAAGGCGGCGAGTTCTTTCAGATGTCGGCTCATCAGGCCCGCAGCGGTGGACGCCGAGGCGGGGCGGCCGATATAGCGCGCCCGCTTGGCCTTGATCTTGAGCTTGGCCAAGGTCAGCTCCAACCACGGATCGACGAAGTTCCAGCCGCCCATGTTCTTGGGTTCTTCCTGGCACCACACCAGTTCGGCGGTCTTGAAGCGCGACAGCTCGGTGGACAGGGACTTCACCGGCCAGGGATAGAACTGTTCCAGGCGCAAGAGATAGACGTCGTCGATGCCGCGCTTCTCGCGCTCGTCCAGCAGGTCGTAATAGACCTTGCCCGAGCACAGCACCACGCGGCGGATGTCGTCGTCGCCCTTCAGCTTGATCGAGGTCAGGCCGTTGCCGCGCTGGGCGTCGTCCCACAGCACCCGGTGGAAGGACGAGCCCTCCGCCAGTTCGGACAAGGCCGAGACCGCCTTCTTGTGGCGCAGCAGGCTCTTGGGCGTCATCAGGATCAGCGGCTTGCGGAACTGCCGATGAAGCTGGCGGCGCAGGATGTGGAAGTAGTTGGCCGGGGTGGAGCAGTTGGCCACCTGCAGATTGTCCTCGGCGCACAGCTGCAAGAAGCGCTCAAGGCGCGCCGATGAGTGCTCGGGTCCCTGGCCTTCATAGCCGTGGGGCAGCAGAACCGTCAGGCCGCTCATGCGCAGCCATTTGCGTTCCCCCGAGGAGATGAACTGGTCGAACACCACCTGGGCGCCGTTAGCGAAATCGCCGAACTGCGCTTCCCAGGCCACCAGGCTGTTGGGATCGGTCAGGGAGTAGCCGTACTCAAAGCCCAGCACCGCCTCTTCGGACAGGGCCGTGTCGATACCCTCGAAGTGGGCCTGGCCCGGACGGATGTTGTTGAGCGGGGTGTAGCGCTCCTCAGTGGTCTGATCGACCACGTCGGCGTGTCGCTGCGAGAAGGTGCCGCGGTTGGAGTCCTGGCCGGACAGGCGCACCGGGAAGCCTTCGTCCAGCAGGGTGGCGAAGGCCAGGCTCTCGGCCGTCGCCCAGTCCAGGCCCTGGCCGGAGGAGATGGCTTCATGACGCGCCTCCAACACCCGGCGCAGGGTCTTGTGGGCGTCCACCCGCTCAGGAATGGTGGTGATCTTCAGACCGATTTCGCGCAGCTTGGCCAGGGGCACGGACGTCTCGCCGCGTTCTTCCACATTGGGCATGCCCATGTGGGACCACTTGCCGTCTAGCCAGTCGGCTTTATTGGCCTTGTAGGTCTTGCCGGAGTCGAATTCCTTGTCGAGGAAGGCCTCGAACTCCGACACCCAGCCTGCGGCCTGTTCAGCCGTGCACACGCCTTCGGACACCAGCCGGTCGGCATAGATTTCGCGCGTGGAGGGCTGGTCCTTGATCTTCCGATACATGATCGGCTGGGTGAAGGTCGGGTCGTCGCCTTCGTTGTGGCCGAACCGTCGGTAGCAGAACATGTCGATGACCACGTCCTTGCCGAACTTCTGGCGGAACTCGGCGGCCACCTTGGCGGCGAAGGTCACCGCCTCGGGATCGTCCCCGTTGGCGTGGAA
>CAYVHP010000132.1:0-44250 GCA_964451265.1 uncultured Caulobacteraceae bacterium | reverse complement strand
TCGACCCGTCTGAAACGAAAATCGACGCTCTGACCAGCGCCCGACACGTCAAAAGGCGCCAAACCGAGATATCCGCGCCGTATTGCAGTGGTCCCTCGAGGGGGGAAGGGTTGGGGATGGGGGTGTTCGCACCGCTATTTCCTGATGATCCGATGAGGCAGTCCCTCCAGCGCCAACCCGTCGGAGTCGCGGGGCACACCCCCAACCCTGCCCTTCCCCCCTCGAGGGGGAAGGACGCTTTATTTTAATCCGCCGATACTGTTCCGTCGGGTCGGCTTGGCTCTCCCAGATCCCCGATAAGCCTAAACCGTCGGCTCCGCCCCCGCATCCCGATCAATCGTCATCATATAATTCACGTCCACATCCCCCGACCGCGACCAGCGCCCCGTGAACGGGTCGTAAGACACCCCGAACGGCCCGCCGACCTGCACAGGCTCCCCCGCCAGGAAATCCAGAATCTCATCGGGTTTCAAAAACTTCTTCCAGTCGTGGGTGCCCACCGGCAGCCAGCGCAGGATGTATTCGGCGCCGAGCACCGCCAGGGCCATGGCCTTGGGCGTGCGGTTCAAGGTAGCCAGGATCATCACCCCGCCGGGCGCCAGCAGCTTGACGCAATCCTGGAGGAACCGGGCGGGATCGGCCACGTGCTCGATCACCTCCATGTTGAGCACCACGTCGAACGGCGCCTCGCCCTGGGCCAACAGCGCTTCGGCCGCGCCGGCGCGGTAGTCGATCTCAAGGCCCTGTTCGGCCGCGTGGGCCTTGGCCGTGCCGATGTTGCGTTCGGACGCATCCACGCCCGTCACCGCAAAACCCAGCCGGGTCATGGGCTCGCACAGCAGACCCCCGCCGCAGCCGATGTCGAGCAGGCGCAGGCCCTCGAACGGCCGCCGCGCGGTGATGTCGCGCCCAAAGCGAAGAGCCGCCTCATCGCGGATGAACGCCAGCCGGACCGGATTGAAACGATGCAGCGGCTTGAATTTGCCCTGCGGGTCCCACCACTCCGCCGCCATGGCGGAAAAGCGGGCCACCTCTGCGTCATCGATGCTGGAATGGGGTGCGATGGCCACGATCATCTCTCCGCTTCAGCGGATAAGCCTCACATCGACGCCGAGTTCAAGCTCGGCCCATGCGCGGTCGGCGGTCAGCACGGGAAGGCCAGTGCGCAGAGCCAGTGAAAGACAGGCCCGGTCGCCGAGGGAGAGTCGCCGGGTGGACGGATCGCGCCTCAGCTTGGCGGCGACGCTGGCTCTGTAACTGTCGAAGTTTTCCACATGTAGCGGGAGGTCGCGAAGGGCGGCGTCGATGGCGACGTCATCCAAGCCCCAGTCGGCGAGGCGGCCGACGATCTCTGCGAAATTGACAGCGCAGATGCGCAACGAGCCGACTTGCAACAGCTGCTCACCTCCAGGCTCCCGCGCGAAGTAGGCCAAGACCGTCGATGAGTCGGCGATTGCCTCATTCACCTCTGGTCTCGCGCTCCGCCTCGGCGCGCCGTTCGGCGAGGAGTTCCTCAACCAGGGAAACGCCGGCCGGCACGAAGCGCCGGATGATCGCCTGAGCCTGCTTCATGGCGGCACGCGCGCTGAGCAGGGCCACCTCGCCGTCTTCGCTCACTGTGGCGATGACCCATTCGCCAGGTCTGGCATCCAACGCCTCGATCAGGGTCGGCGTGAGCAGGAGACGGCCATCGGCGTCCAATTGCACCCGCTCGGTGCGACCGTCGATGATTGGCGGCGGGCCGACGAAGGCGGATGGTTCCTCCGCGAAGCTAGAGTTTGGGGGCGCCCGATCACGCTTCGACCTGGCGTCGTCCTCCAACACGTTGCGTATATGCTGGTAACGTTTGCCCAAGAGGCGGGCGATGTCGGCGCGAGCGTAGCCGGCCCTGTGCAAGGTTCGGATTTTGTCGGCGACGGTCGCGCTGCTCTGGAGAATGGCGTCCAAATCGAGCGGCATCAAAATAACCTATATAACTACATACTTACATATATAGTATTCCCCTCCCCACTGCAACCAATCGAGACCAAATTTGCAGCGCAGCCCGTCCCCCGCTAGAAGGGCGCCCTTCTAACGCGGGAGACCTGCGGCGTGTCGCGGCTGGTGATGAAATTTGGCGGGACTTCGGTTGCCGATCTGGAGCGCATCCGTCGGGTGGCGCGTCTGGTCGCGGCGGAGACGGCTACAGGCAAGCAGGTGGCCGTCGTAGTCTCGGCCATGTCCGGCAAGACCAACGAACTGGTCGCCTGGACCGACGGCGCGGGCGCGTCGGCGGCGGGCCTGGATGCGTCGGACGACGAATACGATGTGGTGGTGGCGTCCGGCGAACAGGTGACCTCCGGCCTGCTGGCCATGACGCTGCGCAACATGGGCCTGAAGGCGCGCTCGTTTGCGGGATGGCAGATTCCCATCCTCACCGACGAAGCCCATGGCCGCGCCCGGATCGAGGACATCCCGCCGGATAATCTGCTGGCCTGTTTCGACAAGGGCGAGATCGCGGTGATCGCAGGCTTTCAGGGCGTGACGCCCGGCGGGCGCATCACCACCTTAGGCCGGGGCGGGTCTGACACCAGCGCGGTGGCCGTGGCTGCGGCGGTGGGCGCGGCGTGCGACATCTATACGGACGTGGACGGGGTCTATACGACCGATCCACGCATCGAGAGCAAGGCGCGCAAGCTGGCCCGGGTCTCCTATGAAGAGATGCTGGAAATGGCGTCCTTGGGCGCCAAGGTCTTGCAGACCCGGTCCGTTGAGCTGGCCATGGCTCAGCGGGTGCCGGTTCGGGTGTTGTCGAGTTTCGTCGAGCCGGGCGAGGCCCCGGGCCAAGGCACCATCGTGTGCGACGAGGAGGAGATCGTGGAAAAGCGTATCGTGAGCGGCGTGGCCTATAGCCGCGACGAGGCCAAGATCACCCTGTACGGCTTGCCCGATCACCCGGGCGTGTCTTCGGCGATCTTCAGCCGTCTGGCCGACGCCAACGTCAATGTGGACATGATCGTCCAGTCGCACGCCCGCACTCAGGGCTCGGCCAATATGGAGTTCACCGTCGGCAAGCGTGACGCCGCGCGCGCCGTAGAGATCGTCAAGGGCGCCCAGGCCGAGATCGGCTTTGAGGAAGTCGCGGTCAATGAGGACGTCGCCAAGGTTTCGGTGATCGGCGTGGGCATGCGCAGCCACGCCGGGGTGGCCAAGACCATGTTCGGCGCCTTGGCCGAAAAGGGCGTCAACATTCAGGTGATCTCGACCTCGGAGATCAAGATCAGTGTGCTGATTGATGCGGCCTATACCGAACTGGCCGTGCGCGCCCTGCACGCAGCCTATGGGCTGGATCAGCTATAGCCCTTAGGCGGGCATCTGCTTAAGCGCTCGCGACAAGTCATTCATATCAAATGGCTTTTTCAGCGTAATCACGTCCTGAAACGGCGGCGATAGGCCCTGCGAGCCGTAGCCGCTGGCGAAAATGAACGGAATGCCCCGTTCGCTGAGGACTTGGGCCACGGGCAGGGACGTCTGTCCCCCCAGGTCCAGATCCAAGATGACCATGTCCGCGTCTGTCTCGCGGGCCAGGCCCAGGGCGCTGTCCAACTGCCCCGCGATGGCCACCACGCTGTGACCCAGGTCGGACAGCATGTCCTCCAGCATCATGGCGATCATCATCTCGTCCTCGACCACCAGGATGCGTCGGGCGGCGGGGGGGGCGTCGGCAGTCAGGGACATAGGTAGCGCCTTTTTTCGGTGGGCCCGATGCGCCAATTCCGAATTTGACCCAGGCCAAATCCACAACGTTGCAGTGGCCTGATAGGTTTCATATCGGTTCCTACAGTCAAGCGCCCATCCATCGTTAGACAATTTGTGCGAATGTGTCGCGCGCCTCTCCCCGACGCGGGCCTGACAGGTTAGAAGCGGCTCAAGCAAGGAGACACGATGCCGATCACTGGCCTAGCCGCTCGCGGACCGCGCAGCCTGCTGCGCCAGATTCGTGAAGCCCTGGCGAGCGGCGGACCCGCTCAGGCGCGGCTCGACATGGTTGTGCGGATCATCGCCCTGTCGATGGTCGCCGAGGTGTGCTCGCTATATTTGCGGCGGGCTACCAACGACCTGGAGCTTTTCGCCACCGAAGGCCTAAACCCCACCGCTGTGCACAATACGCGCCTGAAGCCGGGCGAGGGGCTGGTGGGCGAGATTATGCGCCTGGGCCGGCCGTTGAACCTGGCGGACGCGCCGAACAACCCGAACTTCTCCTACCGACCGGAAACGGGTGAAGACCCCTATCACGCGTTCCTGGGCGTGCCGCTGCTGCGCGGCGGGCGGGCCATCGGCGTGCTGGTGGTGCAGAACCGCACTGAGCGAATCTACACCGATGACGAGGTCGAGGATCTGCAGATCATCGCCATGGTGCTGGCCGAGATGGTGGCCGGCGGCGAGTTGGTCGATCAGGCCGAGCTGAAGGGCGTCGAACTGGCGCCCCATCGCCCCGAGCGCTTGAAGGGCCTGAAATTCGCCGAAGGGGTGGCTTATGGCGAGGCGGTGCTGCACGAGGCGCCGGTGGCCTCCGAACAGCTTCTGTCGGACGACGCCGTTCGCGAAGAAGAACGGCTGAAGACGGCCATCGACGCCTTGCAATCCCAGCTGGACACCATGCTGGACGGCCAGCACGGCATCGTCGGTCCTTCGTTCGAGGTGCTGGAAACCTACCGTATGTTCGCCCACGACCGGGGATGGAACCGGTCGCTGGAAGAAGCGGTGCGTTCTGGGCTGACGGCCGAGGCGGCGGTGGGCCGGGTCCGTTCCGAGCACCGGGCGCGCCTGTCTCAGGCCCGTGACCCCTATCTGCGCGAGCGGCTGCACGATCTGGAAGACTTGAACGACCGCTTGTTGCGACACCTGTCCGGTGAGGGCGCCGCGCCGCGCATCCTGCCGGACAACGCGATCCTGATTGCCCGTAACCTCGGGCCCGCCGATCTGCTGGAATACGACCGGACCAAGCTGAAGGGCGTGTTGCTGGAGGAAGGCTCGGGCGTCAGCCACGCGGCCATCATCGCCCGGGCCATGGACATTCCCATTGTGGGCCGCCTGCCGGGCCTGCGCGACCGGGTGTCTCAGGGCGATCCGGTGGTGGTGGACGCGGAGTCCGGTGAAGCCTATCTGCGGCCCCGGCCCGACGTGATCGAAGCCATCATGGCGCGCATCGATGTGCGCAATCAGAAGCGGGCTGAATTCGCGCGCCTGCGTGACACGCCCGCCTTCACCCGCGACGGCGCCAAGATCACCCTATTGATGAACGCCGGGCTATCGGTGGACATCGACATTCTGCATGAGACCGGCGCTGAGGGCATCGGTCTGTTCCGCACCGAGTTCCAGTTCATGGTGGCCGAAGAACTGCCCCGGCTGGAAGCTCAGACGGCGCTCTATTCTCATATCATTGACGGGGCCGGCGACTTGCCGGTGATCTTCCGCACCCTGGACCTCGGCGGCGACAAGGTGCTGCCCTATCTGGAGGCCGAGCGGGAGGACAATCCGGCGCTCGGTTGGCGCGCGGTTCGCCTGGGGCTGGACCGGCCAGCCCTCTTACGCTTGCAGCTTCGCGCTCTGATCTGGGCCTCCAAAGGCCGAGAGCTTCGAGTGATGTTTCCCCTGGTGGCGAGCGTGGAGGAATTCCGCGCCGCCCGGGCCCTGGTGGATCACGAAATGGCTTGGGCTGAACGGCGCGGACGACCCACGCCCAGCATGCTCAGGGTCGGTGTGATGATCGAGGCGCCGTCCCTGGTCTGGCACCTGGACGCCCTATTGCCGATGGTCGACTTCGTCTCGGTCGGCACCAATGACCTGATGCAGTATCTGTTTGCCGCCGATCGTGGCAATCCTCGGGTCAGCGAGCGCTACGACTTTTTGTCGCCGCCCGCGTTGCGCGTCATGAAGACGATCCAAGACGCTTGCGCGGAATCCGGCACGCCGGCTTCCGTATGCGGAGAAATGGCCGGACGGCCGCTGGAAGCCTTCGCTCTTGTAGCGCTTGGCTTTGATCGCCTGTCCATGCCCCCCTCAGGTATTGGCCCGGTCAAGCGCATGGTGTTGTCATTAGATCGGGAAGCGGCTCGCCGGGGAGTTGTAAATTTACTTAAAGGATCGTCTGGATCGCTACGCAGTGAGATAGAAACCTTGGCGCGTAAACTATATGTCGCAATTTAATCTATTGAATTCGGTGAGATAGCTTGATATCCACAAGAGCGCGTTAATAAGTTGGTTTAAGCGGGGGCCCGCGCGGATTGTCCGCAAATTTCTTTTAGGTGGGGCGAGCAGTAGCCATGGCGCTGGACTCAGGCGCGGTTACAGAATCGATCACCCTGGTCGCTCACGCGCCCACGGGCCGGATCGTCGAAGGCATGGAGCCGTACATGAGCGGCGGCGCCGGCTTTGGCGGCGCTTTGCGCGCCTTGCGTGAGGCCCGCGGCCTAAGCCTTCAAGACGTCGCAGACGTCACTCGCATCCGCCGCGCCTATCTCGCCGCCCTGGAAGACATGCGGCTGGACCAATTGCCATCCCGTCCCTTCGTGATCGGCTATGTCCGCGCCTACGCCCAGGCGCTGGGCATCGACCAGGACGAAGCGGTCTGCAAGTTCAAGGAAAACGCGCCGAACGCCTGTGAACAGCTTCGTGCGCCCGTCGGCGTCCGTCGTCATCGCGATCCTCGCGTGTCCTTGGCCGTCGCCGCCGCCGCCGTGGTGGTCACCTGCGTTTTGGCTTGGAATCTTGCTCAGCACGCTGTGGCGGGCGACGGCAAGGCCTCGCCTCCGGTTCCGCTTGCCGCCTCCAGCGCCGCTTCCGCGCCGACCGGGCCTGTGGCCTTGGCCGCCGCTCAGCCGGCGCCGCCGGAATCCGACGTGCCTAAGCCCTACATCACGCCGGGTTTGGCGACGCCGAGCGTTGCGGCGGAAGCCGCCGCGGCCCCCGCGCAATTGCAGCGCGTATCGTTCAGCGCCCAAGGGGCGGTTTTCGGCGCGCCTCCCGAACAATCGATCGTGACCTTGCAGGCGCACAAAACGGCTTCGATTATCATCCGCGGCGTTGACGGAACCGTCTATTTCGCGCGCCAGCTTGCCGCCGGCGAGGCCTACCGCGCGCCGGCCTCCGTCAAGGGTTTGGTGGTGGACGTGTCTGATCCGCAGGCCTTCGACATCTATGCCAACGGCGCTCTTCAAGGGCAGTTGCAGGCAAACCAGACGCCGTTGACCAAGCTAAACGGCTAAATTTTTCGCTTTTCGCCCTTCCGTTCTATAGTCGCGCCAGATGAGCACGACCGGACGAGCTCGGCCCTGGTCCAGACGACGAGCCATGACGCTGCTGTCGGCGGCGATGCTGTGGCCTGCGAGGGCTGTCAAGGCTCAGACACCGGCCGCCGCTTCGAATTCCGCCGCCACCGCAGCCCATGACCCTGCGGTGGTTGACGCTGCTGAGGATGGCAGCGACCGGATGACGGTCCCTGTGATGGTCAATGGCCAGGGGCCCTATCCCTTCATCGTCGATACCGCGTCGGACCGGACGACGGTGTCGCAAACCCTCGCCGAGACCCTGAACCTGCCTGCCAAGGGGACCTTGAACGTCGACAGCGCCACGGGTCTGGACGTTGTGCCCAGCGTTGAAATCGACAGGCTCCAGGTTGGCTCGCGGCAGATCAGGCGGATCAGGGCGCCGGTCTTTCGCCAACACAATATCGGCGCGGCCGGGTTGTTGGGCATCGACGCCTTGGCCGAACAGAACATCGTCATGGATTTTCGCACCAACCAGATGACCGTTCAGCCCAGCGCCGGCCACGATGAGCCTGGCGACATCGTCGTCAGCGGTCGCAGCCGCTACGGCCAACTGATCCTGGTCGACGCCTCCGTAGGAGGGCGAGATCTTTTTGTGGTGATCGATACGGGCGGCCAAACCTCCATCGGCAATTCGGTCCTGCGCAAGCTGGTGCAAAATCAGTCGCTGTCCGCCCAGGCCGCCGATGAGGTCAACGTCATTAGCGTCAGCGGCGATACGGCCAAGGCCCAGATCGACGTCCTGGCGCACGTCCGTCTAGGCGGGATCCAGGTCAGCAATCTGCCGATCGCCTACGCCGACATCCACACCTTCGACAAACTGGACCTGCGTAACCGCCCATCCATGCTGCTTGGCATGGATATTCTGCGCAAATTCGACCGGGTGTCGGTGGATTTCAAGGCGCGCCGAGTGCGCTTCCTTCTGCCCAAGGACCGATTGACCCGCATCCCTGACTGACGTCCGGGTTCGACAAGGCTGGCGAGGGTAGGCTAAGAGCGGCGCTTTCCGGCTTCAGGTTCCCCATGCGTTTACCCCAGGCCCGCCTTGACCAAGTGCTCGACCGTTTCCATCAGGTGGAAGCGCGCATGGGCTCGGGCGCGGACGGGGCCGAGATCGTACGCCTGTCCAAGGAGCACGCCGAGCTGAAGCCCGTGGCGGACGCGGTGCAAGCCCTGAGCCGCGCCCGCGCCGAACGCCCTGAATTGGAGGAAATGGCGCGCTCGGACGATGCCGACATGGCGCTCCTGGCGCGCGATGAGCTGCAGGCGTTGGATGAACGTTTGCCCATGTTGGAGCACCAGGTCGCCCTGCTGCTGGCCCCTAAGGACAAGGACGAAAACGCCTCGGCTATTCTGGAGGTGCGCGCCGGCACCGGCGGGGATGAGGCGGCCCTGTTCGCCGGCGACCTGTTTCGCATGTACCAGCGCTACGCCGCCTCTCGCGGCTGGCGGGTCGAGGTGGAGAGCGTCTCGGAAGGGGAGGTGGGCGGCTACAAGGAAATCATCGCCTCGGTCACCGGCGAAGGCGTGTTCGGCCGGCTGAAGTTTGAAAGCGGCGTGCATCGGGTGCAGCGCGTGCCCGACACCGAAACCCAGGGGCGCATCCATACCTCGGCGGCGACCGTCGCGGTTCTGCCTGAAGCCGAAGACGTGGAAATCGAGATCAACGACGCCGATCTGCGGATCGATACTTACCGCTCCTCCGGGGCCGGCGGGCAGCACGTGAACAAGACCGATTCAGCCGTGCGCATCACGCACCTGCCCAGCGGCATTGTGGTGACCTCGTCGGAGAAGTCACAGCACCAAAACCGGGCCAAGGCGATGAAGGTGCTGAAGGCCAGGCTCTATGACCAGCAGCGCACCGCCCTGGACGCCGAACGCGCCGAGGCGCGTAAAAGCCAGGTGGGTTCGGGCGACCGTTCGGAGCGTATCCGCACCTATAATTTCCCCCAGGGACGGGTGACCGATCACCGGATCAATCTGACCCTCTACACCTTGCCCAAGGTGATGGAAGGGGACCTTGACGAAATGATCGAGGCCCTGATCGGCGAGGATCAGGCGGCGCGCCTAGCCATGCTGGAAGACAGCTTCGGCTGACCTTCAAACCTAGTCCCGAACCGCTTCGGCGCGCTTGGACAGCACCACAGCCAGCCAGTGCAGGCGGGGCACTTCGGACACGATGGCGATCACCACCACCGTGAGCAGGGTGGAGAACAGGGCGCCGGTAATGCCGAAAATGGCGTTCCAGAAGCCCAGGGAGACCAGCACCACCACCGGATCCACGTCCAGCCGCTCGCCTTGCAGGCGGGGCAGCAGGACGCTGTCGATGGCGATGACGCTGGCTTCCAGGGCCACGCCCATCAATACCGCCCGCCAGCCCAGATCGAACTGCGCCACGCATAACATCACGGGCAGGGCCACGGCGGCGGCCGGGCCGATGATGGGAACAAACGAGGCCAGAAAGACCAGGAAGGCCAGGAAGAGGGCGTTGTCCAAGCCGGTGACCCGCATCACTGTCCAGAACACCAGGGCCAGAAGCGCGCCCTTGAAGGCTTGTAGGCCAATGTAGCTCTCAGCCCCGTCGCGCACGCGCTGGAACACCCGCTCGGCGTGGCTGCGCGACTCCGGGGTCTTGAACAGACGGTCCAGCTTGTTCGCGAACGTCCGTCGCGAGGCCAGGATGAACCCGAGATAGACGATAACCAGCAGAAGGCCCGTGGCCAGTCGCCGGGCGGCCAGCAGGAGGCCTATGCCGAGGGGCTTGAAGTCCATGCCTTCGGCCAAGGGATGATCAGAGAACGGCAGGCCGAAACGGTCGGAGATTTCGTAGACGAGGTCCTGACTCTTATGGGCCGCTTCCGCCAGGCTCAAACTGAACCGGGGCGCGGCGTGATAGATCAGGGCGCCCGAAGCGCCGAGCAGCAGGATGATGAAGGCGAAGGCTGCGCCGACCCGCGCCCATTCAGGGGTCTTCGGCGCCCAGCGGCCAACCTGATCGGCCAGGATATCGATCAGGAACAAGGAAAAGATCGCGACGATCAGGGGCGTCAACAGGTCCTGCAGCCAATGGGCTGCGGCGAAACATCCGAGCACGGCCAGAATCAGAACGCTGTTTGCCAGACTTGAGCGCGCAGCGGCGGCTTTGGTGGGCGGGGAGGAACTGTCGGCCATTCTTGTTATCGCACATCCCGATTTCGCACATCGCTTGTGCGTTGATCCTAAGCGGAGCCTTGTCGGCGCGCCAGCGGACGATCTAAGCCCTTAGGGCGGCGGTGCGTCTGGCGCGCGGGCGCGGCTCGCGCTAAGCCCTTCATATTGTTTCGCGCGCGAAAAGCATACTCAGACTGAGCCATAGGCCTTGATCGCTTCCGTCTCCGCCCTTTGGCGCCGTTTGCCATCCCGATGGTTCAGACCCGCAATCAGCGTCCTAGCCGGGACCCTGATTCTTATGTCGACCGCTTTTCTCGCCGGGCGCCCGTCCGTGTTCTTCGACACGGACGGCTACTACCTCATGGGCGAGAACTTGACCCAGGTGATCAAGAGCCTGCCCGACGCGCTCAAGACGCACGGCGCTAGCCTCCACACCGAGGTGTCCGACGACGATCAGATCGACATCGCCATTATGGGCGCCCGCTCGCCCTACTACGGCTTTCTGCTCTATGTAACCGACAAGATCGGCGGGGCTTGGCTGCTGGCTGCGGTGCAGGCCGCTGCGGCGGCTTGGATGATCTATCTGTTGTGGCGCCTCGCCGCGCCCCAGGCGCCGGACTGGAGCTACGTCGCCTTGAACGCGGGGCTGGCGGCGGGATCGACCCTGCCGTTGTTCGCCACCTTCGTCATGCCCGATGTGTTTGCCGGTCTGGCGGCGATCGGCCTGGTGCTGCTGACGGTCTATGCCGATAGGCTCCGAGCAGCGGCCAAGGCGGCGGTGGTCTTGCTCATGGCCGTCAGCTTCAGCTTCCATACCTCTCATTCCCTGACCATCCTCGCCCTGATGATTCCGGCCGGGCTCGTTCTATGGGCGTTCAGGGCGCCTCGCCGCACCGTTGTCCTTGGCGCCGCGCTCGTGCTGACGGCGGCGGCGGCGTCGGTTTTGGCAGGGAAGGCCTATGTCCACGCCTTCGAGTTGCGCACCGGCCACGGACTGGGCCGCCCGCCTTTCCTGATGGCGCGCCTTCTGGCCGACGGGCCCGGGCGCCTATACCTGACGAAAGTCTGCACCGGACCGGACACGCCCTTCATCCTGTGTCGATTCAAGGGCGAGTCTCTGGCCCGTTCTGACGACATCCTGTGGGAGGACAAGCCAGGCCTGGGCGTGTTCAACGCCGTCAAGCCGCCCGAACAGCTGGTGATGGAAAAGCAGGAGGGCGCCTTTGTGCGCGGGGTGATCGCCTACGATCCTTTGGGCGTGGCCGGTGCGGCGCTGCGCAATTGGGGCCGGCAGCTGGTCAAGATATCCTCGCATGATCCCTTGCGCGATCCGCGACAGTTTCTGGCCAACGAATACTGGCAGACCACACGCCTGGTGGACCTGATCCCCGACGCCCGCGCCTGCAAACCGATCGGCCCCGGCTGCCGACCGTTCCTTCGGCCAACGCCCATGAAGTGGTGGCATGTGTCGGTGATCTTGCTGTCGCTTGCCTACGGACTATGGCGCTTCACCCGGCCGGAGGTGATCGCCGCCTTGGCCGACCGCAAACAGCCCTGGTCGCACGAGGCGGTGCGCATGGCGGCTGCCGGCGCCATCTTTTTGCTCGCTGTGGTGATCAATGCGGGCGTGTGCGGCGTCTTGTCGGGCGCTTTCTCACGCTACCAAGCCCGCATTGTGTGGCTTGTTCCCATGTCGGCGGGGCTGGTCGCCTGCGCGCTCGGGGCGGCGCCAGAGATGGCCGTCGTGCGTAAGCTGACCGAGCGGCTTAGGGCGCGTCCTTGGCGGCTGGGCGCTCCAGTTCTGCATTCAGCTCCCCGCCGGCCAGAATCACCATCACCGTCAGCCAGATCCAGGTCATGAACCCGATCACGGCGCCCAGCGAACCATAGGTCACGCTAAAGCGGGCGAAGTGGCCGGCGTACCAGGAAAACAGCAGCGAAATGCCGAGCCAAGCCGCCGCGCCGGCGCCGCTGCCCGGGGTGATCCACCGCCAGCGAGAGCCCCTGCGGCTTGGGCCGAAGCGATAGACCGTCGACAATCCGGTCACCGCCAGCAGCAACAGGATGGGCCAGCGCAACAGGCCCCACAGGACAAGATCCGGCTCCAGGCCCACGTGCTCCAGGGCGGCTGGCACGGCCACTAGGCCCAGTATGGCCAAGGCAAGGGCGCCCAACGCCCCGCCGGTGAAGGCCAGGCTGACGAGATTCAGACGGATAAAGCCGCGCGTTTCTGTTTTTTCATAGGCCACATTCAGGCCCGACATCAGCGCCTTCATGCCGGCATTGGCGCTCCAGATGGACAATAGGGCGCCGAGCACGAAGGTTAGGCTGAGGCTGGCCTGACGTTCGGCGGCGATACGCACCATCTCGTCGCCGATGAACGTCAGGGCGTCCGCAGGCAGCAGCCCGGCCAGGGCGGCCAAATGAGTCCGCGCGCCTTCCACATCGCCGAATATGCCGTACAGCGACACAAAGGCCGCCATGCCGGGAAACACCGCCATCATGGCGAAGAAGCTGACGCCGCCGGACACCGAGACGATGTTATCCGCGTTGAATTCTCGCCAGGTTCGCAACAGGGGGTCGGCCCATCGCGCCGGAAGACGCAGCCGCGCGATCCACCGGGCCGCCGCCAGGGCGGCCGGCGCCAATCCCTTGTCGGGCACATGCGCCTGGGGCGAGCGTTGCAATCGGCAGGTCATGATCCAACCAACCCTCAAGCCGCACTCTCGTTCCGACCTTGCACGCCACGCCCGGCTCGGGCACAGACCACGCCATGAGTGAAAGCCTTGTTCAGGCCTGGACCCGCGCGCGCCGCAGGCTGGAGGTCGCCGGGATCGACAGGCCGGTGATCGACGCGCGGCTCCTTCTGGAGGCCGCCGCCTGCGCCAGCCGCACCGATATCCTAACCGATCCGCACCGCAAGCTCAGCGATGAGCAATTGCTGACCCTGGAAAGCTACTTATCTCGGCGCGAGGCGCGCGAGCCGGTCAGCCACATTCTCGGCCGCAAGGGCTTTTGGACCATCGAACTGAAGGTCACGCCCGATGTCCTGACGCCCAGGCCGGACACCGAAACAGTGGTGGGCGCGGTGCTCAAGGCCCTGCCGGAGGATCAGACCGCCGACATCCTCGACCTGGGCGTGGGTTCCGGCGCCATCTTGCTGGCGCTCCTGGCCGAGCGGCCCCTGGCCCACGGCGTGGGTGTGGATATCTCTGCGGCCGCCCTGGAGGTCGCCAAAGAGAACGCCGCCTTGCTCAAGCTGGACGACCGCACCGCCTTTGTGCACGCCGAATGGACCCAGGGTCAGCCGGACGACGCCTTCGACATTGTGGTGTGCAACCCGCCCTATATCCCCACCGGCGATATTGCGGGCTTGGAGCCCGAAGTGGCCCAGCGTGAGCCGCATCTCGCCTTGGACGGCGGGACGGACGGGCTGGAGGCTTACCGCGTCCTGGCGCCGCAGATATTGCGGGTGCTTAAGCCCGGGGCTTTATTCGCCCTGGAGATCGGCCACGATCAGGGCAAGGCGGTCCAGGCCCTGATGCGTGAGGCCGGAGCCCAGGCCATCCAGCTGCTGGGCGACATGGGTGGGCGGGACCGTGCGGTCTTGGGTCGCAAGCCATCCTGAGGGCTTTTGCAACAAAGGTCTTGGAAAACCCCGAGTCATTGGGTAGACCACACAGGTCTTCACCCAAATCGCCGGACTGAGCGCTTCCTCGAAGCGCAGAGGCCACCGGCTAGGCGCGCACGCAGTCTCGCGGAACGCCGGAGTGGGAAACCGGGCGCTGATGCGACCCGTGGCTGGTGCGCCGGCCGCAGGCGCTGACGCCCGACTAAGGCATTTCGATTGCAACGCTTGGGACTGTCCGCAAGCGGCATCGATACGGTCAGCGATAGATGAGAGATTTCAAGGGTATGAAGCGGCAGCGCGGCCGCAACCGGGGTGGAAACTCCGGAGGCGGCAACGGCGGCAAGCCTCAGCACAACGTCAACCGCGCCTTCGACTCCAATGGGCCGGACGGGGTCAAGATTCGCGGCAACGCCCAGCACGTGTTCGAAAAATACCAACAGCTGGCGCGCGACGCCTCCTCAGGCGGCGACCGGGTCCTGGCCGAAGGATACCTGCAACACGCCGAGCACTATTTCCGGGTTCTGCGCGCTGTGCAGCCTCAGCGTCCGCCCTCCGATTTCCTCGGCCGCGAGACCTTCACCTCGGGCTACGACATCGACTTCGAGGATGAGAGCAACAATCACTTCAGCGAAGAGCCGGTCTCCGAAGGCGAGAACCAGGCGACCGAGGGCGACGGCCAAAGCCAGGACACCCGCGCAGAGCAGCCTTATCGCAACGACCAGAACCGTGATCAGAACCGCGGCGATCAGAACCAGAACCGGGGCGACCGCGAATGGCAGAATCGCTCCGATCAGAACCGCGATCAAAATCAGAATCGCGACCGCAACTACAACCGCGACCAGCAGCGTCCGCGCGATGACCAGCAACGCGCCCGCGATGATCGTCCCCGGGACGAGCGCCCTCGCGAAGAGCGCCAGCGCGACCGTTATCCGCAGCGCGGGGATCGCTACGACCGCCAGCCGCGTGAAGAGCGCGATCCCCTGGCGGTGGTCGAGCCGGAAACCACGCCCCTGACCGCTGCGGTGACCAGCCCGGCGACGAACAACGAGCCGCAACTGCGCTCGCAAGACGGTGCCTTGAGCCCCGCGCCTGCCTTCCTGCAGTCTCGCGCCGAACGCACGGAACCCACCGAAGCCGCCGAACCCCGCCGCCCCCGCCGCGCTCGCGCGCCGCGCGCCGTCGACGGCGGCGAGGCTAAGGCGGAGACGGAAGAGGTCTAAAATCCAACCGTCATCCTAGGCCTTGTGCCTAGGATCCAGGGTTCCACCGCCGCGACCTTTCCGGCAAGACCATTGCGTTTGACGCCTGGGCCCTAGGCACAAGGCCTAGGGTGACGGATTGAGGAAGCCGCTCATCACCCCTTGTGTGACTTCGGCGCCACACCTAAATGCGCTCCCATGCGGGGCGATGCCTGATAGGGTCGCTGTCGCGGTGTCGCCACCTAAGGGACCCCTATGAATATCGACGTCTATTCCGACCGCGCCAAACAGGCGATCCAATCGGCTCAGAGCTTGGCGCTGGCGCGCGGCCACCAGCAGCTCGCGCCTGAACATCTGCTCAAGGTGCTGCTGGAGGAAAAGGACGGCCTGGCCAGCCAGCTGATTCAGTCGGCCGGCGGCAAGGCCGACATCGCCGCCAAGGAAACGGAGGCCCTGATCAGCAAGCTGCCCAAGGTCGAGGGCGGGTCGGGCCAGCTCTATATGAAGGCAGAGACCGCGCGGGTGTTCGCCGCCGCCGAGGAAGCCGCCAAGAAGGCCGGGGACGCCTTTGTCACCACCGAGCGCCTGCTGTCGGCCATCGCCAAGGACGGCGGGGAAGCGGCCGTGGTGCTCAAGCGCGCCGGGGCCACCGCCGCCGGAATCGACGCCGCCGCCCAATCCCTGCGCAAGGGCCGCACCGCTGACAGCGCGTCCGCCGAGGAGGGCTATGACGCCCTCAAACGCTATGCCCGCGACCTGACCCAGGCCGCCCGCGACGGCAAGCTGGACCCGGTGATTGGCCGCGACGAGGAAATCCGCCGCACCATCCAGGTGCTGAGCCGCCGCACCAAGAACAACCCCGTCCTGATCGGCGAGCCCGGCGTGGGCAAGACGGCCATCGTCGAGGGCCTGGCCCTGCGCATCGTCAACGGCGACGTGCCCGAGGGCCTGGCTGACAAGCAGCTGTGGGCTCTGGACATGGGCTCCCTGATCGCCGGGGCCAAATACCGGGGCGAGTTCGAGGAGCGGCTCAAAGCCGTGCTGAACGAAGTCACCGCCGCCGAAGGCTCGATCATCCTGTTCATCGACGAGATGCACACCCTGGTCGGCGCCGGCAAATCCGAAGGCGCCATGGACGCCTCCAACCTGCTCAAGCCCGCCCTGGCGCGCGGCGAGCTGCACTGCGTGGGCGCCACGACCCTGGACGAATACCGCAAACATGTGGAGAAGGACGCAGCCCTGGCCCGCCGCTTCCAGCCCGTGTTCGTCAACGAGCCCAGCGTGGAGGACACCGTCTCCATCCTGCGCGGGCTGAAGGAGAAGTATGAGGTGCACCACGGGGTGCGCATTTCCGACAGCGCCATCGTCGCCGCCGCCACGCTCAGTAATCGCTATATCGCCGACCGCTTCTTGCCCGACAAGGCCATCGACCTGATCGACGAGGCCGCCAGCCGCGTGCGCATGCAGGTGGACTCCAAGCCCGAGGCCTTGGACGAGGTCGACCGCAAGGGCGTGCAGCTGAAGATCGAGCGCGAGGCCCTGCGCAAGGAGACCGACGCGGCTTCCAAGGCTCGCCTCGGCGACATCGAGGCGCAGATCGCGGACCTGGACGAACAGTCCCAGGCCATGACCGCCCGCTGGCGTGCGGAAAAAGAAAAGGTCGGCTCGGCCGCCCAGGCGCGCGAGGCTCTAGACCGGCTGCGCGCCGAGCTGGTCCAGGCCCAGCGCCAGGGCGATCTGCAGCGCGCCAGCGAAATCATGTACGGCCAGATCCCTTCGCTGGAAAAGCAGCTGGCCGACGCCGAGACCGCCGCCAAGGACCAGATGACGCCCGAGGTGGTGGACGCCGAACAGATCGCTGCGGTGGTCAGCCGCTGGACCGGCGTGCCGGTGGAAAAGATGCTCGAAGGCGAGCGCGAAAAACTGCTCAAGATGGAGGACGTGCTGCGCAAACGCGTGGTGGGCCAGGAAGACGCCCTGGCCGCCGTGTCCGACGCCGTGCGCCGCGCCCGCGCGGGCCTGCAGGACCCCAACCGGCCCATCGGCTCTTTCCTGTTCCTGGGTCCCACCGGCGTGGGCAAGACCGAGCTGACCAAGGCCCTGGCCGAGTTCATGTTCACAGACGAAGGCGCGGTGACCCGCATCGACATGTCCGAATATATGGAAAAGCACGCCGTCAGCCGCCTGATCGGCGCGCCGCCGGGCTATGTCGGCTATGATGAGGGCGGCGCCCTGACCGAGGCCGTGCGCCGGCGGCCATACCAAGTCGTGCTGTTCGATGAGGTGGAGAAGGCGCACCCGGACGTATTCAACATCCTGCTCCAGGTGCTCGACGACGGCCGCTTGACCGACGGCCAGGGCCGCACGGTGGACTTCAAGAACACCCTGATCATCATGACCTCCAACCTCGGTTCGGACTTCCTGGCCGGGCTGGAGGAGGGCGAGAGCGTCGAGATCGCCCGCCCGCACGTAATGGACGCGGTGCGCAAACACTTCCGCCCCGAATTCCTCAACCGCATCGACGAGATCATCCTGTTCCACCGCCTGGGCCGCGCCCAGATGGACAGCATCGTGCGCATCCAGTTGGAGCGCGTGGAGCAACGCCTGGCCGAACGCCGCATCAACCTGTCGCTGGACGCCACGGCCCTGCACTGGCTGGGCGAACGCGGCTACGACCCGGTGTACGGCGCCCGGCCGCTCAAGCGCGTGATCCAGAAAGAGCTGGTTGATCCGGTGGCCAAGCGCCTGCTGGCCGGCGAGATTAAGGACGGGGAGGTGGTGAAGGTGACCGCCGGGGAAGGGCGGCTGGAGATCGGGATGGCGAAGGTGAATTGAGGGGAAAGCCTATTCGGTCAGAAGGTCTTCGGGCCTTCCGCCCATCTGGCGCACCCGCGCTTCCCACCGTTCCAGAGCGTCCCAGTAGTAATCGAAGATACAGGGACAGCAGCCGCGACCGCAGCATTCGGCGGGGTCCGGCTTGATCGGAGGCGCGGGCCAAGCGGGCGCTTTCGAGTCGGCAGTGGTCATTGCGGGGATCGAACGAGCTCAAGCGATGGAAATTGGCGCGCCAAATATGGTATCTTGAACCCATGAAGCGCGACGACGCCATGGACAAGTTGAGGCGCCACGAATCCGACCTGAAACGGCTCGGGGTCAAGCGCCTTTACATGTTCGGCTCCACGGTTCGCGGCGATGCGAGAGAGGAGTCAGACGTCGACCTGTTTTTCGACTACGAAAAAGGCAAGCTTGGCCTGTTTGATCTGATGGATGTGAAGGCCTTCGCCACAGATATCCTCGGCCGTAAGGCCGACATCATGACGCGAGACAGCCTGCACAAGACCCTGCGGCGCCAGATCGAAGCCACAGCTGTCCGCGTGTTTTAGTGGCGGTTCGGTCTCCAAGCGCCGATTTCTGCAAACGCCTTTTTCAGCCCAACCCCGAACAATTCGACCTTGCCCGTTCAGGGAATGTTCCGCATATTGGCGTCCTGTCTCGTGGCTTTCGGTCACGATGCGGCGCTTTGGAGCAAACCCGTGACGGATGAAGCGCGTCTCGACGCGATTAGACAACTTGCGGCGCGTCATATCGAGGCCAACACGGCGACGCAGGAAGACGCGCGCGCGTCTTTGGTGCGCAAGGGCATCTACACCGAGGCTGGCCGGCTAACGCCGGAATATGGCGGACCTGAACCTCGCCGCGCGGGCGCCCGCCGTCGTTGACGCGCTACGCGACGTCTTTCGTCCTGGGCTATCACGGCTGCAACAAGGCCTTGGGCGTTGAGGCCGTCGAAAGACGCACCGAACTTCTGCTGAGTGACACGGATTATGATTGGCTCGGTCCAGGCGCCTATTTCTGGGAAAGCGATCCTGTGCGGGCGATGGAATGGGCGGAGGCGAAAAAGGCTCGTGGCGATTACGAGGAGCCGTTTGTTATCGGGGCCGCCATTGATCTTGGCAATTGTCTCGACCTGATGGTTCGCGAGAACATCGCCATGTTGGTCCCCGCCTATGCCGCCCTTAAAGCGGAGGTCGTGAAAACCTGTGGTGAAATGCCCAAGAACAAAGACCTTAAGCAGGCCCCCGGCGAAAAGACCCTGCGCAAGCTGGATTGCGCGGTGATCCGCCAGCTTCACCAACTGATCGAGGAACAGCCGCCCGAGGGATGGCCCGGCATTGGGAAGCTGGAGCCTTACGATACCGTGCGCGGGGTTGTTCGAAGAGGGAACGCCGGTTTATCCCGGCGCGCGATTCAGCGACCGAACACACGCTCAAATCGCGGTGCGCAATCTCAGCTGCATAAAAGGCCTTTTCTACGTCACTGCGCCGTAAGCGTTTTGCCCCTCACTTCCCCGCCGCCAACGCCTCCACCCCCGGAACCAGCGACAGCGCCAGCAACAGCCCCATCGCGATGTTGAACGTGCGTAGCACCGCCGGGCGGTCGAGAAACCGGCGCATGGCGACGCCGAACAGGGTCCAGGCCGCGATGCTGGGAATGTTGATCAGGCTGAACAGGACCATGACCGCAGTGGCGTTGGCTAGGTAGTGGGTCTGCGGGGCGTAGGTGGTCATGGCGCCGATGGACGAGGCCCAGGCCTTGGGATTGACCGCCTGAAAGCTCACGGCCTGCATGAACCGCAGGGGACGCGCCTCGCCCTTGCCGGTGGACAGCTTATCCGACAGGGCGATGCGAACGGCTAGGTACAGCAGATAGGCCGCGCCCGCCCATCCGATGACTTGGTGTAAGACCGGATAGGCTGTGAAAAGGCCGCCCAGCCCCGCGCCCACGGCGATGAGCAGCAGCAGGAAGCCCACGAACACGCCCGCCATATGCGGCAGGCTGGCGCGCAGGCCGAAATTGGCCCCGGACGCCATCAGCATGGCGTTGTTGGGTCCGGGCGTAATGGAAGCGACGCAGGCGAACACCGCGAACGCGCCGAGAAGCTGTGGATCAAGTTCCGTCATGGTCTTTGCCTAAAGCAGACCCGACGAGGAGGAATGCGTGCGCCGAACCCCTCCGCGTCGGGAGGGGTGGGCGGGCCTGTTAAGGCCCTATCGCCGATCCGCCTCCACGCAACCCATCGCGCGCCAAGCCATGGCTTGACGGCAAATGGACATTACGTAGGCGGCATAGTGCGGCATGGCGACTGGATACCAGCGAAGGTTGCGTTTGGCCAGCCGCCTATAGGCGGGCCTCGCCGAGCTGCTTAATTTCATCTTAAGGTTGTAATTTGTGCCAAGCGGCGCTTATTTCTTTGCGTGACGGGCCGAGATGGCCTCGGCCCTGGGCAGGGAGGCTGACGATGTCGCGTTTTTCGAGGATCAGTGGGCTTTTGCGTGGACACTTAGCGGCCGTAGTCGGCGGGGCGGCGGCGCTCGTGTTTGTGGGCGCGGCGGCGCCGGCTGAGCAGGACCGGTTCGCCCTGAGCGCGCCCAACGGCGTGTCCTTCGGCGAATTCCGCAGCTACCAAGACTGGGCGCCTGTAGCGGTCAGCCAGGTTCCGGACGGGATCAAGGTGATCGCCGCCAATCCCGTCATGATCGCCGCCTACCGCGCGGGCATTCCGGGGAACGGCAAGCCTTTTCCCGACGGCTCGGCCATCGTCAAGATCGAGTGGTCGCAGAAGAAGGACTCGGAATCGCCCTATCCGGTCACTGTGCCCGATGCGCTGAAATCCGTTTCCTTCATTGAGAAGGATTCCAAGCGGTTCGCCCATACCGGCGGATGGGGCTACGCTCAGTTCCAGCATGATCCGGCGACGGGCGCGTTCAAGCCCTTCGGCAAGGACGCTTCATTCGCCCAAACGGTCTGTTTCAAGTGCCACACCGCCGTGACGGCCAAGGACTACATCTTTACCGCCTATCCCAAGCGGTAGAGGGCCGGCCCTTGGGCGGGGTCTGATCAGCGCCCGTTCGCCGGCTTGGCCACAACGGGCTTGGTCGGTGGCTGGGGCGGGGTCGGGCCTTGCACTTTCAGGTGCTGCAGGTTGAAGCTCATCTGGGTTTCCGACATCGACTTGGTGGCGGCCAGAAGCCGGCTCTGACCATCGCCGCCGCTCGCCGCGCCGATGGCGCTGTTTGATCCGCTCATCCCGCCGCCCGCGCCGCTGCCTGACCCTGCGATGATCGGCGGTTGTGACGACGGCGGGCCGGGGGCTGCGGCCCGGACCGGGGTGACCGCGCCGAGGCCTAAGGCGGTCAAGACGCTCGCCAATATCGCTGGGTGCATGGCTTGGTCCTCGCTCAATCGCAGGCATCTTGCGCCGTCTCGCGGGTCGAGGCCACAGTCTCAGGGGGACGGCGCATCGGTCGTCAACGAGACTTTAGGGGTCCGCGGAGCAGCGCCCGTGGGCAATCCGTCGAAAAAATAGGTCACTGGCGCCTGCAGCACCTTTGACAGCTGCCACACCCGTGACGCCTTCAAGCTGTTGCTGGCGCATTCATATTTCTGGATCTGCTGAAACCGGATGCCGATGGCGTCCGCTAGGTCTTTCTGGCTCAAGCCCAGCATCCGGCGACGCTTGCGCAGGCGTTTGCCCAATAGGATATTGATATCGTCGGTCATGCGGCGATCTCCAGGCGGCTAGGCCTGATACCAGATCAAAACGCATGCTTATGTGACAGCCGGGCGCCGACTGTTCGAGCCTCGGGCGCCGACCGGCCTTGCCGCCACGCCCTTCAGGCGCCACCTGTGACGCACGCCCAAGGAGCCTGCGCCAATGACCACGCCCAACGCCGCTGCATCCGGCCACTTTAAGATCGGCGGCGATATCGAGGTCGCGCGGATGGGGTTTGGGGCCATGCGGGTGACAGGGCCGGGGATCTGGGGTCCGCCTGCGGATCGGGCCGAGGCGCTGCGGGTGCTGCGGCGGGTTCCTGAGCTGGGCGTCAATTTCATCGACACGGCGGATTCCTATGGGCCAGGGGTGTCGGAGGAATTGATCGCCGAGGCGCTGCATCCCTATGACGGGCTGCTGATCGCCACCAAGGGCGGCTTTACGCGCTCGGGGCCCAATATCTGGCGCATGAACGGGCGGCCCGAGGTGCAGCGCCAAAATGTGCACGACAGCCTGCGCCGCCTGAAGCTTGAGCGCATCGATCTGTGGCAGCTGCACCGCATCGACCCGTCCGTGCCGCGCGACGACCAGTTCGGCGTGATCGCCGACATGCAGCGCGAGGGCCTGATCCGGCATGTGGGCCTGTCGGAGGTGACGGTGGAACAGGCCCGGGCCGCCCAGGCCTTCTTCCCGGTGGTCTCGATCCAGAACGAATACAATCTGGCCGACCGCCGCCATGAGAAGGTGCTGGACTGGTGCGCGGTCCACAGCGTGGGCTTCATTCCCTGGTTCCCCCTGGCCGCCGGCGTTTTGGCGCGGCCGGGCGGACAGGTCGACCGGATCGCCAAGCGCCTGGGCGCCACGCCGGGTCAGGTGGCGCTGGCCTGGGTGCTCAAACGCAGCCCGGTCATGTTGCCCATTCCCGGCACCAGCAAGGTCGCGCACCTGGAAGAGAATGTAGCGGCGGCGGAGCTAGGTCTATCGGACGAGGATTTCAAAGCGCTGGATAAGGCCTGACCTACAGGAAGGCGGCCAAGGACTCCCCCGCCGGCCTGTTCCGTCTTAAAGTCGTATCCGCTTTGATGGGGGTGGGCGATGCGGGAAATGACGATGATCCTATCCACCGCTGTACTGGCGGCGGGAACGGCCTGGGCGGACGTGCCTATGGGGGCGGGCGTAGTCACCCCAGCAGTCGCGCCGGCGGTCGACGCCATCAAGGCGGCGGACTACGAAAGCGCTTTGCAACGTCTGAAACCCTTGGCCGAGAAGGGCGATGTCACGGCTCAAGTCTGGCTCTCACAGCTCTACACCAAGGGCCAGGGGGTCAAACGCGACCGGCTCACGGGTGAGACGTGGTGCCTGATCGGGCTGGCCGGCATCCGTGATCCAGGCCCGCCGTCGCTCTCCCACTGGGAAACTGAGCGCGCCTGCGCCGCCGCCAAGGTCGGATTGACGGCCAAACAGGCCGCCCGGGCCCAGCGCACGGCGGATGTGTGGCGTCCGGCGGACGACAACGGCGCGCGCACCTACCAGATCTACTTCGACTTCGAGATTTCCAATCTGACGCGGACAGCACAGGACGTGGCCGACGCCGCCGCTCTGAACGCCGCCTTTGCCGGCGCCAGGACTGTTCGCCTCGTTGGCCACGCCGATACGGCTGAAGACGATCTGCCGGGGATTTCCCAGGCGCGCGCTCTGGCCGTGAAGGCCGAAATGGTCCGGATGGGCGTATCGAAAGCGACCGATTTCACAGCTGAGGGCGTGGGATCAAATGAACCGGCGTTTCCCGTCGGCCCCGGAGTGCGCGAGCCGCTGGATCGGTTTGTCAGCGTTACGGTTCAGTAGGCGCGGCCTACCGTATTCGCGGACCCATTAGGATCACCGCCGAGCCGATCAGGCACAGCACTGCGCCGGCATAGTCCCAACGGTCGGGCCGCACCCCTTCCACCGCCCACAGCCAGATCAGCGACGCGCAGATATAGATGCCGCCGTAGGCCGCGTAGGCGCGTCCGGCGGCGTTGGTGTCGATCAGGGTCAGCAGCCAGGCAAACAGGGCCAATGACGCCAATCCCGGCGCCAGCAGCCAGATCGGCTTGCCCTCGCGCCGCCAGGCCCACAGGCTGAAACACCCGCCGATCTCGGCCAGGGCCGCGCCCAGATAGATCAGCAGGCTGAGGGCCACTATTCCCCCGCCGCGCGGACTGATGGATGCGCGACCTCCAGGCTCGCACCATCGCCCAACGTCACCGCCCCGCCAATCGTCACATTGGCGTAGATGCCGCAGAAGCGGTGGCCGTAGGTCTCAAACAGCGAACGCACGATTTCAATATCCTTGTCGCCTGTGTCTGGGTCCACATGGGTGGCGACGCAGCGGACGATGGGCTTGACGATCCTGGCTTCGGCCTGACCCAGGCGCAAGAGTCCGTGGGAGGTCTCATTCTCGAACCATGGCGGCCATCCGTCGACATAGAAGTTCGCGCGGAACCGGCGGGGGTCGACCATGCGGCCGATCTTGGCGGATAGATCGCGCACGCTGGCAAGGTTGACGATGGATATGAAGCCCAGCTCGTCATCCATGAAGCGGTGCGTCCCGGGGGCGGGCAGCACCTTGAGCGGCCCGCTGATCTCATCGCCCAGGGCCTTGGCGAGCCAGGCGGCGAAGGCCACGCGGCCCTCGTCCTGTTCCAGATCCGCGCGGATCGGGGCTAGGCCCTCGAAGCTGGCTTCCAACTCGCCGGTGGCCTCATCGTAGCGGGTGCGCACCTTGGCCACTTCGGCGATCTTGGCCAGGACGGTGAACCTCTGTTTGGAAATATGCTCGGGCGCCTGAGGATTGAAGCCCGAGGGGCCGTCCTCCACCGCATACATGCGGTCGAAGGGAAAACAGGCGCCGGCTTCAAGACCCACCCCGGGCAGCGACTCAGGGGTAAAGCCCTTGACCGGGTGGCGCCAGATCGACTGAACCGTGCCGTCCAAGACTACATCCTTCAATAGGGTTCCCCCGCCGCGCAGGACGCGGCGGGGGTGGAGTTAAGCTCTATTGCTTCGCGGCAATGCGCACGGGGGGGATCAGGAGGCGATTGCCGCTTGAGCCGCCCTCACGTTCCGCTGCCCACAGCCTTGAACTGGGCGTGCGTGTAGTCGAGATCCTTGCGAACCACCTCCGAGGCGGCGGGCTTGCGGCCATAGTGGGTCAGGACCCAGGCCACGCCGATCACCATATACGCCAGGAAGATATAGGGGAAATACAGCACCGGCGCGGGCGGCAGCGGCCAGACCGAACCCACTGCGGGAATACAGAGAAGCAGCAAGGCTGCTCCGGTCATAACAAGGCTTGGCGCCTTCAGTTCGCCGAGGGATTTCAGATAGACCGGGGCCGCTACGGTCACCAGGAAATAGGCCACCATGAAGCCGAAGGCTGCCATGGTCCCAACCCAATTGAACACGTCCAGGGTTGCGGCGTGTCCGAGGGTCAGGGCCGTGGGAACCAAGAAGGCGAGGGCGCCCATGACCGTCACGGCGATGTGCGGGGTCTCATTGGTGGTGTGCGCCTGAGCGGTGGACTCATGAAAGATGCCGTGCCGTCCCATGGCGTAGATCACTCGGCCGCCCGCGTTGATGCACGATAGGCACAGGGCGAAAAAGCTGACCATGGCGCCGAAGGACAGCGGCGCGGCGAACAGCGGAACCTTATAGATCATGGACAGTGTGTTGAGCGGTGCGTCCAAGGCGCTCAGCGGTTGGGAATAGCCGCGCACGCCCTGCACCATGGTGTAGGTGACGAAGACGAAGAAAACGCCTGAGATGATCAGGCTCACCGTTACCGCTCGCGGGATGGTGTGCAGCGGGTCCTTGGCCTCGTCGCCGAAGGCCGTGGCGCATTCGAACCCGACAAGGCTGAAGATGGCCACCACCACGCCCAGGCCCAGGCTCCCCAAGGGCAGTTTGCTGAGTTCAAACTGGGCGCTGTCCGCCGCGAAGTGGTGATTGCCCAGGACGATGAAGCACAGGGCGATGATCAGGGTCATGGATAGGCCCTCGAGCGCCAGCATGAGCAAGGCAGAAAGGCGCACATTCTTCCAGGCGCAAGCCCAGGCGGCCAAGACGCAAACGCCGAATAGCAGGATCGGCGGGGCATTGACGCCGATCATGCCCAGCAGCTTGCCGGCGAAGATCGTGAAACCGGTCACGCCTGCCATGGAGATGCCGAGATAGGACCAAATCAGGGCCCATCCGCCGATGGCGCCGGCCCTAAGACCCAGGCCCCGGGCGATATAGGCGTACATCGACCCGGCGGAGGTTGACCGTTTGGCGAACTGGTTGAGGTTGAAGGCGACAAACAGCAGCATGATCGTGCCAACCGCGTAGGAAACCCAGCTGTAATCCCCGGTGTTTCCGTACATCACTGGCACGATCAAGGCGGCTGTCATTGTCGGTGAAATCAAGGCGACCGCCTGAGCCAGCAATTCCCAGAAACTGAGGCAGTTCTTCTTTAGGCCAACGCTCGTCATTGCTATTGCCCTCTCGGTTATTGCGAAAAATAAAATCAGCGATGGGCGCCAAGACCGGTCGCATTCAGAGCGCCAGATTGGGACCTTGAGGGCAGGCTAGGCGCCGCTCTGGACTCCGGGAAATATCCAGTTTCTAAAATGTCGGGGGGTCCAGATGGGGCCGGCAGCGAAATCGGCGGTCAAATCGTGCTTCGGCCCTGGCATGTGAACATCGTGATCAGCCGGGGTTCGGGTACGGCGGTGTATCTGCAAATCGCCTACGCCATCATGGACGAGGTGCGCCGAGGACGGCTCGCGCCTGGCGACGCCTTGCCGGGCACGCGCGAACTGGCGGAGGATTTGTCAGTAAGCCGTAAGACCATCGTTCAGGCATACGATGAATTGAACACCCAGGGATGGGTTTATTCTGAGCTCAAGCGCGGCACCTTCGTGTCAAAGTCCCTGCCGTCCTTGGCTATCGATCCCCCCATCATCTTCGACAATATTGTCGAGGCCCTGTCCCAGGCGCCTGCCCTTGGCTTCTCGCGGCCCTCGCCGGACCTGCCGATACAGCGAACAGATAACGATTTGTTAACCCTGGACGACGGGTCGCCAGACACCCGCATCGCCCCAATGCATGAGTTCGGCAGAGCCTATCGGCGGGCTCTGGTCGCTTCGGCCAGGGTCAACCGCCTAGGTTATGGCGACCCCAAGGGCTTGCCCCGGCTGCGTCAGGCGATCTCGACCATGCTCAATCTGGATCGCGGACTTTCGACCACGCCTGAGCACATCTGCATGGTTCGAGGCAGTCAGATGGGCATTTATTTGGCATCTAGGGTTTTCAGCGGGCCTGGCGACGCCGTGGTGATGGAGCAACTCAGTTATCCGCCGGCCCGCGAGGCCTTCCGCGCGGCGGGCGCCGAGGTGGTCTCGGTTGGACTGGACGGTCAGGGTGTCAAGCTCGACGAACTGGAGGCGGTCTGTCGGCGCCGGCGGGTCAAGGCGATCTATCTGACGCCGCACCACCAGTTCCCCACCACGGTCCTGTTGCCGCCCGAACGACGAATGCGCCTGCTGCTTTTGGCCGAACAGTTCGGATTCACCATCATTGAGGACGACTATGACCACGAGTTCCACTTTACTCATCAGCCCATGCTGCCTCTGGCCAGCGCCGACCGGTGGGGCAAGGTGGTCTACATCGGTTCCGTGTCCAAGCTGCTCTCGCCCTCTATCCGGGTGGGCTATATCGCCGCCTCGCCTCCGGTAATCGAGCGTCTGGCGCTTGAGGCGGCTCTGATCGACCGTCAGGGCGATCCGGCCACCGAGACGGCCATCGCAGAAATGATTGAGGCCGGAGAGGTCAAACGGCACACCCGGCGCGCGCTAAAGGTCTATGGCGAACGGCGGCGGGTATTCGCCGATCTGCTCCGCGAACGTCTTTCCGATCAGATCAGCTTCCGCCTGCCCGACGGGGGCCTGGCCATATGGGCGGAGGTCGCCTCATCGACCAACCTTAACCAAGTCTGCGCGGCCGCCGCGCGTCTAGGGTTGAGGTTCTATCCAGGCGGCGCCTTCGCGATGGACGGCGCTACGGTGAACGGCGCGCGCCTGGGCTTCGCCCGGCTCAATCCCGATGAACTGGAGCGCGCGGTGGACCGCCTGCGCGAGGCGCTAGTCCGTCCGCGATGAGCGCCGTCAATTCCCCGGCGCAGCCTGCCCATAAAAGCGGAACTTGAAGGGCGGGAACCACAGGAACTTGCCGAATCCGCGCACGGCCTTGTCCAGGGCGTAGGCGCGGTCGGGCGCGCGCAGGGCGCATTTGATCGCCGCCAGGGCGCCGAATACCGCCATCTGGCCCAGGCCCACGGCCATCCAATAGGCCACGCCCAGCCGTTGGCGGCCGGCGGCGCTCACGGCCGTCGGACCCTGGCCATAAGCGAAGGCGCGCTTGAGGGTATAGCTGAGGGTCAGGCGCTCGGGGGCGGGGTCCTCCCACACCCAGGCTTCGGCCGCCCAGGCGAAGCGGGCGCCCCTGTCCTTCATCCGGCCGAACAGCAGGTCGTCCTCCCCGCCGGTTGTGTTGCGAACCATGTCGAACGGACGTTCAGGGTCGGGCAGGGCGGCGCGTCGGATCAGGCTGTTGCCGCAGCCGTAAAAGCCGTCGATGAGGCCGGTGTGGGCCGGGCCTTCGCGCGAAAAGAAGCGTTCCAGATAATCGCGGTGCTGCATGACCGAGGCGGGCGCGCGGCCATGCACGGGACCGAACACGCCGTCGACCTGATAGCGCTGCATGACGGCAAGAAGCTCAGCTAGCCAGTGAGGCGGGGCTTCCTCATCATCGTCGAGGAACGCAATCAGCTCGCCCTTGGCCTGGCTCAGCGCCGCATTGCGGACCATGGCCACGCCGGGTCTCGGCTCGTGAACATAACGCACGGGGAATGGCGCCTCGGCGGCAAGCTTTTCGGCGGCGGCTTTGGCGCTCGGCGTCAGATCGTTATCGGCGATGATCAGCTCGATCCGGCCAAAGTCCACTCCCTCCTGAGCAAGAACTGATCCTGCGGCCAGGCTGAGCGGTCCGGGCCGACGTTGGGTGGGAATGACCACCGAGATAAGGGGCTGGGTCATCCCGTGCTCAGGTGTCGAGCAACGCCCGTTCCGGCGCCTTTTCGGGCGCGCGGTCGAGCGATTTGGCGCGGCGGGCCTGGCCGGCGAAGGCCTGGGCGACCCCCAGCAGGCGTCCGCCCACCGACAGTTCGATAGCGGCGATGTGGTCCAGCCGGCGCAACAGGCGCGCCACCGCTTCAGAGCGCTCCGCCGCCAGGGCCAGGGCCTGATCCACCGAATGGGCCATGCCGTGGGCTGCGCCCCGGGCGACGGCGACGCCGGAAGCGACCGGAATGCGGCCGGTGCAAAACGGCTCTTTATAGTGGGCGTGGCCCGAACCCATATCGAAGGCGTTCAGGTCCAGTTGCGGCATGGCCTCGATCACTCGCAGCAGCAGGGTGTTGCCCGCGCCGGTTGCGGCGAGGTCTGGATCGACCGAGGATATCCACGAGTGGAAATGATTGCCAAGGCGCACGCCGAAGTGGCCGGCGACCAGCCGCCCGCCGGCGCGAAGGGTCAGCATCAGGCCTTGGAAGGGACCCTGGCGCTGCTCGAATAGGTCTTGCATCAGACCCAGCGTCCAGTCCGGACGGAAGATGTCGTGCAGACCCCCGCGCACCAGCTGCTCGCGTTTCCACTGCATCAGGGCGGCGAAGGCTTGCGGACTGTGGTCAGGGGCTCTGAGCGTAATTTCGCCCACCTCCCGTTCCAGCTTATTCTCCAACCGTCGCCAGTTCTTGGCGCGCTTTGGATTGGGCTCGCGCAGGCCGTCCAGATAAGCGCCGGCGCCCATCGGGCCGAGCTTCATGACAAAGCCCTCCTGCGGCGTTTGGCGGGCGGCGTCGAAACAGCGGTAGGGGTCGATCAGGTTGGAGAAGCGAAAGGTGGACAGGCCGGCGCCGGCCAGGGCCTGGGCGCCGTCCAGCCTGAGGCCCGGCTCTGTGACCAGGGCATGATAGTCGCAGAAGGGCGCGCCGATGGGCCGAGCAAGGCCGGAAGGACGGCGATGATGGGGTAGAAAGCCGACGGTGCGGCCGTTGCGGCGAAACACCGCCACGTGGGCGTCATCCCGCCGACGGGCGACCGCCTCGGCGAAGTCCGGTCCCAGCAGGGGGCTGCGAAACAGGGGCGTGGCCGCACAAAAATCCGCCCAGGCCTCCCGGTCGGAAGCGGGCAGTTCAGAGGGGCGGACGCTTGAGACAGGGGACATGAGGCTGGCCGCTCGACGGGAAACTCGACGAACCTAACCGCTTCAGGTTAGGGAACCGTTGTAGTTCAACGAGACGCGCCATGAGCCCACAGCCCGCAAGCCCGCCCTTCAAGGTGGACGACGCCATGATCGACCAAGCCGCCGAGAGTTTGGATATCGCCGGTCGCCTGGCCGGTCGCAACGGGCTTCTCCTGATGGATGTGGCTGCGCCGCGATCAGGCGAGTTGGCGCCGGACCTGCATTTCCTAGCTGAGGCGGCCGTGGGTCTGCACCTTGCGATCCAGGACGATGACGACCTGTCCGATATCCAAGAAGCGCTTGGCGATCCCCTGCGCGCGGACGACCAGCACGGCATTGATGAGGCGTGCGATCAATACCGCGCCCTTCTGTCCAGCCGCCTCAAGGCTTTAGCGGGGCAGACAGACGGATCGGCGCGGCTGGTTGAATTGCAGAGGGCGGGCCGCAAAGCCTGATCTTGCATGATGATCCCCGCCGGTCCCGGTTTGGCCATCGACGAGGATGAGATCGAACTGCGCCACGCCCGCGCATCCGGACCGGGCGGTCAGCACGTCAACAAGACCTCCACCGCGATCGAATTGCGCTTCAATGCCCGCGCCTCGCCGAACCTGCCGGAAGATGTGCGCACGCGGTTGGAGCGCCTGGCAGGCTCGCGCCTGACCCAGGACGGCGTGATCGTGCTGTTTGCGCAAGGCTTCCGCTCCCAGGAATTGAATCGGCAGGACGCGGTGGAGCGCCTGTTGTCGCTCATCCGTCAAGCGGCGCTGCGGCCCAAAGCGCGCAAGGCCACCCGACCGACCTATTCCTCCAAGCTCAAGCGCCTGGAACGCAAGGCGGGGCGTTCAGGCGTCAAGGCGTTGAGGTCTAAACCCGCCTTGGATTAAAGGCCGCTGCGCCCTGAGCTCAACGCCTAAGTGCATCCCCTGATGCGCGAAAAAGCGTGCAGTTCTGCGATCAACACCTGGGTCGCCCGCGCGCTCGCCGAGCCCACGCCAATTTGAACTTTGAACCTGCAAGACTCGGCATCGGCTTTTCCTGCGAATGCGCCAAAAGCTCGTAAAAAATAAGCTGATGTCGACGCCGTTTCAAAGATAGGCTCCCGATTGTTAACCTGTGTTAATGCGTCTGTAGGCGCTCAAATCATGGTTAATTCAGTCGTTCGAAGAGAATAGGTTAACGGACTCTGAATTTATCTCGGCGCGCTCTTCCCAAACTGGTTTATTTTGTGTTAAGACCCAATTCACGTCGCAGGGGAATCGCGTACGGCTCAGGTTGTGTGGGAAACGGCCTCGTTTGCGGGCGAAGGTCGTTAAAGTGGAGTGGGCGGCATGGACGGCTTTCAGGGCTTGGACATCCTCGATTTCGACCCCGGCGTCTTTCCGATCTATCCGAGCCTTGGCGGCTTCCTTCAATCGCGGCGCGGCCATGCGCCGACCGAGGGCCTGATCGAGCACAAGATCCCGGCTTTACAGACCCTGGTGGTCACTAAGCTGGCTGCGGGTTTTGACGACGATTGTGTGGTCGCTCTGCGAGGGATTGTCGACGACGTGGCCGAGGGCCGCCGTGGCCATCTGAAATTTCTGGTGCTGGACTTTGCCCACCATATGGAGCGGGACTCCGAGGGAGGCGCGGATTTCAACCGGCTCGTCAACGAGGTATCGGCCTTGATCCTGCGTGCGCCGGTCATTTCAGTCGCCTGCGCGCGCGCTCACATGGCCGGCGCCGACCTGGAGCTGGCTCTGGCCTGCAACCTGATGATCGCAGAGTCGGGACGCCGTTTTTCCTTCGCCGCCGATCCGGCGCTGTCGCTGGCCACCTACGGTTTCCTGTCGCAGAAGATTGGCTTTGTCCGGGCCGAGCGCATGATGGAGCGCGGAGAGAGCCTTAACGCAGAGCAGATGGGCGACCTGTTTTTGACCAAGGCCCTTCTGCCCCCCGAGGCGGGATTCGCCGAAGTGGAGCAATTCCTGACGCGCTCGCTGCGTCGGCATAATTCGGCGTACGCGATCTACCGCGCCCAGCGCTTCGCGCGGCCCATTCTGGACGACATGGATGAGGCCCGGATAGCCTAGAGCTCGTTCCGAAAAGTGGGAACCGGTTTTCGGACTAAACGCGCGCCGATACAAATACCTAGAGCGCGTTCCGAAAAGTGGGAACCGGTTTTGGGACTAAACGCGCGCCGATACAAATACCTAGAGCGGCGATCTGATTCCGTCAGATCGCCGCTCTAGGCTTAGGCCACCGACTGGATCGGTTCGGGGGCGAAGGGGGCGACATTCTGCAGCAGCGGCATGATCTCGGCCAAGGGTCGGGGACGGCTGAAATAGTAGCCCTGGATTAGGTGCACGTTCCACATCTTGAGCGCGGCGACCTGCTCGAGGGTTTCGACACCCTCGATCACCAGTTCGACGTTCAGCAGCTGGGACAGCACCGACACCGAGCCGATCACCGCTTGGGATGCGCGCGATTTGATGTCCATGGCGAAGGAGCGGTCGATCTTGATCTTATCCACCGGGAACTGGCGCAGATAGGACAGGCTGGAATAGCCCGTGCCAAAGTCGTCCAGGGAGATCTTCACGCCCATGGCGGAGATTTCGCTGAGCATGGCCAAGGAGTCCTTGGCCTCGATGATGGTGCTCTCGGTGACTTCCACTTCGAGCCGTCCGGGCTCCAGCCCCGCCTCGGTCAGAGCCTCCCGGATGTCGCCGATCAGGTCCTTGCGGATCAGGAACTGCTTGGGCGAGAAGTTGACGGCCACACGGATGTGCTTGGGCCAAGCCGCCGCATCCATGCACGCGCGACGCAGCACCCAATCGCCCAAGGGCACGATCAAACCGGTCTGTTCGGCGATCTCGATAAATTCGCCCGGGGGCACCAGACCGGCGGTGGGGTGGCGCAGGCGAACCAGGGCCTCGCAGGCGACGATCCGTCCGGTATGGTAGTCCACCACCGGCTGGTAGTGGACCTCCAGCGCATCCTGGCTGATGGCGTCCCGCAAAATTTGGCCCACGTCCCGTTTGCGTTGAAGGACTTCATCCATGGCCGGATCGAAGATGCGATAGACGCCTCGCCCGCCGGATTTGGCCTGATAGAGCGCAACGTCGGCCGACCGCAGCAGGTCGTCTGCGTCTTTCACCTCGCCTGTGGTCACGGCGATGCCGATGCTGGCGCCGATGGAAATGATGTGGCCGTCCACGCGATAGCTTTGGCTTAGCCGTTCGATGATCCGCTCGGCGATGTGGCCGACATGCGCGGGGTCGGCGGGCGTGCGCAGCATGACTTGGAATTCGTCGCCCCCAAAGCGGGCGACCAGATCGTCGGCATGCAGGGCGTGCCGCAGGCGATTGGCCACCAGGCGCAGCAATTCGTCGCCGATCGGGTGGCCGCGGGTATCGTTGACTTCCTTGAACTGGTCCAGGTCCACGCTGAGCAGGGCCAACTGCCAGCCCGGCTCGATGGGCTCTTCGAGGGCCGCCTGCATCTGGCCGTGAAAGTGCATGCGGTTGGGCAGGCCGGTCAGATCGTCGAAGTGAGCCATCCGCTCGATCTTTTGCGATGCCATGCGTTGAGAGGTCACGTCCTCCACCAAAACGACGAAGCCGCCGGAGGCCTTGGGCTCGCAGCGGAAGTCGAAGGTGCGCCCGTCGATCGCCTCGCTGAACATGGACGGGGATTTCAGGCCGACATGATCCTCCCAGGCCTTGACGAAGCCCGTCCGCCGCGCGGCCGAGAGCCGGCCGGAGCAGGCGATCAGGTCCGCCAGTTGTCCGGCGCGCAAACCTTCCGGAGTCTCCTCCAGCCGGAAAAATTCCTTGAGCCGCTGATTGACCACGGTGATGGCGCCGTCGGCGTCGCCCATGCACAGGCCGTGAGACATGCTGTCCAAGGCGGTGCCGAACATGGTGCGCTGGATAGCCGCTTCGCGCCCGTTGAGCAGGGCCGCGACCAGAATTTCGTTGAGCGCCTTGGTGGTGGACTTCACGGAGATCATCACCAGGCCGATGATCGCCGCCAGACCCCAGTACCAGCTGTTGTATTCAAACAGCAGAACCAGGGCCAAGGGACTGCAAACGCCGATCACCTGGCCATACACAATGGCGGGGCGGCCGGCGTTGCGCGCCGCCACGCTGCCCGCCACGCCCATCATGATCACAACCCCGTACAGGGTGGTCAGCTCGTCGTGGCGTTGGTGGAACAGGATCGCCGCCGTCAAGCCGACGCCGGTCATGAAGCCGATGGCGCCCAACGCGTAGAGCCGCTCCCAGCGCCGGGCTTCGTCCTGCTTGGCCTGCTCGTCCTTGAGCATATAGCCGTAGAAGACCATCAGCCTCAGCATCGACATGGCCAGAAGGGCCACGGTGCAGATCAGAAAGATCGGATCGCGAGTACGGCCCCAGGCGACGGCGGGCACTAAAAGGCCGCCGACTATGCCGGACACGAATGAGCCCACCGTGCCGAACAGCGTCTTGACCAGGGCCGCATGGATCTCGGCCGGCAGAACCGTTTTTGGCGCGTTGGGGGCGCTTAAGACCGTCATAAAGCCAATCCGCCGTCTGTTCCGAACTGGAATTCGGCAGGTGGATAATAGGACGCCGGCCTTGAAGCCCTGTAAAAATCGATAGTTAACCGGGTGTTATTGGCCGACCAGCCTCTTTTGCGCCGCAGCTAGACGCTCCATGTGCCGAATGTCGTGGGCGGTAACGTCGAAGGAACAATTGACCCACAGGTCGGTGATCTTGATCAGCTCGTTATAGGACACGGGAAAGAAACGCCGGCGCGCCCGGGCTATGGTCAAGCGTCTGGCGTACCGATCAGCGCCCCCTTCGGTCATCCAGTTCACCGCCATCTGCATGGCGCGCCCTTCGGCGGCAAGGATGTCGACAACCCCCATCTCGAACATTTCGCGGCCGCTGTAGACCTTGCCCGAGCCGATGATTTCTTCGGCCCGCGCCTCGCCGAGGCGGCGCGACAGCAGGCTGACGGCGCCCATTCCGGGAAAGGTGTTGAAGGCGACCTCGGGCACGCCCACCTTGGCGGTTTCATCCACCAGAATGAAGTCTTCCGCCAGGGCCGCCTCCAGTCCTCCACCCAGCGCCTGGCCGGTGATGACCGACAGGGTGACGATGGGCAGGCCGAAGGCGGTCGCCAGGCCGTGCACGACGTCGATGCAGGCATGGGCATAGGCGCGCAGCTGCTCGCGTTCCTGTTCGCGGATGGACTTGGCGAACATGGCCAAGTCGCCGCCGAGATTGAAAATCCCGGGCTTTCGCGAGGCCATCACGAAATATCGGATCGGATAGCGGCTCCAATAGGGCGATTTCAACAAGCCGCGCAGGGACTCGCGCACGGAAGCCATGTCGATCAGGGTCTGCAGCGAATAGAACGGCGGCCCGTCTTCCTTGTAGTACATCCATACAGACTGCGAGCCGGCGTCGTACTCCAGATCGACGTTCTGGAACGCCCAGTGGGGAAATTCCGAAGGTTCCCGGGAACTGAAGCTGAACATGTTTTGCACGGGTACGGCGGCGCTCATTGCGGACTACCGGTCGACCGTGAGCCGCAAAGTTTTCGTTATGATGAACAATTCCCTGACAAATCTGTCGTGCGGCCGGGCTGAGCCCAGGTCCGGGCGTCAGGCTTTCAGCTGTACGACCGTGAAACTCATGGGAAAGCTTGCCGGGATAACTCCGGACAGCGCTACCGGAAAAACACTGACCGTATAGGTGTAGTTGACCGTGACGATCACGCCGGTCTGGCCGCTCGTCAGGCTGGCTTGGGCTGCGGCGGTCTGGGTCGCGTTCAAAGTGGAGGACGACGGGTAGCTGTAGGTCACGGTCGGGGTGGTTCCGCTCATGGTGACCTGGAACATTTTCAAGGTGACATTGGCGGCGGTGAGCTGGGGCGCGACATTGGAAATCGCGGCGGTCGGCGAATAAAGGCCGATTTCCGTGTTGCAGGTTCCTGCGGGGTTGTCCGAACAGTCCGCCCAGGAAATGGCGTACTGCGACGCCAGCTCGTTGACGGCGGTCAGGGACTGAAACGCACTGCCGACCTCGTAAAGTCCGGCAAGAATCAAGATCATGATCGGCGAAATGATGGCGAACTCGACGGCCGCGCTCCCGCGCCTCGATCGCATGAACCGTCGCAAAAACGGGCGGCGGCTCATTGGCCCTGCCTGCGCACCAAGGCGCTGGAGTTGATCGACCATGTGGCGGCGAAGCCCGGCATGAAGGTCGAGAACGTGTATTTGGCGCGCAGGACCAGGGGGGTCCAGGCCGAGCCATAGCTGGTTAGGCCATCGGTTATGGCCACCGTGCCGGCGCCCAGATTGGCCAGGGGCTGAACCTCGACGATCAAGCCGCTGCTGACGATGCCCGTGCCCGAACCCGAGACGATGGTGGACTTCAAGGTGGCTCCGGACGGCGTCACCGGCGTGGCGCCGGTGCCGAACACTGAGCGCAGGTTTTCCGCAGCCTTCACCGTTCCCGCGTTCAGCGCCACCTGAGTCATATAGTACAGGCCCATCTGCATGATGCAGATCAGCAACAGCAAAAACGGCAGGCCGAGCAGGGCGAATTCCACGGCGGCCGCGCCGCGCCGATCCTGACCGAAGGCTTGGGCCAGGCGCAGGCATTTCCGGACGGGCTTTGCGTTTGCGATCATGGCGTCAGCGCGTCGGCCACAATGGAGAAGCCGGTATAGCTGACGGTCGCGCCGTTGGCGACGCTCGGCGTCGGCACCGTAGCGTAGAAGCTGGGCGCCGTGCTGTAGAGGCTGCCCACCGCCGACACCCTCACGTCATCGATGAGTCCGCCGACCTTGTCCTGCGACGCCGACGCGCCGACGGCGCCGATGGTCAGCCAGTACTGGCCCGGCTTGGTGATCCGCACATAGGTGGTCCTCGTCGTCCACGACGATGAATAGTTGCAGTAGTCCAGCACGGGGTTGAGCTGTGCGGTGTTGTAGCTGGAGGTGCTCACGCTGTCGGGCGCCACGGTAGGGGTGGTCGTGGTGGTGCCGTTGGGGTTGTAATAGGACGTGGTCGTATCCTGGCCGCCGCCGCCGATGGGATAGCTGACGTTCAGGCTGTGGGACATGAATACGGCGACCGCGTTGGTGTCCTTGGGCCAGGAACTGTTGGACCCGCTGATCTGGTTTTTGCCCGCCGTGGAGGTGGTGCTCGAATAGGACGACAGGGCTGACGAGGTCGACGGGGTGTAGGTGCAGTTGGTGCCGTTCACGCCGGTGAACTTGACCGCCGAAATGTAGTTGTAGGCGATCGAATAGTAGCCCGGGACGAGATAGAAATAGCGGCTGACCGAACGACGCGACGTCGTCTGGCTGCCGCTCTTGGCGCTGTCCAATTCCAGTGTTTGCGAGCCCACAGACGCCAGAGCGGCCACATTGACAATACCGACCTGGTCATAGGGGCCTGTGGCCCAGCCGAGCGAGGTTTGAGTGGGCCAGCCGGTGTTCAGGGCTCCGTAGTCGGCGTCCAGGGTTGAGCTGGTATCCACCGAACCGCTGGCGGCGATGGTTTCGAAGCTGTCCTCGAATAACAGGGATGTCGTCGTCCAGGCGCTTGGGAAGTTGTCCTGAACCGAGCCTGAGCAGCTGGTCACGCAGACCTGAATGTTGTCCAGCTGTGCGCCATAGCTGTCGTTGCCCCCGTCGGCCGCGAAGCTCAGCCAGTAGTATCCTGCGGATGAGACTGTGATCTTTATGCTGCGCTGGACCCAGCTGGCCGCATAGACGCACTCGTCGATCAGGTTGGACCCGGCCAGGGTCTGGGTTCCGTCCAAGGTGGTGTGGGTCGGAGCGGCGCCGCTGGAGTCCGCGTCGAAATAGACGTTCATCTGGTTGGAGCGAGAGATGGCGCCCGTGGGGGCGCCGACGGCGTTGGTGTCGTTGGCCCACGACAGGTCCGCAGCGGTCGAGGCGCAGATGTAGGTCGGGTCGTAGTTCGGATAGTCGACGCGGGATGTGTAGTTGTAACGCACCTCATAGGTGCCGGCCGCGTAATAGGTCTTGTTGGAGATCGAGGAGTTGCCTCGCGATCCGGAGCCGTTGTCGCAGTCCAGTTCGGCCGAGTGCGTGCCGTTTGGAACCGTGGACTTGATCAGCCCGACCGTGTCCACCTCCAGACAATAGCCCATCAGGGTCCACTCGGTCCCGCTGGACCCGACATAGCCGACGTTGGAGGGGAAGGTGTTGATGGGGGTGCTGCTTAAGGCGTTCTTGGCCCCGCTGGGCTGGAAGGTCGACCAGCAGGTGCCGCTGCACGCCGAATTCTCAAAGCTTTCCGACACGATGACTGAGCCCGATGTGGTCGGAGTCTGAGTCTGGCCGGTGGCGCAGGTGATGGTCACGCTGACCGGCAAGGAGTTGATCGACATGATGGGCAGGAACAAGGTCGGCACAGTAGCCGACAGACTGACCTGGCCCGTGCCCCCCAGGCCTGAGTAGGTGTAGGGCGTGCCGGTGCTTTGGGTCAGGGTGAAGTTCTGATTGGACAGGCTTTGGGTGATGAAGCTGTTGACCTGGGTCGCATAGGTCTGAACCCCATTGTTATTGCTGTAGGCTACCGAATAGACCGTGGGTCGGTTGGAGTACTGGCAGGCCAGGGTGGCGACGTTGGACAGCTCCTGACGCGCGACCAAGGCGCGCGACATGTCCAGGCCTGCGCCGAGGAAGGCGATGAGCGCGGTGGCGGATAAGGCAAAGATGATCGCCACGCCGCCTTGGGTATCGCCCCACAGGCCGCACAGCCGATGCAACGGCCTCGTCCGGGTTCGATCGGTCATTCGACGCCTCGTCCACGTCTCGACGATGGTGCGGCTCAGCCGGAACCTGAAACGCGACCTCCAAGTGGGTTTTCGAAGCGAATATCGATGATCGTGGTTGCGACTCCCTTAAGCGGAGCCATTCCTATGTCGCTTTTTTTGCGGCGCGAGGTCGCAGGCCCCAATGTAAAAGGCCGCCCTGTCGCCAGGACGGCCTCTCCATAGTCAGGACCGCAGCGCGGCCTCGCAACCCCTTCACGCAGGGCGCGGACCCCGTACGGAGGCCCAGGTCACGATTTCTTCGCTGCGGATGAAACTATGAGACACTGGATCACCTCCTTTCAATGGTTGGAACGACCTATTGAATGTAGGCAGGCTCGGGCTTGCGGCAAAGTCACAAACCTTTGAACGCGCGAAGACAATTTCAAGAGTGACGCAATTTTAGGCACGGCGGCCCAAATCGGAACCCAAGTCCTACCGCAATAGCCGCTCTGGGCCGCCCGGCTCCGAAGCGCGCAGGGCGACGGCCCCGGTCTTGCCGCCCTGGCGGGCGATCAAGCTATCGATTCGGCCCTTTTCAGCCTTGAAGGCGGCCAGTTCCTTGCCGCCCAATATGGTTCCGGACGGCACCTTGACCGACGCCGGATTGACCTTCTTGCCGTGCTCGATGATTTCGTAATGCAGGTGCGGACCGGTCGACATGCCCGTGGAGCCGACATAGGCCACCACCTGGCCCTGATGAACATGCTGGCCCGGCTTCACCGCCCAACCCGACAGGTGACCGTAACCGGTTTCGATCTGGCTGTTGTGGCGAATCTGCAGCCAGCGGCCATAGCCGTTGGTCCATTGGGCCTTTTCCACGACGCCGTCGCCGGCAGAGAACACCGGCGTGCCTGTCGGCGCACCGAAATCGATGCCCGCGTGCATGCGCGTAAAGCCCAAAATCGGATGCAGGCGCATGCCGAAACTTGAGGTCACCCGCGCGCCGTCCAAGGGCGTGCGCAGCAGAAAGCCGCGAATATTCTTGCCCAGTTCGTCGAAGTAATCCGCCGCAGCGGCGCCCGGGGCCTTGAAGCGGTAGAAACGGTTGGCGCCGCCCTTGGCCTCAATCTCGGCATAGAGCAGGTCTCCCGCCTGAACCGTGCGGCCGCTTTCGGTGACCTTGCGATCAAACACCAGGCTGAATTTGTCGCCGGCATGAATGTCGCGGCTGAAATCAAGCTTATGCGAGAACAGCTTGACCACTTCGGCCGTTAACTCCGGGGTGGCGCCGGCCTTTTCAGCCGAAGCATATAAAGACCCTTCCATCTGGCCCTGGGCCACCACGGTCTGGGCGGAGACCTTTTCATCCATCTGGCGCAGATGCAGGGCGCCGTCGAAAGCGCGGGCGAGCGTTACCGCGCTGGCCGGGCCTGTGCGCATGGACAGCCCCATCAGGCGGGCTGGGCCGTTGTTGTCGCGCGGGCGGGCGATGGCGGCTTCAAAGGCCAGGCCGGCCTTGATGTTGACCGTATCGAACGCCGAGCCCAGGGCGTGAACGGCCTGTTGGGCTTCGTTCTGGCCAACGCCGGCGCGCCTTACGGCGGACTCGAAGGTCTCGCCGGGCGCAACCTTGATCATGATGCTGATCGGCTGGGCGAAGCCCGGCTGAGTCTGGGCCTGGGCGAAGGCCTGGCGTTCAATGGCGGCGAGCGCGCTGGCGTTGAGGGCGCCCGGTTGGGGCGTCGCGCCGTTGTGACTGTGGCTGGTCAGTTGCCAGGCCAGGGCCAGGGCGCTGCAACCCGATAGGATGACGAACAGGCGCGGCGCAATACGCAGCGCGGGTTGTCTCGGATCGAATTCCTGCATCCTGCCCCCGAAAAACACGAACTGGCCGACGCAAGCGGCGCTGGTGCTGTGTGACGGGGCGAACCTTGGCCAGCCGACGTGGTTAAAGGCAAGTAAAATTTGCGCCATCGCGGTTAACCGGCCAAGCGAGCGCCGGGTTTGCTGACCGTCTGACTCATTGAACTGAATTGTGCTTGGAGATACGGCGCCGTTGCTCGGGCGCATATGTCGCAATTGGTAACTGTGACGGGCGCAATCGCGCGATGGCTTGACCGGCTTGACCGCTATGGCCGCCTGGCCTGTACAATGAAAAACGCCCGCCGGAGGGGCGGGCGTTTTGAAACCTCGGGCTAAAGCCGATCAGGCGGCTGCGACGGCGCCTTCGTGAGGGTCGCGCAGCACATAGCCGCGGCCCCAGACGGTTTCGATGTGGTGCATGCCGTTGGCGGCCGTGGCCAGCTTCTTGCGCAGCTTGCAGATGAACACGTCGATGATCTTCAGTTCCGGCTCGTCCATGCCGCCATAAAGGTGGTTCAGGAACATTTCCTTGGTCAAAGTCGTGCCCTTGCGCAGGGAAAGCAGTTCCAGCATCTGATATTCCTTGCCGGTCAGATGCACGCGCATGCCGTTCACTTCCACGGTCTTGGCGTCGAGGTTGACGGTAATGTCGCCGGTCTTGATGACCGATTGCGCATGGCCCTTGGAGCGACGCACCACCGCATGAATGCGGGCGATCAGCTCATCCTTATGGAAGGGCTTGGTCATATAGTCGTCGGCGCCGCCGCCGAGTGTCTTGACCTTGGTGTCGATTTCCGAGCTGCCGGACAGGATCATCACCGGGGTGTTGATCTTGCCCACCCGCAGTTGACGCAGCACATCCATGCCGGACATGTCGGGCAGGTTAAGGTCCAGCAGGATGAGGTCGTAATCGTAGATCTTACCCAGATCCACGCCTTCCTCGCCAAGGTCCGTCGTATAGACGTTGAAACCTTCCGACTTGAGCATCAGCTCGATGCTCTGCGCTGTGGCGCTGTCGTCTTCTATCAACAGTACGCGCATATGGCCCCTCCCCGCACTAGGCGGTCGTAAATACGGAACGCTTTCGTACGCCCCGAAATCCGAGACTCACGCTAGGCCGTAGTTAATTTAAACTTGGTTAATCTGAATAACTGGTTAGGGCGATTTGCACGACGAGAGCAAGCGCTCCTTCGGACCCCTAAACGAAAAAATTAACCATGTTGGATCAGCCTGTTTCGGGCGGGCTCACCGAGCGCCGCAGCTAGGCTAACGCTTTACGGGGAATGAACTTTTCCGTGGGGCAGCGGCCTTCATTGGGGAATCTGCCGGCCTTGCAAAATCTCATTAACGCCGTCGAACGGATAGAAACGCTGACCGTTTCGGGCAGCGTGGCGGCGGTAAATGGACTTTTGATCGAAGCACGCGGCAGTCTGACGCGGCTGGCGGTGGGCGCGCGCGCGGAGGTGGTTCGTCGGGGCGCTCAGGCGCCCTTGCCGGCCGAGGTGGTGGGTTTTCGCGAGGAACGCGCCCTGCTGATGCCGTTCGGCCCTTTGGAGGGCGTGGCCCCCGGCGCGGAAATCCGCATCTGTCCGCAAGGCGCCGCGGTGCATCCCACCCTCGCCTGGCGCGGGCGGATCATCGACGCCTTCGGCCGGCCCATCGATGGAAAGGGTCCGCTGCCCCAAGGACCCGCCGCCTATCCCCTGCGCAATCCGCCCCCGCCGGCGCATGCGCGCGGCCGGGTGGGCGAGCGGCTGGACCTGGGCGTGCGGGCCATGAACGCCTTCACCACCTGCTGCCGGGGCCAGAGGCTGGGCGTGTTCGCCGGCTCGGGCGTGGGCAAATCGGTGTTGCTGTCCATGCTGGCCAAGGGCGCCGCCTGCGACGCCGTGGTGGTCGGGCTGATCGGGGAACGGGGCCGCGAGGTGCGCGAGTTCATCGAGGAGACCCTGGGCGAGGAAGGGCTAAAGCGCGCCGTCGTGGTGGTGGCGACCTCCGACGAGCCGGCGCTCACGCGCCGACAGGCGGCCTATATGACCCTCGCCCTAGCCGAATATATGCGTGACCAGGACCTGGAGGTCCTGTGTTTGATGGACAGCGTCACACGCTTCGCCATGGCCCAGCGCGAAATCGGCCTGGCCGCCGGCGAGCCGCCGACCACCAAGGGCTATACTCCCACCGTCTTTACTGAACTGCCCAAGCTGCTGGAGCGCGCCGGGCCGGGCCCGGTGCGGCCGGACGGCAGCGAGGCGGGACCGATCACCGGCCTGTTCACCGTGCTGGTGGACGGAGACGACCACAACGAGCCCATCGCCGACGCTGTGCGCGGGATCCTGGACGGTCATATCGTGATGGAGCGGTCCATCGCCGAGCGCGGGCGCTTTCCGGCGATTAACGTGCTGCGCTCCATCTCGCGCACCTTGCCCGGCTGCCAGACGCCGCAGGAGCGGCCCGTGACCGCCGAGGCCCGCCAGGTCATGGCCGCCTACGCCAATATGGAAGAGCTGATCCGCATTGGGGCCTATCGCGCCGGGGCCGACCCGCAGATCGATCGGGCCATCCGGCTCAATCCCGCCCTCGAGGCCTTTTTACGCCAGGATAAGGATGAAGGGACTAGCTTGGAGCAAGGGTTCGCGCAATTGGCCGCCGTCCTTGAGGCAGACCCGGCATGAAATGGGCCAATTCCCTGATCCGTATTTCCAATCATCAGGTGGAATCCCTGCAGAAGCGCCTCGCGGCCTTGGTTGAGGCTCGAACGGCGGCGGAATTCAAACTGGTCATGCTGCACGCCGAAGCCGAGGCCGAAGCCGCCAAGGCCGGCGAAGACGCCGACGCTGGGTTCTACCGCATCGGCTTTTTGCAAGGCTGGCGCCTGCGTCGGGACCAGGCCATCGCCAACATCGAAGCGGCCAAGGTCGAAGAAGCCGACGCTCGCGACGCTCTATCGCGCGCCTTTGAGGACCTGAAGAAGTTCGAACAGGTGGCCGAAATGGCCCGCATCACCGAGCTCAAGGAAACCGCCCGCCGCGAAACGGCTGCGCTGGACGAGCTGGGCCTAAGGTCGGCGCAGGGGCGGTGAGGCTGGTCCCCGCCTAATCCGCCGTCTCTAGGCGCGGTTCAACATTTTCCGGTCGCGGATTGTTCGTCTCCGGCTCCGTGAATTGAAAATTGGACCACCAAACGCACCAAGATCAAAAAACCTCGTCATCCTCGGAAAATGCGAAGCATTTGTCCGAGGACCCAGCCGCTCCAGGCTTAATGCCGGTCGCCCTTTCGCGCGTTGAGGTCTGCGCTGCTGGGTCCTCGGGCTCGCCTTTCAGGCGCCCCGAGGATGATGGGTGGACGGCCCCCCGACGGCATCGATGTGCCAGACTGGTTGGTGTGCCTAACCAGACAAAGGAGACCGTCCATGTTCCAGATTAGCAGATTTTCGGTGGATATCGCCAAGAGCGTTTTCCAG
>CAYVHP010000131.1:0-57186 GCA_964451265.1 uncultured Caulobacteraceae bacterium | reverse complement strand
GGAGAGGTTGGGAGTGGGGGTGTGGCCCGCTGAATTCGCCGGGCAAGCGCATGAGGCGACGTCGCCTCCAGCACCATCTCCCGAACCCGCCGCGCGAACACCCCCATCCCTGCCCTTCCCCCCTCGAAGGGGGAAGGAGGCGCTTTCCCAGAAAGCCATCACGCCCTGATATCCATGGATGAGGAGAGCTTCCGGGTCCAGCCAACTCAAGGCCGGCCCTGCGGGCCGCCGCGTAGCGGTCGGCGAAGCCGAGCCTTGACTTGGCTGGACCCGGAAGCAGGATGCTCGCCATGGACTTAAGGACGGGTCCGCAGGTCTAAGCCATGAACAAGCCAGACCCCGAGATGACTGACGAGGACCTTCCCGAACTGGACGAGGCCTTCTTCAGCCGCGCCAAGCCGGCTGCCGAGGTCATGCCGCAAGCGTTCGCGAAACGACTGGAAGCAGCGCACGCAACAAATACCCGCTCACCCCGGCGAAGGCCGGGGCCCAGATCGTAAGGCGGGAGGTCTGCATTGGGGGGGAAGTCGTCATTGACCTTCAACCGCAAAGGCGACGTAAGCGGCTAAAGCTCGGCATCTGCCGTCATAGTGAATGTCTCGACCGGTACGGTCTTGGGCCAAAATTGAACGACACAACCGAACTGAGACTCCTCGGATAACTCAGGGTGAACACCGTTAGGCAATCCATGAAACGTAAGGCTGGGTGGCCGACGCATTTGGCCGCCATACAGAATCCGGAAGCGGTTGATGCCAAGCCGTAGCGTGATGCTTGTGTCCGGGGTGTCGGGAAGAGGCACCACAAAGTCGCGCATCGAACCTATGACGAGTTGAGCAACTTCCCGGTGTTCGTGGTCCGTATTCCGACCAGTCAACCCCGCAAAAGTATCCATGGACTCCACTATCCGACTGTACTGGCGAACTAGCGCCGAAAGGATGGCGAGCCGCTCAAGCAGGTGCTGCTTGTCCATCTGCGCTTCCGCCATTGCCTGGGCAACCGGCGCAGGCAGATTATGGTCTGCATCCGCCTTTTGGTTCGCTCGCTTCGACACGACAGCGTACGAGGCCTCGAATACCCATAAGGCTACGATGATCGACGCGACTATCCCCCAGGCCATCCACGGCATTTTCGGCACGAGGCGAAGAACCTTGAGTGCGGCCTGCTGATCTGAGCTTGCGAACTCGTCACGGGCAGCCGCGAAAAGGCCATAGAGGGACCAGGCGCCTGCAAGCCATCGCCCCCACACGCCCTCTGCACAAAGCAGGCCTATGAATTTGAGCCGCTGGAGAATCACGACCACCCCCACCAGCTAAGCATGGGCAAGGGTCGTAAAGGCGGCAACCCGCTACCGGCACGCCATCGCGGACGCGTCCAACGCCGCCTATGGGCCGCCTTCAGACCTCATGCTTCACGATCTGGACCCCGGCCTTCGCCGGGGTGAGCGGAGAGTTGAGAGCACGCCCAGCCCGCAGCAAAGCTGCGTGCGTTCGTCGCGGCGATGGCCAAATCGTTGGCCATCGCATGCTCGCCGCAAGCGCGGCGAGCCGCTCCTCACCCCCGTTCCTTCGCCCTCAAAAACTTCACCTTCGGATACCGCTCCGCCGCGTAGTTGATGTCCCACGCCGACTTGGCCAGATAGACCGGCTCGCCGTCGATGTCCTCGGCCATGGCTGAGCGGTGTTTGCCGGTGAAGTCTTCCAGGTCGGCCTTGTCGCCGGTGATCCAGCGCGCTTCACTGAAGGGGGAGGCTTCGAACACCACGTCCAGGGCGTATTCGCCGCCCAGGCGGTCCTGCATCACCTCGAACTGCAGCTGGCCCACCGCGCCGACGATGAAGTCCGCGCCGAAGGTGGGGCGGAACAGCTGGGTCACGCCTTCCTCGGCCAGGCCTTCCAGCGCCTTCTTCAGATGCTTGGCCTTGAGCGGATCCTTGACCCGCACGCGGCGCAGGATTTCAGGGGCGAAGTTGGGCAGGCCGGCGAAGCGCAGGGCGCCGCTCTCCGACAGGCTGTCGCCCACGCGTAGGACCCCGTGGTTGGGAATACCGATCACGTCGCCGGCGAAGGCCTCCTCGGCCAGCTCGCGCTCGGCGGCCATGAACATGATCGGGGCGTTGACCGACAGTTGGCGGCCGGTGTTCTGCACCTTCAGCTTCATGCCGCGCGTGAAGCGGCCGGAGGTCAGGCGCAGCATGGCGATGCGGTCGCGGTGGTTGGGGTCCATGTTGGCCTGGACCTTGAACACAAAGCCCGACACCTCCGCCTCGCCCGGCGCCACGCGGGTCTCGGCGCCGCCGCGTTCGGCCTTCAGGGGTCCCGGCGGCGGCGCATAGGCGCCCAGCACGGCCAGCAGCTCCTCCACGCCGAAGTGGCGCAGGGCCGTGCCGAACAGCACCGGCGTCATGTGCCCTTCCAAGAAGGCCTGAGGATCAAACGCCTTGGACCCGCCCTCGGCCAGTTCCGCGCCCTCCTCGGCCTCGGCCAGCTCTTCGGGGTCGAGGTATTGCACCACGGCGTTGGAATTCAGTTTGACCGGCGCGGGATGACCCTCGGGCTCGTCCGAACCCTTGCGGGCATAGGGCATGAAGCTTTGGGCGCGCAGGTCGATCATGCCCCGGAAGCGGTTGCCCGATCCGGCGGGCCAGTAGAGCGGCGCGGGGTCGAGCGCCAGCTTAGAGCCGATCTCGTCCAGCAGGGCGAAGGGGTCCAGCGCCTCGCGGTCCATCTTGTTGATGAAGGTGATGATGGGAATGTCGCGCAGGCGGCAGACCTCGAACAGCTTCAGCGTCTGCGGCTCGATCCCTTTGGCCGCGTCCAGCACCATCACCGCCGCGTCGGCCGCCGTCAGGGTGCGGTAGGTGTCTTCGGAGAAGTCCTCGTGCCCGGGGGTGTCGAGCAGATTGAACATCAGCCCGTCGTGCTCGAAGCTCATGACGCTGGCCGACACCGAGAAGCCCCGCTCGCGCTCGATCTTCATCCAGTCAGACCGCGTGCGCCGGTTCTCGCCGCGCGCCCTCACCGCTCCGGCCGCGCGGATGGCGCCGCCGGCCAGCAGCAGGTGCTCGGTCAAGGTGGTCTTGCCCGCATCGGGGTGGGAGATGATAGCGAAGGTGCGCCGACGCGCTGCCTCGGCGGAGGGAGAAGAACGACTCATGGCGCGGGCGATAGCGTGACGGGACGCCTATGGCAAATGCGCGCGCCAGCCGGCGCCATCTCCGCTAGGATTGTGGGCGACGGGGCGCTGCCCTCAAGCGGAGCATCCCATGGCCGGAGATTACGGCGAGAGGAAAAAGCTGAAAACGGCCTGGATGTGGTCGGCCCAGGTCTATGGCTTCGGCCTGGTGACCTTGCTTCTGGCCGTCGGGTTCGTGGCGTTCGGCCTGCATGGCCAGTGGGTGGCGGATCAATATTGGCGGGTTTCGGGCGCGCCCTGCCCGACCCTCACGGCTCAGGCCTTCCAAACTCAACCGATCCGCGCCAACCAAGCCTTCCGCATGGAGGGCGTCGTGTTCGCCAGGGCCTATGGCTATTCCAACTGCGGCGAGCTGGCGGCCAGTGGCGGGTTGGAAGCCCAGGTCGTCTGTGAATTCACCAATCCGGGCGTGCTGGCGGTGACCAATCAAGCCGGGACCACCTACTTTGCGCCAGGCATTGGCCGTCCCGCCACGGTGGCCGCGACCAACGGCGCCGCCAGTTGCGTTCTGGCGTCCAACTACAAGGGCGACTAGGCCGCCAGGCGGCGCCAGACCTCGTGGTCGGCGATGGCGGTGGTCAGGCTGCCGTCGGCGTGTCGGGCCTGCAGGCCGGCGATCACGTCGATGGAAAGGCTGGCCAGGCGAACGCCCACATCGCGCGGCCGGCAATAGTTGGAGGGGGCCACGAACAGGGCCGCGTTGATGGAGGGCGCGGTGAACTGAATCAGCGCGCACAGCTTGACCGCCCGCTCAGGATGGGTCCGTTGCAGCAGGGGCTGTTCGGCGAACAGCTCCTGGCCCAGGGTCTGGACGAACTCGAAATTGACCGGCCCGAACCGTTGGCTCATCAGGCTTTCGGCCAAGCCGTCCGCTTTCAGATTAAAAACCGCGTCGTTCAGAAGGAAATACATCGGTCTCGCCCACATAGTGAGCGGACAGATTGGCAGACCGAGCTTTAGGTCCGGTTGAAGAACGCGGTTAAGGCTTCGCTACCGCTTCGGTCAGGAAGGTCCGGCCCTCGGCGTCCTCGATCTCCACCACCCACAGGTCCGGGTCGACCTTGAGCGCCCGCTCAACATAGCGATCCAGCTCGCCCTCTACGTGGCTGGCGTGGGGCTGCATCCACACCCGTTCGCCGTCGCCGCGAAAGGCCTCGCTATAGACCCGCGCCTCGCGCGTGCGGCTGTTGAACGCCTTGACCAGCACGGCGCCGGCCCGCGCGTCGCCCTTGCGAACCACGGTGGCGAAAGCGCCGCCCAGCTCGGCCCGCCGGATCAGGGCGCCCACCCAAACGTCCGTGGAAAGCAGCATGCCGACATCTCCTGGTAACGGAGCGGAAACAGGCTTGCGTCTAGCCATAGGGGCGGACTGTCAAGTCCGGCTTCATGTCCCAGGCCGAGCCAAGCCCCCCATGCGCGCCCAGACCCTGCTCCCGATTGTCATTAGCGCCCTGGTGTTCGCCGGTGCGCCGCCCGCGCTCGCCGACAGCGCGTCGGAGCTTTACTATGAGCGGGCGGTCATGAGCGCGGCCGGGGCGCGCTGCGGACTGTTCAGTCCCGAGATCGCCGCCGCCCTGGCCGCTTCACAGATCCAGGCTCGCAACACAGCCCTTCGCGCGGGCCTGCCCTCCGGTGAACTGGACGCGGCCCTAGGCCGGGCCAATGCGCGGGCCGCAGCGGCGCCCTGTCAGGGCCAGGACATCAAACTGGCGGCGGACCGGGTGCGCCAGGCGTTCAAGGCCTATGCCGGGCTGCGCGCCATGACCTTTCCCGGCGACCAGGGTGATTGGCGCGCGTCGCGTGACGAGACGCAGATCTATAACGCCTGGCGCCTGACCCAGGCCGCCCAAACGGGCGCGGACCGGGCCATGTTCGGACTGGCCGGACGGCAGGGTCGGGACTCCCTGACGGCCGCCGCCGCCTTCGCCGACGGGGCCACGCCCTACGCGGCGCGGCTGGTTCTGCGCGACCGCGGCCGCGCGCCCACGGCCTATATCGCCGATCTCTCAGGCAAGGCGCCTTTGCAGGCCCGCGTGCCGCCGCAGACCGCAACCTACACCATCTTGGCGGAGGCGCGTGGACCGGGCGAGCCGGCCCTGCTGCCGCCGGGCGCGCGCACCGGAACCGTCTTCCGCTTTCCCGACAGCGCCGTGACGGCGCTGAACGCGCTGGATCCGCGCGAAGCCATCCGGGTGGACTTCGTGTTCGCGGGTTCCGGCGGAGACAGGGTGCGGCGAAGCTATTTCGAGGTCGGTGACTTTTCCGCCGGTCTGGCCTTCCTGCGCGCCGGTCAGCGCTGAGGGGTGAAGGCGATGACCTGGGCGCTGGGCCGGTCCTCAAGCTGAGGCGGCGCGATCAGCCCAGGGATGCGCACCGTGACGGAGGTGCCTCGCCCCAGGGCGCTTTCGATAATCATCTGCCCGCCGTGCAGTTCGGCGAAGGCGCGCACCAGCGATAGTCCCAGGCCCGCGCCCTTGGCGCGCTGGCCCGCATCGCCGGCCTGCTGGAACGGTTGACCCAGTCGCTTAAGATCCTCTGCGGCAATGCCCACGCCGCTGTCGGCCACCACCAGTTCCAACGCGCCGTCCTGCGCTCCGAGAGTCAGGTCGACCGTTCCGCCGCGCGGGGTGAATTTCAAGGCGTTGGACAGAAGGTTCAGAACAATCTGCTTGAGTGCGCGGCTGTCCGCCTCAATGGCGAGGGGCGAAGACGGCGAGTCCGCTCGCAAGATCACGCCGACATCGTCAGCCTGAACGCGCATCAGTCTGAGCGCAGAGGCCACCGGTTCGCGGGCGTCTATCGGCTCAAGCTGTAGCTGGAAGCGATCAGCCTCGATCTTGGACATGTCGAGCACGTCGTTGATCAGGTCCAGCAGGTGCTGGCCGGACTCGTGAATCAGCTCGGCGTATTCCGCGTATTTTGGCGGCAAGGGGCCGAACAGCTTGGCGCGCATCACGTCGGAAAAGCCCATGATGGTGTTCAGCGGCGTGCGCAGCTCATGGCTCATATTGGCCAAGAACCGCGACTTGCCGCTGTTCAGCGCCTCGGCCTGCGTCTTGGCGGCCTCAAGCATGGACTCGCGCGTCTTTTGTGGGGTCAGGTCCTGCAACACGCCCGCCAGCCGCTGCTCGTCGGTCCGCAGCAGACTGACCCCGATGTGACGCTCGGGCTGACCGGTCGGGCGGAACGACGCCTCGGCCCGCCCTTCGCCCAGAGCCCGGCCGATAGCCAGGGCCAAAAGCGGGCGATCTTCGGCCTGGGCCGCCTCGATTAGGCCTTGGTGCAGCAGGACGGACTCCGCCAGACCCGGCGGCGAATGGCCGAACGCCGACAGCACCCGCCCCTGGCCGTCCAGGGTGGCCAGCAGATAGGGCTGTTCTGTGAGCAGCCGCTCAAGGCTGTCACGAATCTGACGGTCCGACAGACGCAAGGCCTCGCTGCGGCGGCGCGAAATGGTCAGGCCCGCCGCCAGCCCCAGGCCCAGGACCGTTAGGGCGATGAGGCCCAGCCAAAATCGCGCCGGCTCGGTCGGCGGCGCGGGCCAGAGGTTTGCGATCTGGGCCAGGGCGGCGAGGGCCGCAGCCATCACGGAAAGCGCGGCGGCCTCCGCCCACAAACGGCTGGAACCCAGGAGGGTCGCCGCCGCCACGGGCGCCAGGCACCAGACTGCGAGAGGCCCGGAGACGCCGCCGGCCAAGCCGCAGGACAGGCCGCCTGCGACGGCCCACAACACGAGCAACAGACTGCGCGCCCGGCGGCTGTCACGCCGGCGAAAGAGTAGAGCCGCCAGGGCAGGGACGCCGGCTGCCGTCAAGGCGCCGGCAACCGGCCAAGTCACCGCCCCTTGACCAACCAAAAGGCCGGCGAAGGCCGACGTTACGGCGAACAGCCACGCGCCGTGCCAAATCAGAATCGCCCGCCCGTCGCCGGAGGCCGATGGTCCTGCACTGATGACGGGCGTTTGGGGCAAGGCAAGTCCCAACGAGATTGCACAAGGGTGGTGTCCAACTCTAGCGTCGCCTTGGGCGCGCCTCCAGCGTTCGCAAGCAATGGGCGATCCGCAACCGGGGACGAGATGGGGATAACCGCCCCCCGTAACCTTACCGAACGCGTTGCCATAGGCCCATTCAGCCCCTAATGCGTGGCCGATGTCTTCCTCGATGATCGACGAACTGAACGATCTGGCGGCAGAGTTCGACCTGATGGGCGATTGGGAAGAGCGCTATCGCTATATCATCGACCTTGGCCGCGACCTGGCGCCCCTGGCCGAGGGCGAGCGGTCCGACGCCAACAAGGTGCGCGGCTGCGCCAGCCAGGTTTGGCTGGCGGCCGAAGCGGGGCCGGGCGGGACCCTGCGATTCCGCGGAGATTCCGACGCCCACATCGTTCGCGGCCTGGTGGCCATTCTGCTGCGGCTCTATTCTGGGCGCACCCCGCAGGAGATCTTGGCGTTCGACGCCAACGGCGCCTTCAACCGGTTGGGGCTGGCCGGCGCCTTGTCGGCGCAACGCTCCAACGGCCTGAATTCCATGGTTGAGCGGATCAGGCGTTACGCCGCCGATCAGAGCGCTTAGGCGGCGCGGATGCCGCTGGACTTGATCTGCTGCCCGACGACCACGTCGTAGCCCATGATCATATCGACATCGGTCCCATTGCCGGCCAGCGGCAGGCGCAGCCAGAGGATCGACAGGTGCGGCGCGCCGCGCCAGGACAGGTTGTGCACGCCTACGCCGGGCCGACGGCTCTCGACCACCTTGTCCAGTTCCTCGCGCCAATACTCTGCGGCTGCGGCGTTATAGACGTCTTCCAGTCGCCGGCCGGTGATCTCGCGGCCATAGACTCCATAAAGACCCGTGCCGGCAAGGCGCAGACGGTAGTCGCGCGGGTCGGCGATAACATCGATCAGGCTGACCGTGGGCAGGTGGCGCTTGAAATGATCGGGGTGAATGCTGGCGCGCCCCGGCAAGCGTCCTTCCTCCCGGCGCGAGGCCCAGTAGGAGAACAATTCCTCATGCGCCCGAATCGCGCTTACCGGAGCCCCGATTTGCATGCCCACCTCCGGATTCCTTAACAACTCATTGGAATCACGACGATTCACTATCTCTTAACCGGCGAATCGGCGCCAGCGGAAATCTTAGATTTCACGGAGAATTTGCGCCGCAAGAGTCAAGGGGCTGATTTGACTCAATAAAAAACGCCCGCCGGACGACTCCGGCGGGCGCATGGATTCGTCTTATGAAGTTCAGCGTTTGCGGGGAGCCTGGCGACCACCTTGGCCCAGGCCCATCTGCTTGGCCAGATCCGAGCGCGCCTTAGCGTAGTCGGGCGCCACCATCGGGTAGTCCTTGGCTAAGCCCCATTTGGCCCGATAGTCTTCCGGGCTCATGTTGTACTTGGTGCGCAGATGCCGCTTGAGCGATTTGAACTTGCGACCGTCCTCCAAGCAAATCAGGAAGCCGGGCGTAATGGAGCGCTTGACGGGCACGGCCGGCTCTTTGGGAGCGACCTCCACGACTTCCGATCCAGTTGATACGCCCGCCAAGGCCCTGTGAATGCTTTGGATGAGGTTAGGCAAGTCCGCCGCCCCAACCAGGTTGTTTCCAACATAAGCGGAAACGATATCCGCAGTCATTTCGATGATTTCGGCTTTTTCATCCATGCTCAATGTCTTGCCCGTTAAGGTTCGCCCTATTGGCGAAGCGGATTTTTTGGGAGGTGCGTCCATACATAGCTTTTTGGATCGGCACAATGGTTAGTCACAAGAATGAAGTGGTTAATGTCAGGCTTCTGGTCACATTAGGTTCTCGCTCCCCGGCGTGGGGATTTGAAGAATTCAGGACTATCCAGCAGGAACAGGACCGCTCAAGCCGACAAGCCTTGATCAGTCTAAAACAGAGACTGGCCTACGCCAGCGCGCTATTCGCCGCAGGGCGCGGTTCAGCGGCTCAGATCAGCCGACAGGGCCAACATCGCTGCCCGTTGTGGAACAGAGTATTCGTCCAGCGCCTCGCCATCGCCGTCCCGTATGGCCTGGATTAGGCTGGTTGTCAGCGCGGACGATAAAGACCAGTTCCAGTAGCGCAAGACGGTTTGGGCGCGATCAACGGCGATGGTGTCATAGATTCGCATAACTCTCTGCAGTCCAGGGGTCAGGGCGCCGGCAGCGTCGACCTCGGCGCGGCGCAGACTGCGCCACAGGGCCCGAACGGCCGCGCGCGGCAGCCCTGTGGCCTTGCAGTACACGGCTATGGGTTCGCCGCCGGGGTCGGTGAAGACCTTGGCCCCGGTCATGGGCTTGATGCCTGCCAGATAAGACAGTTCCTCAGCCGTTTCGCGCGTCATGCCCGACTGCGCCGCCGCCACCGCTTCCTCCAAGCTGGCGAAGGGGCTTTTTTCAATGGCGGCGCGGTTGCGTTGACGCCGTTCGATAAATTGCAGCGCTTTGCGCACCAGGGAGTCCGACCACCGCTCCTCGGACGCCACCGCGAACACGTCGGCCACAGCCTCTTGCAGCACCTCTCGCGAAACCGCGAACCTCTGCAGGATCAACCTGCGGCTCTCCTCGTCGGCCCACCAAAACACGACATAGGCCTGGCGCGGACGAAGTTCGGGCCGACGCAGCAATAAGGGTGTCAGTTTCTGATGCTCGCGGGAGGCGGCGACTATCGCTTCCAGGGCGTCGTTGGATAACCGGGCGGTATCGTTTCGCAACAGGATTTCGATCACGCTGGGATCACCCGATTCGATCAGCGCCTCGCACACCACTTCGCTGACCACCCGCCTCTGGGCCAGTAGGCGGCGATGATCGGGTAGTCCTCGGCGGGCGCAGTCGATCAGGTCTGAATCGCTGAGCGAGGCGCAGTCCTCAATCAGAGGGCGGGCGATCTCGACCTCGTCGCGCAGCAAGAGCCGCACCAAGCCGCTGGGAATTTCGCTCAACCCCGTCAAGCGCCGGGCCGCCCGGGCGCGCTCCTCGACCGAGGCCTCGCGCAGCATTTCCACCAGCAGGTCCGCTGTTATGCTGCGTTCGAATGCGTTGATGCGGCTGGAGGGCAGACACACCACATCGGCCAGCCGCTTGAGCAAGGCGGCGCGCGCGCGCGCGCCGGATCCGGCGTCGCGCCTTCCTGTATCGGCATCGACGGTGTCTGACAGGGGCTGAGCGGCGGCGTTTTTGGTCATGAGGCTAACGTGCAGCACATCTGGCCACTATCTCGTTAATCTCCCGTATTCGCTCGGGCCACTTCGCGAACTAGTGTGGGCCGCCGCACAGGAGGCATGGTTTTGGTTCAGCACAGTTCCCCCGCCCCGATCCCGCCGGTCGCCGATGTCAGACCCCACAGGATCGAGCAGCTCGGCCGGGTTCGGGTGGACGACTATGCCTGGATGAAGGACGCCAATTGGCGCCGGGTGCTGCGCGATCCGCTGGCGATCAAGCCCGACGTCAAGGCTTATCTGCAGGCGGAGAACGCCTACGCCAAGGCCATGCTGGCCGCCACCGAACCGCTGCAAGCGCAAATGTTCCAGGAGATGAAGGGGCGCATCAAGCCGGACGATTCCACCGTCCCGGCCCCCGACGGTCCGTTCGACTACTACGTCCGCTATGAGCCCGGAGCCCAGCACCCGGTCTATGCCCGGCGCCCGCGCGACGCGGACCAGGGCGAGCAGGTGATGCTGGACGCCGACGCCGAAGCCAAGGGCAAGGCCTTCTTCCAGATCAACAGCGCCGAGCACAGTCCGGACCACACCCTGTTCGCCTATGCGGTGGACGATCAGGGGTCGGAAGTGTGCCGTATCTTCGTCAGGGATTTGGACCAAGGCATAACCCTGCCCGAGCCGGTGGAGTCCGGCGCGGGCGATTTCTGCTGGTCGCCTGATTCCCAATGGCTGTTCTGGATTTGGCGCGATGAGGAAGGGCGTCCGGCCAAGCTGTTGCGACGTCCGGCGCGCGGCGGGGCCAAAGACGACGTGCTGGTCTATGAGGAGCCCGACGACGGGTTCTTCATGGGCGTCGGCCTCACTGCATCCCGAGCCTTCATTGTGCTGAGCCTTGGCAACCAGGAAACCAGCGAGGCGTGGATCATCCCCGCCGCCGATCCCACCGCGACGCCCACGGTGGTCGAGCCGCGCGCCGAGGGCCTGCGCTATGAGGTGGAGCACTGGGGTGATCGGTTCGTCATCCGCACCAATGCCGACGGCGCCTTGGACTTCAAGCTGGTGGAGGCGCCGCAGGATGCGCCCGGCCGCGCTCAATGGGGCGATCTGGTCGCCCACGCGCCGGGACGCTTCATCGCCGGCTTCACCACCTTTAAGGACCATCTTGTCCGGCTGGAGCGGGTGGACGCCAACAATCGCATCGTCATCCGCACCCGCGCGGGCGCTGAGCACGCCATCCGCTTCGACGAAGAAGCCTATGCCCTCAGCCTTGAGGGCGGCTACGAATACGACACGACGACAATGCGCTTTGTCTATCAGTCGCCGACCACGCCCAGGCAGTGGTTCGACTACGACATGACCAGCGCGGCGCGCACCTTGCGCAAGACCCAGGACATACCCTCAGGCCACGATCCGTCGCGGTATGTCGCGCGCCGCCTGCACGCCCGCGCGCCTGACGGCGCGGAGGTCCCCGTCACCGTCCTGATGCTGACCGATACGCCGCTGGACGGCTCCGCCCCTCTTTTGCTGTATGGCTACGGCGCCTATGGCATGGCGATGGACGCGAGCTTTTCGATCCGCAACCTGTCCCTGGTGGACCGGGGATGGATCTGGGCGACGGCTCATGTGCGCGGCGGCTCGGAAAAGGGGTGGGGCTGGTTCCAGGACGGGCGCGGGGCCAATAAGACCAACACCTTTACAGACTTCATCGCCTGCGCCGAACATCTGTGCGCCCAGGGCTATGGCCGGTCCGGCCGCATCGTCGCCTATGGCGGATCGGCCGGCGGCATGCTGATGGGCGCCATCGCCAATCTGCGGCCTGAGCTGTGGGCCGGAATTATCGCCGCCGTACCCTTCGTGGACGTGCTCAACACCATGAGCGACGTGGACCTGCCGCTGACCCCGCCCGAATGGCCCGAATGGGGCAACCCCCTGACCGACCCGGACGCCTATGACCGCATCGCCGCCTACAGCCCTTATGATAATGTGGCGGACAAGCCCTATCCGGCGGTCCTGGCCACCGGCGGACTGTCGGACCCGCGCGTCACCTATTGGGAGCCGGCCAAGTGGGCGGCGAGGCTGCGCCGCCACACCAACAGCGGCAATCCGATCCTGCTCAAGATCAATATGGAAGCGGGCCATGGCGGCGCGTCAGGACGGTTTGATTTCCTCAAGGAGATCGCCCTAGACTACGCTTTCGCCGTGTGGGCGCTGGATCGCCGAAAGGAATCCTGAAATCGAGTCATATCGCAACGCAATATCCGCGAGCCGTTTTGTACCAAATTCAGTTCATTTCTGGGTTTTAGGTGAAATCTGGGGGCGTTGCCTCCGCTGAATTCAAATTTTCGCGACATTTTGCCCCATATATTTGTCCTTAACCTAATCAAGAGTTTCATAGGGTTACATGAGGACTGATCGGCGGCCAATTTCGCCGCCCAACGCAACCCTTCTCAGGTTGGGAAGATGGACCAGACATGGAGTCCAGCCGCGCTTAGTCTAGGGCGCGAACGTTATCTGGAGCCCTTGGCGGTCTTCGCTGCGGCTTGCGCCCTGCTGTTCTGCGCATCCTGGCTAGCTGTTCAGTCTTCCTGGCTCAGCGGCGGAGTCATTGTGCTTTGGCCGGCCGACGGCTTGATCGTCGGATTGATGCTGACTCCGCGCAACAAGCGCCCCTGGCTGGTCATGACGGCCGGCCTTCTCGGGGTCATGCTCGCGTTCATGGCGGTTAATCGGCAAATGACCCTGGGTTGGACCCGGGTCTGCCTGATGAGCCTGACCATTCCGCCGATCTATCTCGCGATCAGGCGCCTGATCGGCCAGAGGAGCATCGCCGACGCGCGCATTCTTCTGCCATTCATGGGGATTTGTGCGCTGGTCGGCGCGCCGACATCGGTCTTACGCGCCTATATTATTCATCAGGTTTGGGGCTTTCCTTTCGCCGAATTCGCCCTGACCACCACCTCGGCCACCTTCGTAGGCTATGCCGTCATCACGCCGCTGTTGCTGCTGATGACCCAGCCGCGAGAGCGGTCCTCCGCCCATTTGCGCGCCAAACTGGCGATGTGGGCTGTCGTCGCCCTGTACTCCGTCGTCATGACGGCCGCCTTCATGGAAACGCACTATCCGACGGGCTATCTGATCCCCTTGGCCCTGATCCTAGTGGCCCACGCCGTCGATTTCACCGGCATCGCGGTCGTGATCCTGGCGACGGCTCTGATTTCGGTCGCACTGACCTTTCACGGTTACGGACCGATCAGCCATTTTCCCAGCGACCTGCGGACCAAGATTCTGATGACCCAGGCTTACCTGGCCATCATCGTGTGCATGACTCTGCCCTTCTCGGCGATCATGACTGACCGGGAGCGGCTGAAACGCTCACTGGTGGCGGCGCTGGAAGAGGCCAAGGCCGCGAGCCACGCCAAGAGCACCTTCCTGGCCACCGTCAGCCACGAAATCCGCACGCCTTTGAACGGCGTACTGGGCATGGCCCAGGTCATGGCCATGGGCGAGCTGAACCCCGTGCAGCGCGAACGTCTGGCCGTGGTGCGCAGCTCCGGAGAATCCCTGCTCTCCTTACTGAACGACGTGCTGGATCTGTCGAAAATCGAGGCCGGCAAGCTGACGCTGGAGACCATCGACTATGACCTGGTCAAGGTGATCGAGACGGTGGCGGCGCAGAACCAGGCCCTGGCCGCCAACAAGGGGCTGACGCTTGTGACCGTAACCGACGGCGCCGAAGGCCTGTTTGAGGGCGACCCCAACCGGATCCGCCAAGTGGTGCAAAACCTGGTGTCCAACGCCATCAAATTCACCGCGAGCGGCGGTGTAACCATCACCGCTGCGGCGAGCGATGACGGGCTGAAAATCCAGGTGCGCGACACCGGCATGGGCATTCCGGCCGACAAGGTGGGGACCCTGTTCCAGAAATTCAGCCAGGTGGACGAATCCACCACCCGCAAGTTCGGCGGCACGGGCTTGGGCCTGTCGATCTGCCGCGAACTGGCCCAGGCCATGGGCGGCGATGTCTCGGTGGAGAGCCGCGACGGCGAAGGCTCGACCTTCACCATGGCCCTGCCGCTGCGACGCGCCGCGCATCAGCCCGTGCGCTCGAATACGCCGGAGGCGGCCTATCGTCCGCCCGAACTGGGTCTGCGGGTGCTGGCAGCCGAGGACAACCCCACCAACCAACTGGTCCTTAAAACCCTGCTGGCCGCCGCCGGCGTGGTCCCGACCATCGTCGGCAACGGGGCCGAAGCCGTCGCCGCCTGGCGCGACGGCGGTTGGGACGTGATCCTGATGGACGTGCAGATGCCGGTGATGGACGGCCCCACCGCCGTCAAGCATATCCGCGAGGAAGAAGCCGAAACCGGCCGCGCCCGCACCCGCATCGTCGCCCTGACCGCCAACGCCATGGACCACCATGTGCGCGAATATCTGGAAGCGGGCATGGACGACTATCTGGCCAAACCCATCGCCATCGAAAAACTGTTCGCCGTGCTGAGCCACGTGCAGGCGAGCATCGACCAGGCCGACGACGCGGCGACGGGGACGGCGGCGTAGGCGGCCTAGTTTCGTTGACTCTGCACGATCAGCGTTCCCATATGTAACGTCCGCAGGAGGCGTTATGGCTAAGCGCAAAACCTACCACGTCGAAGCGCATTGGGACCCCCAGGCCAAGGTCTGGACCTCGAAAAGCGATGTGCCGGGCCTGGTGATCGAAACCTCCACCCTCGCCGAGTTCGAGGCCTTGATGCATGCGCTTGTTCCGGAAATGATTGCCGACAATGACGGCAAGTCGGTCCAGGCCTCCATTGAGTGGCGCTCGTTCGGCGCCTTTGATCTCGCAGCGGCTTAGTTGCCTCGCGACTTCTACCGCGACGTCGCCCGCCTTCTGAGCGAGGCGGGGTGGCGCAGAACAGATGGCGGCAAGGGCAGCCACGAGAAATGGCGCCACGCCACCAGCGGCCGCACCGTCATCGTCCCGCACTCCAAGAGCCGCCACACCGCCAATGAAGTCCTGCGGCAGGCGGGATTGCCGAAGGCGTTTTAGAATCTGGTGCGATGTCCATGAGGCCGGCTCGATGGCGTAAGCCAGCTGAAGCTCGCGGCGGCTGCACTGGCCCTCCTTCGCTGAAGCTACGGCGGGCAGCTTCCGCTCGCTCGCGAGCGAAAGCTGGCTGGGGGACTAGGACTCGAACCTAGAATGACGGTACCAAAAACCGCAGTGTTACCATTACACCATCCCCCAGCAGGGGCTCGCGGCGCGGGCGCAAGGCCTGGGCGCGAAGGCGGTGGAGATAGCGCAAGGCCCCCGGCAATGCAACGGGCGGAGGCGGGTCGGAGGCGACGGCGAGATAGAGCCGCATCTCCTCCCCTGCGCCAGCGGGGGAGGGGTACCGCCTGAAAGGGGGTGGTGGGGGCTAGCGCCGCAAGAGGCCCCTTCCACCACGCTTCGCGTGGTCCCCCTTCCCCGTTCCGCTGCGCTCCACAGGGAAGGAGAAAAGCGCCGAAATTTCCGGCGTTGGCTTCGCTTGCCGGGGTGGGGGGGCTGCTCTATAAGGCCCGCCTCACGTCGGAGTATAGCTCAGTCTGGTAGAGCACCGTCTTCGGGAGGCGGGGGTCGCAGGTTCGAATCCTGCTACTCCGACCAAACTTTCCCGCCCCTGTTCGCCTGTCCCTTGATCGGCCTTGCAGGCGTGGTCATTTGCCCGCAACGTCCGCCCGCTCTGACCGCGACGCAAACGAGGCGAAGATAGTCTATGAAGCCGTTTCTGCTGACCCTGGCGGGCGTGTTCGCCGGCCTTGTGCTGTTCTTCGTGGTGGTCCCGTTCGTACTGATCGGGCTGATCGCCGGGGCGGTGTCAAAGCCAACGCCGATCCCGGCCAACAGCGTGCTGTTGCTGGACCTTCGTCAGCCTCTGACAGACCAGGACGCGCCCGGCCCCTTGGCGGCCCTGCGCGATCATGCGCCTTCGGTGCTGTCGATTGAGCAGACCCTGCGCACGGCGGAGAAGGACGACAAGATCAAGGCCCTGTTCGTGCGCATGCCGGAGGGCGGCATCGCCCCGGCGGCGGCCGACGAGCTGCGCCTGGCCTTCCACCACTTCCATGCCGCCGGCAAGCCGGTGATCGCCCACAGCCAGGGGCTTTATCAATCCGGCATGGTCTCCTCCACCTATATGCTTGGGGAGTCCGCCGACGCCCTGTGGATGCAGCCGGGCGCGCCGTTCCAGGTGACCGGCGTGGCCATGGAGGACGTGTTCTTCAAGCGGCTGTTCGACAAGTACGCGGTCAAGCCCGACTTCCAGCAGCGCTATGAGTACAAGAACGCAATCAATCCGTTCCTGTATGACGACTACACCGCCGCCCACCGAGAATCGGAACTGTCGTGGATGGGCTCGATTTATCATACCGCCGTGACGGTCGCGGCCGCTGACCGCAACAAGGACGCGGCGAGCCTGCAAAAGACCCTGGAGGCCGGACCCTATACCGCCGAAGACGCGCTCAAGCTGGGCCTGATCGACAAGCTCGGTCAGGTCGAGGACGCCCGCCAGGCGGCGCTGAGCGCTGCGGGCGACGGCGCACAGTTCATGGACTTCGACAGTTATGCCTCGGCGCATCGGCCCGAGAACAAGGCTGGCGCGGACGTCATCGCCGTGGTCAACGCCGAGGGGCCGATCACGACGGGCGCCGGCAAACACAACCTGTTTGAGACCAACGCCAGCATCTACTCTGACGATGTCTCCGCCGCCCTGAAGCGGGCTTCGGAGGACAAGGACGTCAAGGCCATCGTCCTGCGCGTATCCTCGCCCGGCGGCGGCGACACCGCCTCTGAGCAGATTCTGGCCGCCGTGCGCGCGGCCAAGGCCAAGAAGCCGGTGGTGGTGTCCATGGGAACCTACGGCGCCTCGGGCGGCTACTGGATTTCCTCACAGGCCTCCGCCATCGTCGCCGAGCCCACCACCCTGACCGGCTCCATCGGCGTGTACGGCGGGAAATTTGCCCTGGGCGAGGCCCTTTCGCGCTTCGGCGTCGACGTGCGCCACGTGGGCGTCGGCGGGGACTTCGCCACGGCCTATGGCATGGGCGAGCCCTTCACGGCGACCCAGCGCGCGGGCTTCGCCAAGGCCATCGACCAGGTCTACAGCGGCTTCATCGCCCGCGTAGCCCAGGGCCGGGGCTTGCCCGAGGCCAGGGTGCGCGAGATCGCCAAGGGCCGGGTGTGGACCGGCGCCCAGGCCAAAGACCTGGGGCTGGTGGATCAGCTCGGCGGCTTCTACGACGCGGTGGATAAAGCCAAGGCCCTGGCCGGGGTGCAAAGCCAGACCCTGGGCATCAAGACGGTGTCGGCGCCCGGCTCCGGCCTCGGCGCCTTGGGCCGGGCTCTGGGCATCAGCGAGGAAAGCCTGAAGGTGCTGGGCATGCTTTCGGCGGTGATGGGCGATCCGAAGGTGCAATCGTTCAGCCAGGCGCTGACCGAAGCCAACCTGCGCGACAAGGGCGCCCTCGTATTGGCCCCGACGCCGGTTCACTAGCCCTGGTCGCGCGACGCTATTTTTTGAACCACGAAGGACACGAAGCCCACGAAGGATCGCGCAAATGCGCGATCAATCCATTCTCGCTTCGCGTTCGGGCTGCCCGCAGATAGCGCCGACCTCTTGGTGGTCTTCGTGTCCTTCGTGGTTCAATTTGAATTTGGGCTCTAGCGTTGGCCAGTATGAGCGGCGGCAAATCACCTTAGACTTGGTTTGAGGAAACTGAGTCGCCCCATGACCCTGCGCGTGTCCCGCTTCGTTCACCTGCTGCCGGTCGGCGAGGACCGGGTGCTGGTGCTGCACGCCGTCAACCAACTGCGCCTGGTGGTGGACGCCGAGCTGGCCGAGCTGATCGGCCTGTTCGCCCAGCCCCGCGAGGCCGCGCCCGAAGCCTTCGCCGCCCTGGTCGAGCGCGGGGTGCTGACCGAACTGTCGCCCGAGGACGAACTGGCCGCCCTTTCCCAGGCGCTGGCCGTCCACCATGGACGCGACCCGGCCGACATGGTCGAGACCCTGCGCCGCCAGGCCAAGGAAGGCGGGCATGCCTACTGGGCCACCGGTCCGGCCCTCAGCGCGGCGGATGTGGAAGGCGGGCGTCCGCGCCTGGACGTTCTGCTGTTCGGCGACTGCGATGTGCAGATGGAGGCCGACTTCCTGCGCCGCGAAGCCGGCGAGCGCGGCCTGGACCTGAGGGTCGCCGCGACGTTCCCCGACGATCTGCGCCTAGCCGAAGAGCACAGGCACGACGCCATCCTGATCGGCGCCCTGCGCGCGCGCCACACCATCATCGATCCGGTGGGCCCTGAAAGCGTCGATCCGCCCTACGCCCTGTTCCTGGCCCAGGCGCGGGGGATCATCGAGGGCCTGCGCGCGGTGACCAGCGCGCCGATCCTGATCGACAACCTGCCCGAGCCGACGGTGCAGCCCCTGGGCATGGCCGACCGCGGCGGCTTTTCCCATCGCAACCGCTTCCGCCTGACCAACGTCGCCCTGGCCGAGTTAGTCGAAACTTTCCCCGATGTGCATGTGGTGGACGTGGCCGCGACCCTGGGCGGGGCGGGCGCAGAACGGCTGCTGGATGATGGCCAGGTGGGCTTCACCCACTTCGGCTCGCCCGGCTGGATGCTGCAGCGGCCCGACAGCGAGAAGGCGGCGGTCCACAACCTGTTCCCCGACCCTGCCCCCCTGATCGAGCGCCTGGACGCCAATCCCTATGGCCGTGAGCCCATCGTCGCGCGCGCCCACCTCGACGCCATCGCCACCGTGCTGGGCCAGGACCGCAAGAAGTGCGTGATCGTGGATCTGGACGGGGTCCTCTGGCCCGGCGTCCTGGCCGAGACCGGGGCGCCGTTTGCCTGGAGCCCGGAGGTGTCCGGTCCCTTCTCCTACATCGGCCTGTTCTTCGGGCTGCATGAGGCCCTGCTGGCGCTGAAGCAGCGCGGGGTGCTGCTGGCCTGCGTCAGCAAGAACGACGAGGCCACGGTGCGCGAGCTGTGGCGCTATGACGACCACTATCCGCGCCAGCGTCTGCTGACTCCGGACGACTTCGTCACCTGGCGGGTCAATTGGCAGGACAAGGCCACCAACATTCAGTCCATCGCCGATGAGCTGGGTTTCGCCCTGAACGCCTTCCTGTTCATCGACGACCACCCGACTGAGCGCGAACGGGTGCGCCAGATGCTGCCCGAGGTGGAAGTCTGGGGCGAGGAGCTATTCAGCCTGCGCCGCAAGCTTCTGACCGACCCGCGCCTGATGACCCCGCGCCTGACCGCCGAATCCGCCGCCCGAACCGAGGCGACCAAGGCCCAGCTCGGCCGCCAGAAGCACCGCGCCGAGGTTCCTGACGAAGCGGCCTTCCTCGCCTCCATGCAGGTGCAGACCCGCATGGCCCGTATGGCGCCCGGCGAGGACCTGACCCGGGTGGAGGAACTGTTCGCCCGCACCACCCAGTTCAACACCACCGGCGCCAAGTTCCCGGTCAGCGAGCTGGCCGCCCTGGTCGAGCAGCCGGGCGCCGGCGTGTTCGTCATGCGCGTATCAGACCGCTTCGGCGATCACGGCCTGGTGGGCGCAGCGGTGGTGCGCGACGGGGAGATTCTAGGCCTCGCCATCAGTTGCCGGGTCCTGGGCCTGGGCGTCGAGCACGCCTTTCTGCGCTTCATCATGCAGGAAATGAGCGCCGATCACGCCGCGCTCATCGGCCAGATCGTCCCCACCCCGCGCAACGGCCCGGTCCGCAACCTCTACCGCGACAACGCCTTCACGCAGGATGAGGACGGTGTATGGCGGCGGGCGTTGAAGGCGGGGTAGTTGTCGATTGCAGATCCAATCTAGCGGTTCTCTTCTTCATCGGGAGACGCTGGACGCTGGATGTGCCGTGGAAGGTCCCGCGCGCCATGCACAACGCGCCACACGAAAATACCGTCTTCCTCGGGAAGTGGTTCGTAGAAAATGGCGTAGCGGAACACAGTGATCTGCCTTGGGCTGCCTGTGTACTCGGGTCGCTGACGATGGAGGAGCGGCCGCTCTGCCGCTCGATACATCGCCTCAAACATACGGGCAAGGACCGCGTCGGCGATTTCAAGCCCCGCTTCACGGGCAAGATAATCCCAGATGTCGTCCAGGTCGCGGCGAGCGCTCGCGGAGCGGACAATGCGCGGGGCAGTCATTGGCCGGGCGTTTAGCGGCCGGCTTTGAAGCGCGTGCGCGCCTCATGAAGGAACACGTGCAGGGGCTCAAGCGGAGCGACCTCGCCGCGCACCATCTCATCGCGAGCCTGCTTCAGCTTCGCGTCAATTTCATCGCGTTGGTCGGCAAGCGCACGATCCATCTCCTGATCGGAGATGTTGTCGTCGAGGATGGCCTCGATGATCCCTTTGCCGGGCTTGGGATTGGCGCTGTTCATGGTCCGTTTATAGCACAGCAAACGGCCGGACACATACTGCGGCGGCGAGATCAGCCGACCAGCTTCAGATTGGCCTGCCTGAGGGCCTCGCCCTCCTCGTCGTACAGGAAGGGAACCACCGCGAACCGCTCGCCCTTGGTCACCGGCGTGGCCTCGTGCAGCAGGTTGCAGGCGAATACCGTGGCGCCGCCGGTGGGCGATTTGTAGGTGCGGCGGCCAAACTCGGGAAAGCGCAGTTCGCCGCCTTCGTAGTCCTCGGCGTTGAGGTTGAGGGTGACGGCGAATTTGCGGTGGGCTGTGCCGGCGGTGACATCGTCGCGGTGGGCGAAGAAGAAGCCCTGGTCCTCGCTCGCATAGCGACAGATCAGGTAACGCTCGATCCGCGTGGCCTGCCAGCTGAAGGCGCGCTTGAGCATGGGGAATAGACGGGTTTCCAGGCGGCCGCGCACCGCGCCGGCCAAGGTCGGGTCCTCGATGGTCACGTCAGTGCGCCGCTTGAGCACGGGGTTGTATTGCTCAACCGTGCGCCCTTCGACATTGGCGGCGAAGCCCGACAAGGAGGGCTGGCCCCGGCGGAAACAGGCGATCAGTTCGCCGCACAGTTCCGGCTCAAGAATGCGCGGCAGGGTGAGGATCGGCGGAAACTGCTCGCCGTCTTGCCCGCGCGACAATTCCAAATCAAGCCGGGTCATGACGGCGGGGGTGTTCTCCACCGGCTCGGCCATCACGATGCGGAAGGCCGGGTCGATCAGGAATACGCCCGGGCTCAAGACCGCGTCGTTGGCCACCCCATAGAGGCGTGAGGCGGCGAAATCAAAGTCCCAGAAGAAACGCACGCCGGGTTCGGAATTGGCCAGGCCGCGCTCGGCTCGGTCGGCCGGATCGACGCTGACGCCGAAGAAGGCCGCGTCGCGGTCATTGAAAATCTCGCGCTTGTCCAGGGCCACGCGCAGCGCCTCAACCGAGGCCTCCAACCCCGCCGAGCCGAAAAACATCAGCACCAGCCAACGGCCGGCGGCCACGTCCAGGCTGTAGTTGGGGATGTTGTCGGTGGCGCAGGTGAAGGACCGGGCCGGCTCGCCGAAGTCAGGCGCGCGACCGTCAAGGATTTCGGCCTGGGTCTTGTTTTGGGCGGCCCGCATACCGACGCCTCCGAATCGCTTCGCGCGAGGGCGTGCAGTTTCGCACGGGGCGGCGCGCGAAGCAGTTGCGAAAACTGCGCTCGTCTTAGATGTTGGCCCTGAAGCCCGCGTCCGCATCGACAGGGCAACCCCACGGCCAAGACATGAGCGACTTCCGCCAGGTGACCGACCAGTTCTCCGTCGCCCCCCAGATCGAACTGGACGACATTCCCCGCGCGGCCGAGGCCGGCTTCAAACTGCTGATCAATAATCGGCCCGACGGCGAACAGCCCGGCCAGCCGACAAGCGCCGAGGTGGAAGCGGCCGCCAAGGCGGCGGGCCTGGCCTATGCCCATGTGCCGGTGGCGGGGGGGCCGACGCCGGCGGCGGTCCATGCCGAGATGGCGTTGGTCGCCGAGGCGACCGGCCCTATCCTGGCCTACTGCCGTTCGGGCACGCGCTCGATCATGACCTGGTCCATCGGCCAAGCCCTGTCGGGCGAGCGCAGCCGGGCCGAGCTAATCGCCCTTGGGGCCAAGGCCGGCTACGATCTGTCCGGCGTGCTGGGTTAGTTAGGGCTGATCGCCACCCGCACGGCCATGGGCGCATGTTCGGGATGACAGTCGGACAGGGTAACCAACATCTGCGCCAAGATGAGACACATAAAGGCGCAGGCGGGCCGCTGCAGCCGTTTTGAGACATAAATCGCGATGTCAGCCGCCATTTTAGCGTCCTTTTCCCGGTTAACGGGTTGTTCACCGCAAATGACGGGCCGCAGTCATGCCGGGCGAGCATGCGCATGATCCCCTATGTGCGCGAGATGGACTTTGAATACGGGCGGCCTGATCAGGTCTCGCCGCTGATCCGGCGGGTGGTGGCCAACAATCCTGGGCCCTTCACCTTCCGGGGAACCGGGACCTATATCGTCGGCTCAGGCGAGGTGGCGGTGATCGATCCGGGCCCGGCCGATCCGGCGCACCTTCAAGCTCTGCTGGCGGCGCTTGAGGGCGAACAGGTCCACTCCATCCTGACCACGCACGACCATTCCGACCACGCGCCCCTGGCGGCGGACCTCGCGCGCCATACCGGCGCGCCGGTGATCGGCGCCCGGCCCACGCCCGGACGTTTGGCGACCAAGCCTGGAACCGAGGAAGGTTCGGACCGCACCTATCGCCCGGACCGCGTGCTTGAGGATGGCGAGACGGTTTCAGGTCCCGGCTGGAACTTGCAAGCCGTGGCCACGCCCGGCCATACCGGCAACCACCTATGCTACGCCCTGGCCGAAGAGAACGCCCTGTTCAGCGGCGATCATGTGATGGGCTGGTCCACCACGGTGATCGTGCCGCCCGACGGCAGCATGACCGACTACTACGCCAGCCTGCGCAAGGTGATGGCCAGCGGGTACGCGATCCTCTGGCCGACCCACGGCCCGCCGATCACCGATCCCGCCCCGTTCCTAGAGGCCTATCTGGAGCACCGGCTGAAACGCGAGGGCCAAATCCTCGAGCTACTGGAGCGCGGCCCTTCGAGCATTCCCCAGATGGTGGCCCGGCTCTACGCCGGACTCGATCCGCGCCTGCATCGCGCCGCCGGCGCCTCTCTGCTGGCGCACCTGACCCATCTGATCCGGGCGGGACGCGTGACGTCCGACGGGCGCGAAGGCGCCGAGCGGAGCTATCGGATCACAACTCCCTAGTCGTCGGCTCGGCGGAGTCGGTGAGGGCCGGCTCGCCCTGGCGCTTGGCGCCCAGGCGCAGGATCGGGACGAACAGGAAGGCTGCGGCCGTGAACAGGGCCGAGACCCAGATCAGCGGCGGCAGCTGGTTCTTGAAGATGTGCTCGTAGATATAGGACCCGACGATGTCCGCCCCTGACGTGGAGAGGTTCGCCACCGACATGAGAATGGCGTAGGAAAATCCCTCCGACTGCCGGGGGCAGAAGTCAGCCGCCAGAGTCAGCGACGCCACATAGGCGATCATCGACGCCATGCCGGCCAGAAAATAGACCAGAACCGCCGAGACCTTCCCCTCCAGACCCAGGAAGGCGAGGGTGGCGACAACGCCGATGGCGATGGCGATGTTCAGGGCCGCCTTGGAGCTGAGCTTCTGCAAAACCAGGCGGTAGAAAACCCCGCCGACGATCCATCCGACCGACGAAATCGAGCCGAGGACGCCTATAAAGAGCTGGGGAAACTTCAGGTGGTCGGTCAGGTGATAGTAAAGCGGCGTGCCGAAACCGGGGCTGAAATGGTATAGGAATAGGAACAGGACAATGGTCCAGAACTTCGGCGACTTGAAGGTCTGAGACAGGCCTCCAAGGGTCTTCTTGAACCCTTCCACATTGATGTGGCGGGGTTCGTCCTTGATCAGGATCGCGCCGATGATCACCACCGCCAGGGGCGCAAAACCGATCATGGCGGCGGCGGCGTGCAGGGCCGCGACCGGCTGCAGCTTCTGCACCAGCAGGCCGCCGATCAGAGACGCCACGATGGCCGCGATATTGTACCAAAGCCACTGTTGGTTGACGAACAGGGCGCTGGCGCGAAACTTCTGCCCGCTCTCCACTAGCACCGCGCCGCACACCGTGCTCGAGATGGCCATGCCGTAAGCGGTCAGGAACAGAAACACCACCAGTTGGCTCGGCTGGGAAACCGTCGTCACGCCGAAATAGGCCAGGGCGGCCAGACCGTTGGCGAGCAACAGATAGGCCTTGCGGCGAGACCCGAAGATCGGAACGAAGTCCGACACGATGCCGTAGAGCGGTTTAATGAACCAGGGGAAGGTCAGGGCCGCCAGATAGGTTGTCACCTGGACCGGCGACCAGTGCATGACCTGTTTGAGGTAGTAATTCAGCGGCTGGGAGATCATCCCCGCCATCTGGCCCATGCCCTCGGCTACATAGACCAGGGCGAAGAACACCATCAGCCGTTTGATTTCAGGCCGGTCGGTCGATGACGCGGTCGGCGCTGTCGCGGCGGGGATGTCGGTCATCGCGGGCCTATCCTGAAGCTTCAAAGAACCATCCGGTGCGTCGCCCGCAAGGTCAAACGTCGTCCGGCGCGTGGGCTGCGACCATTCGCCGGATGATCGGATTTCACGCGCTTTGCCAAACGCAGAATACTCTGCTTGACAGAGTCATTGGGTTCGTCCACTCTGCAATTCAGAGCTATCTGAACGGGATCAGAACCATGAGCATATCGCGCGAGGAAGCGGCGTCAGCGCTGTCGCAGATCGACCTCACTACCGAACGCAGCCGCGAAATGAAGGGCTATCGGATCGCCGGGCCGATTCTGGTGGCGTGGGGCGTCATCTGGGCGGTCGGCTACTGCGGCATGGGTGTGATGCCCGTGAGACAGTGGGGCTGGATGTGGCTCGTGCTGGACGTCTTGGGCGTGGCGCTTCAGCTGATCATTTTGCGCCAATACGGCGGGGTGAGGCGCCGCAGCTGGAAGCCGGCCGCCGCTGCGGTTGCGATCATCGCCTTCGAGGCCGCGACAGAGCATTTCTTTCATGCCTCATCCTCAGCCCCCTACATGATCTACCCTGGCATGGTCATTGGCTTCGCCTACATCATGATAGGCCTTTGGCGGATGCCCAGAATGGCGTGGATCGGCGCGGCCATGTTCGCGGCGTCCTTTGCCGGAATCTATCTGATCCCGCACGGCCTCAATTACTGGATGGCCGCTGTCGGCGGAATCGGCCTGTTCCTGGGCGGCCTGTGGCTGAGGAAGGCTTGAGCATGTCCGGCGACGACCTTATCCACCAGCCCCTGCGGCTGAAGATCATGGCGGCCCTCTATGCCGAGCGTGATGGCGAGCCTCTGGAATTCTCCCGACTCAAAACCATCACCCAGGCCACGGACGGCAACCTCGGCAGTCACCTGACGTCCCTGGAAAAAGCGGGCTATCTGGAGATCGCCAAGGATTTTGTCGGCAAGCGGCCGCGCACCCGGGCCACCGTCACCCCGGCCGGACGGCGGGCCTTCCGCCGGCACGTGGATTATCTGCGGTCGGTCGTTGAGGGGGTCGATACGGCGGAGCCGTGAGAGGTCGCGCATCGCCAGGTAATGGGCCCCGGATCGCGCGCGAGCTGTTCATCCAGCACGCGTCGGTCCGCGTCCGAGGCATCGCCGATGCGGGCCTCGATGCGAGCGGCCATGACCTCGGGTGAGGCCTGCACCCAGACGCCGTCGAACGGGACACCGGCGCGGCGCGCCAGGTCTTCAGCCGCCTGGCGCTCCTCGGGCCGAAGGAATACTGCGTCCAGCACAACCGCCCGGCCCGCTGTCAGGGCAAGCCCGGCCTCGCGCAGCATCCGGCCATAGACCCGCTCGCTCTGTCCGGCCGCGTAGGCCTCTTCAGGCAAGCGTTCCGTAGGCGCGCGGCCCCACAAACGCTTGCGGATCTCGTCGCTGCGCAAGACCACCGCGCCGGGCGGCGCGCCGAGAGCGGGCGCCAGGGCGCGGGCGAAGGTCGATTTGCCCGAACCCGACAGGCCGCCCACTGCGGTCAGTGATGCACCCCCCGGCTCAAGATGGCGCAAGGCCGCCGCCAGATAGGCGCGCGCCTCGTCCATCTGCCCCATATGGGCGCTCACATGGGTCCGCACGCCGGCCCGCACGGACAGAAACAGCGGCAGGGCGGCGAGGCCCTCGAACGGCGCTTGGCCGAAGGTCCGCGCCGCTTCATCGAGATAGCCGTTCAGCACGCGATTGGCGCCGGCGTCCTGTCCGCGATGGATCAGGTCCATCAGCAGGAAGGCCAGGTCGTACAGCACGTCGATCCGGCTGAGGGCGTCGTTGAACTCGATACAGTCGAAGGGCGTGGCCCGGCCGCCTTCCGCCAGGATATTGCCCAGGTGCAAATCGCCGTGACAGTCGCGCGTCTGTCCCGCCGCCGCGCGGGCGTCGAGCATTGGCCTGAGGCGGCCAAACTCGACGTCCGTCCGGCCGATCAGGTCATTCACGGCCTCGGCGCCCAAGTCCGCAGCCAGCACGCGCAGATGTTCGGCGTTGGAGTTGATGACATAGCCCAGGCCGGCGCCCGGCTGCACCTGCGCGCCCGCATGAAAACGGGCGATGTCGCGGCCGAGGGTCTCGGCGAAATCCCCGCGCACAATGTCGGGCTGATTTGACAGCACCGCCTCCGGATCGAACCGGCGCATCCGCAGCACCGCTTCCAACCGTTCACCCGGCCCGTCCAGCGCCAGGCGCCCGTCTTGGCGGGTGACCCAGGGCGCCGCCTGATAGATGTCCGGCGCGGTGCGCCCGTTCAGCTCCAGCTCACGGCCTATGGCCCAGGCGCGCTGCTCGCAGGTCGAAAAATCCAGGTAGCCGAAATTGACCGCCTTCTTCAGCTTGAAGGCGTGCTCGCCGATCAGGAACACCTGACCGATATGGGTCTGGATCACCGCGTCGGCCTGCGCCGCCAACCAGGCGGAGACGGCGGCCAAGCCCTCACCTTCCGCCGTTGGTAAATTCAAGGGAACAACCGGCTCACAGTCCAGCCCGACCCCTCACGGCGATAGGCCAGGCGTTCATGCAGGCGGAACGGCCGGTCGCGCCAGAACTCGATCAGGGTCGGCGCCACGCGATAGCCGGTCCAGTGCGGCGGACGCGGCACAGGACCCAGGCCAAACTTCAGCGCGGCGGCTGCGACATTCTTTTCCAGGGCGTGGCGCTCAGGCAGGGGTTGCGACTGGTCTGAAGCCCAGGCCCCAATCTGGCTGGAGCGGGCGCGTCGGGCGAAATAGGCGTCGGCTTCTTCGGCGCTGACCTGTTCGACCGAGCCGCGCACCCGCACCTGCCGCCGCAGGGACTTCCAATGGAACAGTAGAGCGGCCTTTGGGTTGGCGGCCAGCTGCAGACCCTTGGCGCTGTGGCTGTTGGTGTAGAAAACAAAGCCGCGCTGGTCGACGTCCTTGAGCAAGACCATGCGCACGTCCGGCAGGCCCTCCGCATCCACCGTAGCGACGGCGACCGCATTGGGGTCGTTGAGCTCGCGGTCATGGGCCTCGGCCAGCCAGGCCTCGAACAGGGCGATGGGATCGCCGGTCTCAGGCAAGCTGTCTTTCGCTGCGGCCTCCATCTGGTGTTCCAGATAGTCCGCCTCGCTGGGGCTTTTCGGAATCAAGTCGTCGGGCCGGCTCATGGCCCCTTATAGCCGACCCCATCGGCCCTTGCGAACGGGGCTTAACCAGACCTTGACCATCGCCGTGGCTGATGGACGGCCGATGACTAAGCCAAGCGCCAATCGGACCGAGATCAAAACGGCCGCCCAGGCCCGCGCCCTGCTGGCCGTGGCCTCAGACGCCGCGCCCGAGGCGGTGCGCTCGGCGTTCCGCCGTGCGGCCAAGGCGGCCCACCCGGACCGGGGCGGCGATCCCGCCGAGTTTCGCCGGGTGTTGGACGCCTACCGCCTGCTCAGCGCCATGGTCCAGACGGCCGACCGGCCAGAGCCCGTCGCCGAACCGCCAGCCCAACAAACCGACAAGGCGCAATATCCGGTCCTTCGGATCAGCGTCGCTGAGGCCTTCCTAGGCGTGACCAAAACCGTGCGCCTGGCGGGCGGACGCCAGGGCAAGATCAAGCTGCCGCCGGGGCTGCGCTCGGGCGACATCGCCCGCTTTGCGGCGGGCGGGGAAGAACGCATCACGGTGTCGATCGCACCCGAGCCCGGCGTGGAGGTGCACGGCGACGATCTGTGGCTAACGGTGCCGGTCAATGAGGCGTTTCTGAAAGCCGGCGGGCGACTTGAAGTGACCACCCCGTTCGGCCGCCGCAGCCTGTGGATTTCGCGCAGCTCCGCCAGCCGAGGCCTGTTCCGCGCACCCGGCGAAGGCCTGCCCGCCACTGAGACCCGCCCGCGCGGACACCTATACCTGCGCCTACAACACGACCCAGCCCTGGCCGACACCCCGGCCAAGTCGCTCCTGCGCCGCTTCACCGCGTCGTGGGCGGCCTAATGCTCCCCCGCTAAAGCGGTGGAGGAATTTTCGGCTTTGCTCTAAACCCCGGGCCATGTCCTACAACAGCTTTGGCCATCTGTTGCGCGTAACGACCTGGGGCGAAAGCCACGGGCCGGCGCTCGGCTGCGTGGTCGACGGCTGCCCGCCGGGCCTGCCGCTGACGGCGGGCGACATCCAGGTCTGGCTCGACAAGCGCAAGCCCGGAACCTCCAAGTTCGTCACCCAGCGGCAAGAGCCTGACCAGGTGCGCATCCTGTCCGGCGTATTCGAGGACGCGCGCACAAACGGTCAGGTGACCACCGGAACGCCGATCTCGCTCTTGATCGAGAACGTGGACCAGCGCTCAAAGGACTATGGCGACATCGCCCAGTCCTTCCGCCCGGGCCATGCGGACTTCACCTATTTCGCCAAATACGGCGTGCGCGATTATCGCGGCGGCGGACGATCCTCCGCGCGTGAGACCGCCGCGCGGGTGGCGGCGGGCGCCATCGCCCGCAAGATCCTCGGCGCGGAGGTGACCGTTCGTGCGGCGCTGGTGCAGGTGGGCAAGCTCAAGATCGACCGCGCCCGCTGGGACTGGTTCCAAACCACGCAAAACCCCTTCTGGTGCCCGGACCCTGAAACCGTCCCGGTGTGGGAGGACTACCTGGGCGACATCCGCAAGGCCGGCTCATCGGTCGGCGCGGTGGTCGAGGTGGAAGCCACGGGCGCGCCCGCCGGTTGGGGGGCGCCAATCTACGCCAAGCTGGACGCGGAACTGGCGGCGGGCCTCATGTCGATCAACGCCGCCAAGGGCGTGGAGATCGGCGCGGGCTTCGGCTCCGCTGAGCTTTCGGGCGAAGATAACGCCGACGAAATGCGTATGGGCGCGGATGGTCAGGTGGAATTTCTGTCCAACCACGCGGGCGGCATCCTGGGCGGCATCACCACCGGCCAACCGGTGACCGCGCGCGTTGCGTTCAAGCCGACCTCATCGATCCTGAAGCCCCGTCAATCGATCAATGAGGCGGGTGATCAGATCGAGGTGCGCACCACCGGCCGTCACGACCCCTGCGTGGCCCTGCGCGCCGCGCCCGTGGTGGAAGCCATGACCGCCCTGGCCCTGGCCGACGCCCTGCTGATGCACCGCGCCCAGACGGGCGGCGGGGCTTTTACGCCGGGCGGGCGGGGAAGGTCTTAAGGCTCGCCCGGCGCCAGCCGGAACCAAGATCATTGAACCACGAAGCTCACGAAGATAAAAAAACTCGTCATCCTCGGGGCGCCCGTAGGGCGAGCCCGAGGACCCAGCAGTGAGGACCTCAACGCGAATTCTGTCGCCCGGCTTAAAGCCTGGAGCGGCTGGGTCCTCGGACAAATGCTCCGCATTTTCCGAGGATGACGAGGTTGTTTATCTTCGTGTTCTTCGTGTTCTTCGTGAGCTTCGTGGTTCTATTTTCAATTCGCTACACCTGCCATAGGCGCCGCCAGATCTGACTATCGCAAGCCCTAAAGTTTCAGCGTGCAGCTTTCGCCGATGGTCGGGCGAGAAACCACCACGCGGGACAGGCCGGGATAGAGCGGCTTCAGGCGCTGGGCGAAATAGAGGCAGAGGTTTTCCAGAGTCGGGCTGGCCAGCCCCGGCTTTTCATTGAGCATTCCGTGGTCCAGCTCCGCCGCCAGGGACCGCAGGGCGTCGTCCAAGGCGCCGAGGTCGGTCACCCAGCCGACTTCGCCTTGGGCCTGTCCACGCACGGAGGCTTCCACGCGGAAGGAATGGCCGTGCAGGCGCCGATAGCGGCTGTCCGGCGGGCCTTCGGCCAGGGCATGGGCGGCGTCGAACTGGGCCGCCTTGGTGATTTCAAAAACAGGTTCGTCCATGGGGTCCGGCCCGAAGAGGCTCAGGCGATGCCGAGGTATTTGTGCGTTTGCACGCTTAAACGCCAGCGAGGGTGGGCAAGGCAATAGGCGATCGCCGCTTCGGTGTTGGCTTGGCGCGCCGGACCGTCCATCGGCTGCAGGTAGAAACGCTCGAAATCCAGGCCCAAAAAGCGCGCCGGATCGACCCCCGACTGAGGATAGACCAGCTTCAGCTCCTGGCCCGTGGTCTGGGCCAGCGGCGCGGCGGCCTTGGGACTGACGCATAGCCAGTCGATCCCGTCGGGCGCGGGCAAAGTCCCGTTGGTTTCCACCGCGATCAAGAAGCCGGCGCCGTGCAAGGCGTCAATCAATGGCGCGTCCAGCTGGAGCAGGGGCTCGCCGCCGGTCAGCACCACCATCCGTCCCTCCCGGCCCGGACCCCAGGCGGCGGCGATGGCAGTGGCCAAATCCTGCGCGACTTCGAACTTGCCGCCGCCCTCGCCATCCGTGCCGACGAAATCGGTGTCGCAGAAATTGCAGACCGCCTGGTCGCGATCCCGCTCGCGGCCCGACCAGAGGTTACAACCGGCAAAACGGCAGAACACCGCCGGACGACCCGCCTGGCCGCCCTCGCCTTGCAAGGTGAGGAAGATCTCCTTGACGGCGTAGGTCACGGGACGGCGTCCAGCGCCGGGCGCCCCGTGTCGTTCCAGTCCCGATAGCCGCCCTGGCGCAGCTCGCACGCCGGACAGGTTCCGCAGCCATAGCCCCAGACGTGGCGTACGCCGCGCTCGCCGAGATAACAGGTGTGGCTGTGCTCCAGGATCAGCGCGATCAGGGGCTCGCCGCCGAGGCTTTTGGCCAGGGCCCAGGTGTCGGCCTTGGTCAACCACATGAGCGGGGTCTCCAAAGCGAAATGCCGCTCCATGCCCAGGTTCAGCGCCTGTTGCAGGGCGTCCAGGGTCTCGCGCCGACAGTCCGGATAGCCCGAATAATCGGTCTCGCACATGCCGCCCACCAGCACGGGCAGACCGCGCCGGTCAGCCAGGGCGGCGGCATACACGAAGAACACCAGGTTGCGACCCGGCACGAAGGTGGAGGGCAGACCCCGTTCGGTCATTTCGATAGCCCGGTGCGCGGTCAGGGCCGATTCCGCTACAGCGCCAAAGCCGCGCAGATCCAGCCGGTGGTCAGGCCCCAGACGAGCGGCCCAGGCCGGAAAGCGGGCGATCAGGTCCTCGCGCACCTTTTCGCGAGCGACCATCTCCACGCCGTGGCGCTGACCGTAGTCGAAGCCGACCGTTTCCACCCAAGCGTAGCGCTCCAGGGCCCAGGCCAGGCAAACGGTGGAATCCTGGCCGCCGGAAAACAGCACCAGCGCGGCTTCCCCTGGCGAAGGAACGGTCGACATGCGAATTTTTGCCTGCCCTGGGGCCGGGACGGATCGGGAGCCGACCATGGAAGAGATGCTGCTTGTCTACACCACCTGGCCCGACGCCGAAACCGCGCAGGCGGCGGGATTGGCCGCTGTTCAAGCCAGACTTGCGGCCTGCGCCAATATCCTGGCCCCGATAAATTCGATTTATTGCTGGAAAGGCGCCGCAGCGCAACATGCAGAGACGCCCATGTTGTTGAAAACACGCAGGTCTTGCGCGCCGGCCCTGCGCGAGTTGATTTTGGCCCGCCACCCCTATGAAACGCCGTGTTTTATTGCGTTAGCCCCTAGTCCAGACGCCAGTAATTCTGAATTTCTTCGCTGGATCGAAGAACAGACCGATGAACCCTGACCGATTTAGTTAACAGAATATATCCAGAACGACGTATTGCAGACTTACGACGACAATAATCTGTCCACCTGCAAAAAAGCCAGCCAGTTTAACTTATTAGCAAAGATAACGGGGTAGCGTCACCGTGAAACCCTAGCCCAGTTGTCCCATGACGCTTATCGCCAGTATCGCCGAGCAGAGCCTTCCGGTCTCCCCGGACGCCCGGGTTTCCAAGCTCGACAAAAGCTTTCGGGCGGCCCCGCTGGCCCAGGCCTTTGCGGTGTGCTCGGACGGCGTCATCGTGGGCGTGATCGAACGCCGCGTCATCGCCAAGGCGATGCAGGACGGTTTAGCCGATAGCGCTATCGCCTCACTCATATTCGCCGACCCGCTGATCGTGGACGCCGCCGCTCCATCGGACAGTGTGTGCCGCGCCCTGCTGGCGGACCGCGATATCCGGCGCGACATATACGTCGTGCTCAAGGACGGCGCATACTTCGGCTTGGGTCACTTGCCCGATTTGGTCGAGCGGCTGGTCGGCGACAGCGCCGAGCGCGAGCGCAGCGTGGACCAGGCCGTTCAGGCTGTAAGCGACGCCGAACGAATCTCCGAAGTCATGAGCGAGCACAAGCGCCGCTGCGTCGAGTTGCTGGGCATGGAATTCCGCACCCCGCTGAACGGCGTCATCGCCATGGCCGAAATGCTTCAACGCCAGCCCATGGGCGTGGACGCCCTGGCCCAGGTCGGATCGATCCGCGCCTCGGCCGAGGGCCTGCTGCGGCTACTGTCGGATTCCATGGACCTGACCAAGGCGGAGGAAGGCCTGCTGGAGCTCTATCCCGAACCGGTGCTGCTGCGCGGCGTCGCCGACCGGCTGCAAGAGTCTTGGGGCCATCAGGCCCAGCAAGCCGGCGTCAGCCTGCTGGTGTCCTACGACGGCGACCCGGACGTGCAGGCCATGCTCGATCCTGTGCGCCTGCTGCAGGTGTTTGACAATCTAATCGGCAGCGCCCTCAGCTACACGCGCTCAGGAGCGGTGGAAGCCAGCCTGAAAGCCCGCCGCGAAGGCGAGGATCTGGTGCTGGAAGGCCGCGTGCGCGACACGGGTCCCGGTCTGCCGTCCGCCAAGCTGGCCCGCATTTTCGAGCGGGCGGACGCCGGAGACAGCCGGCGCGGCGCCTCGGGCCTGTCCATGGCCCTGACGCGTGAACTGGTGGAATGCATGCGCGGCGCCATCCGCGCCGAAAGCAATGTCGGCCAGGGCGTGACCGTGGTGTTCGACCTGATCGCCCCGGTGGCCCAGACCAACGCCACGCCCTCTATCGGCGCCGCCCCTGTGGCCGCGCACATTCTGGTAGTGGACGACAACGCGACCAACCGCATGGTGGCCGAGGCCCTGGTTGAAATGTTCGACTGTACCTCTGAATCGGCGGAAGACGGCCTGGAGGCCGTTGAGGCTGTGCAGAGCGGCCGGTTCGACCTGATCTTGATGGACATCAAGATGCCGCGCATGGACGGCGTGACCGCCACCCAGACCATTCGCGCCCTGGACGGGGCCGTCGGCCAGACGCCGATTGTGGCCCTGACGGCCAACGTCGATCCAGAAGACGCACGCGGCTATATTGCGGCCGGGATGTGCGCCGTGGTGGAAAAGCCGATCAAGCCCGAGCGCCTGCTGCAGGCGATCAATCTGGCCCTTGACTCGCGCGCCAAGGCCCAATCGTCAGCTCGACGCGTCAGCAGCGCGGCCTAGGTTCAGGCCAGCCTGAGGCTGGTCAACAGCACGAAGGCCATGGCAAACCCGACCATCAAGGCGATGTCGAGCGGTTTGAACAAAGGTCCTCTAACAGTACGCATGACACCCTCCGAACCATCGGACCGATGACCAGGGTTAAGGCGACGCCCAACCCGGCACCGATGTCCGCCCCATGATTTGAGCGCGATTAACCAAGCAATCGCCCCCAGCCAGTCCCCATTCCGTCCTTATCATTGCGCTTGGTTTGCGTCAGGCCGACGAAAACCCGCCCCCGTGATCATAAAAATTGTCCGGTGACGCTTAGTGATGCGCCGGCGATACAGCATTGCCACCAGATTCCCCTGAAACGCGCAAATCCATGCTTAACCGCAACCGCTAAGCGGTCAGCTATAACTGGAGGGCGGTAGGGTTAAGACTGTCGCCGATCCGAAATGCGGTTATTCAGGTGACGGCGGCGCCAAAATAGGACGCGCGCCCGCCGGATCGCACAGCCCTGGACCCACGTCCAACCCATGGTGCGGATCAATAAGATCGTCCCTGAACGCTCAAAGAACGAAATAGGATGGTGCCCCAGGCCGGACTCGAACCAGCACGTCTCTCGACAATAGATTTTGAGTCTACCGCGTCTACCATTTCGCCACTGGGGCCCGCTCAGGCGGTGGGCGTAAGGGCGCGCACTCTAGTCAGGCCGCGCGGTTCGTCAACGCGGGTTTGGGCGGAAGGAAGATGTTTAGCCGCTTGGCGCTATTCTTCTCACGCCGCCAACGCGGTGACGCCGGCGGCAAAGCCTGCTAGGCCCTCGCCTAAGCTGGATCGCTGGAGGCTGAATGCTGCGTCCCCTTTATAACTGGGCCATGGGCTTGGCCGCTGGACGCTGGGCCTTGCCGGCCATGGGGGCCATCGCCGTGGTGGAGGCCACGTTTCCGTTTGTACCGCCCGACGTGATGCTGGCGCCCATGGTGTTGGCCCGGCCTGAGCGGGCGTGGCTGTACGCGGCGGTATGCACCGTGTGCTCGGTCGCGGGCGGGTGCATCGGTTATGGGCTGGGCTATTTCGCCGGACCTCTGGCGGTCAAGGTGTTGACCCTGGCCGGCCATCCGGAGGCCTTGACGGCGTTCCAGTGCCTGTTCGCCCGCTGGGGCCTGGCGGTGATCCTGGTCAAGGGGGTCACGCCGGTGCCCTATATGCTGGTCACGCTGGCCTCCGGATTGGCCCACTTTTCCCTGCCGGTGTTCATCGGCGCGTCCTTCGTGACGCGGGGGGGTCGGTTCTTCCTGGAAGCGACCGTGCTGCGCCATCCCCACGCCAAGGCCATGATCGACCGCCACCTGACGGCCCTGGTCATCGGCGCCCTCGTTCTGATCGTGGCGGCGCTGGTCGGATTGCATCTGCTTGAGGGGCGTCAGGCCTGCTGATTCAGACGGCCCCGGACGGGCTGAGTTCGCCCCGTCCGCTTATGGGCTTGGGCGATTTGGCATGGAGCGCTATCACAGCGCCATGTCATCCGTGCTCCAACAGGTTTTGAAGCTTTGGCCCCTCGCCGCCGCCTGCGCTGCGGCGGCCATGCTGGCTATTGCTCACGCTTTTGAACGCTTCGGCGGGCTGTCGCCGTGCACGCTTTGCTACTATCAACGCGATGTCTATTGGGCGGCGTTGGGAGCGGGTCTGATCGGCTTTGCCCTGATGTATCTGCGCCAGCCTTGGTTGGGCCGGGCCGCCGATGTGATCCTGGCCCTGGTGTTCCTGACCGGCGCTGGCATCGCCGCCTATCATGCGGGGGCCGAGTGGAAGTGGTGGCCGGGTCCCACCACCTGCAGCGGCGGCGGAACGGTCGACGCGGCCGGACTTCAAGCCTTTTTGGACGGAGCCAAGTTCGCCCCGCCGCGCTGCGATGAAGCCGCCTGGCGCATGCTTGGCCTGTCGATGGCCGGCTGGAACGTGCTGATCTCCTTAGGGCTGGCGGGCCTGAGCCTCACCGCCGCCGCGCGCACGGATCGGGATCGTCAGGATGACTGAACGCCCCATTCCTCCACGTCCCGGCCTGGGCGCCCCTAAGGCGCGCCTGGACGAGATTCTGCGCGTGGACCACGCGGGAGAAGTGGCCGCGGTGCAGATTTACCGCGCCCAGGCCGCCGTGTTTGGCGTCTCCCCCGGGACGGCGGCGATCGCCGGGCGAATGCAGGCCATGGGCGCGCAGGAGGCCGAACACCTGGCCGCTTTCGAGGCCCTGCTGAGCGCGCGCAAAGCGCGGCCGAGTCTGCTGTCCCCCCTATGGCGTGCGGCGGCGTTCGCCCTGGGCGCCGGCACGGCGCTGATGGGCGAAAAAGCCGCCCACGCCTGCACCGAGGCGGTGGAGTCGGTGATCGAACAGCACTACGCCGAACAGGTGGAGGAGCTGGCGCACAGCGAACCTGAGCTGGCCCAGACCCTGTCGCGCTTTCGCGACGACGAGTTGGTTCATCAGGTCGAGGCCGTGGAGCAGGGCGCGCACGCGGCGCCGGCCTATGCCTTGCTGTCGGCGATGATCCGGGCGGGTTGCCGCGCGGCGATCAAGACCGCCGAAAAGATCTAGCTCAATAAGGCCCGCCGGCGGGTCCTGGCCGCTATCGGTGTTCTGTATCGACACGCGTTTAGTCCGAAAGCCGGTTCGCACTTTTCGGAACGGGCTCTAACGCCAAACATGCCGGCGAGCGCGAGACCACGACTCGATGCGAAACCAACTGCAAAAAAGCACGTTCCTTTCTCGCCGGAAGCGTCGACGCCGTCCGTCGGCGCCGGCCCCGGCCAGAAAGGACAATGAACATGCATAAGACGCTTCTCGCCTTCGCCGCCGCCGGCGTCCTGGCCGGCATGGCGGCTCCCGCACTCGCCGGTCCCGCCTCAGGTGCAGCCATCGGCGCGGCCTCCGGCGCCGTCGTCGCGGGCCCTCCGGGCGCCGTAGGCGGCGCCATAATCGGCGCCGTTGTCGGCGGTCCGAACATTCACTGGTATCGCCACCACCGGGTCTATTACGACCACGGCCGCCGATACTACTGGCGTGGCCACGACAGGGCCTACTTCTAGGACGCCAAGAAACAGCGAAGCGAGCCAGGCCAGGCCTGGCTCGTTTACTGTTTGCGGCGGCCGATTTAGGCTGGCCGGCCAAAAGGGGCGAGCGCCCCGGCAACGGTTCTTTCCACCGCGCGTTTGGCCTTTAGCGGGCATTCACAAGGAGACCCCCCATGCAACTCACGCGTCGAACCCTTACGGCTGCGGCCCTGGCCTTAGCTGCCCCCATCGGCCCTGTGATGGCCTCGTCCGCCCATGCGGCCTCCCGCGACAAGCTGGCCGCCAAGGGCATTTCCGCCCTGCGTGAACTGGAGGCCGGTGACGCCCGCGCGCGTTTCATCGCCAAGCACGCCAAGGCCGTGCTGGTGTTCCCCTCGATCCTCAAGGCCGGATTAGTGTTCGGCGCCCAGACAGGCAACGGTGTTCTGCTGAGGGCCGGCAAACCGGTCGGCTATTACAACATCACGGGCGGGTCCTGGGGCTTACAGATCGGCGCCCAGGACTTCGCCTACGCCCTGTTCTTCATGACCGACAGCGCCCTGGACTATCTGAAGAAGAGCGACGGCTTCTCCGCCGGCACGGGGCCCAGCATCACCGTGATCAACAAAGGCGCTGCGACCGAAGCGAACACCACGACCCTGTCGCAGGACGTCTACGCCTTCCCGTTCAACGGAAAAGGCCTGATGGCCGACCTGACCTTGCAGGGCACAAAGATCACCCGAATCCACCAATAGGCACCTAGTCCGGCGCCGACCCAACGCTTAAAATGCTTTAGATATTAGACCTTTACGGCCATCGGCGGTTTGACGTGCCCGCCGATGGCGTTGGATTCGCTTTGTCCGTTTGACTGAGTGCAAGGCGCCGAGTTCATCACCGGGGCTCGGAGGAGGGGATCGACGGCGGCTGCACAGCCTCGCGAGCGCCCGCAAAGGTGATCCCAAAAAGCCTCGCCCCTGGCCAGCACGGTACGGCCCGACGCGACGGGGACATCCAAGACGCCCTATGACGACGATCCGCCGCCTGCGCGCCCGCCGCAGAACCCCGAGGGAACACCCTTTATAGCTTCGCCCCCTAAGCCTCCAGCTCGATGTCCCAGTACAGGTAGTCCAGCCAGCTTTCGTGCAGGTGGCCGGGCGGGAAGCGGCGGCCGTTTTCCTGCAGGTCGTAGCTGGTGGGCCGGGCGGGGTAATGGAACGGCTGCATATGGGCTTCGCGCGGCGTGCGCCCGCCCTTGGTCAGGTTGCAGGGCGAACAGGCGGTGACGATGTTCTCCCACGTGGTGCGCCCGCCGCGCGAGCGGGGGATCAGGTGGTCGAAGGTCAAATCATCGCCCGAGCCGCAATACTGGCAGCTGAAGGCGTCGCGCAGGAACAGGTTGAACCGGGTGAAGGCCGGGGGCCGGTCCTGGGCCACATAGTGCTTGAGCGAGACCACGCTGGGCAGCTGCATCTCGAAGGAGGGAGAATGGACCACCTGATCGTAGGTGGAAATCACGTCCACCCGGTCCAGGAACACAGCCTTGACCACTTCCTGCCAGGGCCACAGCGACAGGGGATAATAAGACAGCGGCCGATAGTCCGCGTTCAGCACAAGGGCGGGACAGCCCGACGGGGGGCGCTTAACCACCTGCATGGTTAGGACCCTCCGGTCGGCCGTTCAGGCCACGACATTTGCGAACGACAGGACTGAAGACGCGCCTCCTTGCCTCTAGCGGCGACCAACAAGCCAGATTCTTAAATCGAGAATCAAGGACTTATATGGTCACCCTGAATCTTAGGCGAAAAAGCGCGACAGCTCCATGACGCGGGGCGAAAAACGGGCGCCTCGGCGACAGGGCTTCAATGACCGGCGACTTCACCACACGCTTTGCGCCCTCGCCCACCGGACGGCTGCACCGGGGCCACGCCTTCTCAGCCCTGACGGCGCAGGCGGCGGCCCAGGCGGCGGGCGGGCGCTTGCTGCTGCGTAGTGAAGACATCGACCGCACCCGCAGCCGCCCCGAGCATGAGGCGGCGATCTTTGAGGACCTGGCCTGGCTGGGGTTGGCGTGGAAAGAGCCTGTTCGCCGCCAGTCCGAGCATATGGACGACTATCGCTCGGCCCTGGACGGACTGATCGCGCGCGGCTTGGTCTATCGCTGCTTCCGCACCCGGCGCGAGATCCTCGACGATATCGGCCGGGCGCCGCACGAGCCGGGCGAGGCCTTTCGTGGAGGACCTTTGCCCAAGGCGGAAGAGGACCGCCGTCTGACCGAAGGGCAGTCGTTCGCCTGGCGTCTGTCGCTGGACGCCGCCCGCGGCGCCCTGGGCGAAGAGGCCTGGGCGGCGCTGTCTTTCCTTGAGGAAGGCCGGGGGCCGAACGGCGAGCACGGCCTGATCCAGGCGCGCCCCGAAGCGGCGGGCGACGTGGTGCTGGCGCGCAAGGATGTGGGCGTGGCCTATCACCTGGCGGTGACGGTGGACGACGCCTTGCAGGGTGTGACCCATGTGATCCGAGGCGAAGACCTGCACGAATCGGCTCATATCCAGCGCCTGTTGCAGGCCCTGCTGGGGCTTCCGGCGCCGACCTACCGCCACCATCGCCTGGTGCTTGGCGAGGACGGTCGCCGCCTGGCCAAGCGCGATCACGCCCAGACCCTGGCGGAGATTCGACAAAGCGGAACCAGCGCGGCGGCGCTGAGGGCGGAGCTGGGGTTTTAGCTCGTGGACGCGAGGACGCTCACCGACGCCCCTTGAGGAAGAACTCAACCGGCGCCACCAGTTCAAGTCTATCTCCCGCGACTTCGGGTGGCGGCTTGGGCAAGGGCTGAGCCCGCTTGACGAGGGCCAGGGCCTCCGCGTCGAGCGCGTCGTAGCCGGAGCCCTTGTCGACGCCGGCAGACAGGACCTTGCCGTCGCGGCTCATGGTGAACCGCAGCCATACGACGCCTTGCTGGCGATGGAACTGTGCGTCTGACGGATAGCGCTTGAACCGCTCCAACTGACCCAGCACCAGACCTTGCCAAGTCGGGATGGCCTTGGATGGAGGCAAGGCGGCCGGAGGCGGGGCGACGACGGGGGACGGTGCAGGCGGCGCCGGCTTTTCCGGTTCCGGGGGCACGGCAACAGCGGCCGTCGCGACGCTGGGCAGTTTGGGGAGCGTGACGATCTCAGAGGGCCTCGGGACCTCGGCGCGCCGAGGCTGAGGGCGAGGCGCCACCTGCGGCGGGCTTGGCGGCGCGGGCAGGGGCGCCATGTCGACCATGACGCTGGGCGGCGGGGCGGCAGCCGCCATGATAGCCGGCCGCAGCGACAGGCCCAGCAAGACCAAAGACAGGACATGCAACGTCGCGACGAATGCAAAGCACCAGCCCCAGCGGGCGGCCTCCCCATCGGGGCGCTCGAGGCTGTGCCGAGACGCCGTGGTCACGGCGCGGCCTGATCCAGACCGACGAGGGCGACTTTGAGATAACCGTCCGCCCGCAGGCTGTTCATGGCCTGCATCAGGGTGTCGTAGTCCACGGTCTTGTCCGCCCGCAGAAACACCCGTTGGTCCTTGTCGCCATGCGTCAGGCCATCGAGCGCGCCGGCCAGGCCATCCTTGGTCACCATGCCCTGGTTCAGGTACAGGCTGTGATCGGCCTTGATGGTCAGGAAGATCGGGGTGTCGGGTCGAGGCTGCTGCTGGGCGGTGGAGGCCGGTAGGTCCACATGAACATCGGTGGTCATTAGCGGCGCCGCCACCATGAAGATGATCAGCAGGACCAGCATCACGACGATGAACGGCGTGACATTGATCTCATGGATTTCCGTCAGGTCCTCGTCGCCGTGGTGAATTTTCAGCGCCATCAGGCTACTCCGCCGCGCGATCAGCCTTGGCGACATGAACCCCGGCCACACCGGCGCTCAGATCGCGCGACACCAACCTCAGCACCGCCGCCGAGGTATCAGCCACCAGCGCCCGGTAGCTCACGGTCTGGCGCGCGAAATGGTTGTAGATCACCACGGCGGGAATGGCGGCCACCAAGCCGCAGGCTGTCGCCAGCAAAGCCTCCGCGATGCCTGGCGCAACCACCGCCAGATTGGTGGTCTGCGAGCGGCCGATGCCGATGAATGAGTTCATGATGCCCCAGACCGTGCCGAAGAGGCCGACAAAGGGCGCGGTGGCGCCGATGGTGGCCAAAACGCCCGTTCCCTTCACCATTCGCCGCCCGGCCGCCGCCTCCAAGCGCTCCAGCCGCGAGACGACGCGCTCCTTGACGCCATCGCGATCATCCAGCACCCGAATGGACAGGCGCAACTCGACCTCGGCCGCCACCACCAGGGCCGCCGCCGGGCTGTCGCGGCCGAGCTCGCTTGCGGCCGAGGCAAGCGTCCGCGCCTCGCTCACCCGCTCAAGCACGCGGCGCTGCTCCTGGGTGGCTCGCGTCAGTTCCAGGCTCTTGGCGAGCAGGACGGTCCAGGTGACCACCGAGGCCAGCGCCAGCCCGATGATGACCACTTTGACGACACTATCGGCATGAACGAACATCGCCCAAACAGACAGGTCGTGCGGCAGGACGCCGTCCGCTAAAGTCATGACATAACTCGCATTTTATGATCAGGGATGGGCCAAATTCGCGCATTGAGCGACGGAGGTCTGACATGCATCGTCACAGCTCCGCCCAGTAGCGTACGAGGTTGTGATAGATATTCGTCAGCGCTCGAACTTCAGGATCATTGCGGCCGAGGCGCGCGACGAGCTGTTGGATCGCATTGTCCATATCGAAAATCAGGCGACGCGCATGGGTTTCCTTCACAATGCTCTGCAGCCAGAAAAACGACGAAACCCGCGCGCCCCGCGTGACCGGGGTGACCATGTGCAGGCTGGTCGACGGGTAGAGGACCAGATGTCCCGCCGGCAGTTTGATCCGTTGCGAGCCGTTGTATTCGTCGATGACCAGTTCGCCGCCATCGTACTCATCCGGCTCAGACAGGAACAGGGTGACGGAAAGATCGGTGCGGATGCGCAGGCCCGTCAGGTGGTCGCCCCGGACACAATTGTCGACATGTTCGCCGAAGAACTGTCCAGGACCGTAGCGGTTGAACAGCGGCGGAAAGATGTGCAGCGGAATGGCGGCGGAGATGAACAGCGGGTTGGCCGCCAGAGCCTTGAGAACCCGCTCGCCCAGTTGCCGCGAGGTCTTTCCGTCAGGCGGAAGCTGCTCGTTCTGTTTCACTTCCGCCGACTGCGCCCCGGCTGTCGAGCGTCCGTCCTCCCATGACTCGGCGTCCATGATGCGGCGGAAATCCGCAACATCCTGCTTGCTGAGAACATCGGGTATGCAGATCAACATGCGGGGCGACCTAGAAATTCACAGTCGCGACCAGCGAGACGCTGCGCCCCGGCGCGACCTGGATGAAGGGCACGGCGCTTTGATAGAGCGCGTCATAGTAGGTCTTGTTGAAGATGTTCTGGGCGTAGAGTTTCAGTTTCACGTGGGCCCCGATCTTCGTTTCGGCGAAGACATCAAAGCGCCAATAGGACGGCAGGATGGTCGGGTTGGGCGCGTTCGGATAAGCGACGCCGCCGTTGGCCGCCAAGAGCGAGCCGCCCTTGATCTGCGAATCATAGACGCCCTGCCCACCGAGCTCCAACCAGTTCGTCGCCTGGTATTTAGTCAGTAGACTGAACGACTGCAGCGCGACATTGGCCAGCGGGAGCCCGACATTGGTCGGCACGATCGAACGGATCACCTTGGTGTCCATCAACACGAGCCCGCCGGTGACGCTCCATTTGTCGGTGACCTTGCCCGCAGCTTCGAAATCGAGGCCCTGAACGCGGTAAGCGGCGCCGGCGACGATCTGGCCGCTGGCATAGCCCGGCAAATTGGCCGGCGCGGTCTCGCGCGCATTCGTGATGTCGTTCTGGAAGGCTGCGGCGGTCGCCAGAAGGTGGCGGTCGAATAGCTCCCACTTGGCGCCGACTTCAATCGAACGGCTGCGCACCGGCGAGTAGATCTGCGCTACGTTCTGAGTGGCCGCAAAGCCGCCGTAGGTGCTGGATGTCGCATCCAGTTCACTGCCGACCGGATTCGCCGCTGTCGCATAGGCCACATAGACGCTGCCGATGGCCGTCGGCTTGTAGACCAAGCCCAGATTGTAGCTGGTGATGCCCGACTGAGCGGACCGCGAACTGGTCTTGTTGGCCGACGTGATCCGATAGTCGTCGTATCGGAGGCCCGCGTTGAGGATGAGGACGTCCTGGTAATTGGCCGTGTCGATCAGATAACCGGAACTGGTGTTTACCCGATATCGCAGTGGGTTGCCGGCCAGCTTGGCCACGCCGGACCCGTATAGGTAGTGGGTCGGATTGTAGACGCTCACGATCGGCGCGCCTGCCGAGGTAAAGGCGGCGGGGCCCGTCGTCAGTTCTGAGGTGAAGCCGGTATAGGTGTCTATGTCGATCCGCTCGCCGGAGAACTCGCCCCCTGCAATTGCGGTGTGATGAACAGGCCCCGTGTCGAACTTGATCGTCGCCTGCGGCTGATCCGCCAGGACATTCACGGGCTCATAGCGACTTTGGGCGTTGAGCTGGGTGTAGCCCGAGAAGAAGTTCACATTCGAAGAGAAGGGCGCTGTGGCCCCGGTGGCGCTGGGGTTTTCCGGAATGGTCCCGATATAGTTGAGCAGCGAGTGGCTTTGACGGACCTTGTTTTCAAGCGTCAGCCAGCTGTTGACCCGCCACTCGACATCCAGCGTCCCCATGTCCTGGGTCGACTGGGTAAAGTCGCGATTGACGATGCCGAAATAGCTATTGCGGGAAATGACCCCTTCCGTAGCCGGACGATGGAGAGGCTGATCATAGGGAACGCCGAAGTCGGGCAGGCCGTAGACGTAGGTGTGCGAATAGTCGGCCTTGACCGTGATCGTGTCGGTAGGCCTGAACGTCACAGCGCCGGCGACGCCGTTTCGCTTGTCGGTGGTGAAATCACGTCCAGCGACCTTGGAGTCCTGGATCATGCCGTTCACGCGCACATCCAGCATCGAATTGATCACCTTGTTGACGTCGAACGTCCCGCGCTTGCCCGCGTCGTTGAAGCCGACCGTGGCTTCAGCCCGATAGAAATCAGCGTCCTGCGCCTGCTTGGTCACCACATTGATCGCGCCGCCGGTGGTCCCGCGGCCGGCAAAGGATGAGGCTGGGCCGCGCAAAATCTCGACCTGTTCGGTGAAGAAGTTCTCGCGAATGCTCACGCCCGGATCACGAACGCCGTCGACAAACACGTCATTGCGGGCATCAAATCCACGAATAAAGAAGCGGTCCCCGAAGGCATTTCCCCCCTCGCCCGTGCCTAGGGTCACGCCGGCGGTGGTACGGCCGATCTCGCGCAGGGTTGTGGCGTTCTTGTCGTCCAACGCTTCCTTGGTCAGGATCGTGACGGACCGCGGCGTATTCAGCACCGGTTCGCTGAACTTACTCGATGACAGGCTATCGGCCTTATAGGGCGCCGCAGCGTCGGCATAGGGATTGGCGTCCGCAGCCGCCGCCTGCCCTTCCACCCGCACCGGCCCAAGCAGGATAGCGCCGCCGGCTTGGGCCCCCGCAGCTTCCTGCGCATGGACGGGCGACGCAACCGCCGCCAGCGACAAGGCCGTCGTCGCCAGCAGCGTCGCGACCTTGACGGCCCTGGTCTGCCTGCCGACGTGCGTCACCGAAACTTTTTCAGCTGCATTTTTGAATGACGTCCCCGACACGACAAAACCTCTGCAAATGCGAATTACTCGCAACTTGTAAATCAGAGGCCCCGGCGCGCCGTCAAGTGATATTGCGAATTATTCGCAACTTCAGGTCGGGCTGTCTCGAACGCATAGTCGGCGCGAATCGCGCGATGCAGTTGCAAGCGGTAATGGGCGCAGGTTGAGCGCGGCATGGAAAAGGCGCCGACCCCCGCAAGCCGACGCCTTACAAAGTCTTGTTGCGGTGTGGGGACTTAAAGCGCCTTCAAATTCACCGCTGCGGTCTTGCCGCGTTCCTGCTGCAGTTCAAAGCTCACCCGCTGACCTTCGTTCAGGCCGCGCAGGCCCGCTTTTTCGACCGCGCTGACATGGACGAAAACGTCCGCGCCGCCGCCTTCCGGCTGGATGAAGCCGTAACCCTTGGTGGTGTTGAACCACTTTACGGTTCCGTTGGACATGTCGCTGTCTCCTTGACGAGCCGTTCCAGTTGCGGACATCGCCCGGACGGCGACGCCCTCGGACAATCTCAATTCTGGGGTAGCGACTAGTCCGTTTGCAGGGTTTGGACGCCTGCGCCTAAGGATAGCGAAGCCAAGAACGCCGATTGCACCAAGAAGATGGCCCCGGACATCAGTTTTGGTCAACCCAAAAGGGTTTCAGCTGCGTATTTGGAGCACCGTATTGAGCACAGCCTTGGCTTCGGGCGAGCTCCAGTCCGCGCCGCCTTCCAACCGCGCACGTTCTCGGCCATCCCGGTCGTAAATCACAGTAATCGGCACGCTATCGGCGCGTGGGTCCAGCGCGAACGGGAGCACATACTTGTCATCCTGATAGAACACCAAGGGACCATGCTTGAGAATGAACCGCTGGGCGAAGCCTCGGTCTTCCGGCCGGTCCAGACTGATCGCCAAGACCTTCACCGGCTTGTCGGCAAAGGCGGCCTGCAGCTTGGCTAGGGTGGGCATCTCCTGAACACAGGGGGCGCACCATGTGGCCCAGAAGTTGACCACCAAAACCTGGCCCTTGAAATCCGCCAGATGCAGGGTTTCCCCTTTGGGGCCCAGGAAAGCCGCGACCGGCTGGCCGCGCGGCGCGTCAGGAACCTGGAGCTTGGCCATGGCCCCGACGGACAGGCTCTTCAGCGTCGGCGGGCCAAATTTGAAACCATGCGACGCGATGGCGTATAGAAGCCCCGCGAGGACGACCACGGCCAGCCCGATCAGCCACGTCGCCTTTCGTGCTTTTCCTTGTGCTTTCACCGGCTCTGCTGGACCTTCGCTCATATGACCGACGACGCCTCCGAAAATAACCATAGCCCCGCCCCGGACTCCGGCCGACTCATAGGGCGCGGGCGCTTTGAGGCCAAGGCCGGCGATCTGATGCAGGCGATCAATGTGTCCATCGGCGTCGATCAGCGTTTGGGGCCTCAGGACCTGCGGGGCTCGCGCGCCCACGCGACCATGCTGATCAAGACCGGGGTGATTTCCGCCGCTGACGGCGCGGCGATCCTGGGCGGGCTGGACACCATCGAAAAGGAAATGGCCCTGGGGGTCTTTCCCTTTCGCGAAGAGTTCGAGGACATCCACATGAACGTGGAAGCCAGGCTCAGCGAGTTGATCGGCGAGGCCTCTGGGCGGCTGCACACGGCCCGGTCGCGTAACGATCAGGTGGCGCTCGACTTCCGCCTTTGGGTCCGCGAGGCATGCGAGCGCTCAGCCGTGCAATTGCACGCCCTTCAGCGCGCCCTGCTGGCCAAGGCCGAGGCGCACGCCGACACCATCATGCCCGGCTTCACCCACCTTCAGCCCGCCCAGCCGGTGACCTTCGGTCACCATTTGATGGCCTATGTGGAAATGTTCGGCCGTGACGCGAGCCGCTTCGCCGACGCGCGCGCGCGTATGAACGAGAGTCCTCTGGGCGCCGCAGCCCTGGCCGGATCACCCTTCCCCATCGACCGGGCCATGACGTCAGAGGCCCTGGGCTTTGACCGGCCCACCGCCAATTCGCTGGACAGCGTATCGGCGCGGGACTTCGCGTTGGAAGCTCTGTCGGACGCGGCCATTTGCGCCACTCACCTGTCTCGTTTGGCCGAAGAGATCGTGCTGTGGGTCACGCCGCAGTTCGGCTTCATCACTCTGTCGGACGCCTTCACCACCGGCTCCTCGATCATGCCGCAGAAGCGCAACCCGGACGCGGCTGAACTGGTGCGGGCCAAGGTCGGCCGCATCCTCGGATCGCTCGTCGGACTGATGACCGTGATGAAAGGGCTGCCGCTGGCCTATTCCAAGGACATGCAGGAGGATAAGCCGCCGGTGTTCGAGGCCTTCGATGCCCTGAGCCTGTCGCTGTCGGCCATGACCGGCATGGTGATCGACCTGGAGCCCGACCCCGACCGTATGGCCGCCGCCGCCGGCGCCGGCTATTCCACCGCCACCGACTTGGCGGACTGGCTGGTGCGCACGCTCGATCTTCCGTTCCGCCAAGCACACCACATTACCGGCGCCACCGTGAAACGGGCGGAGACCCTGGGCGTTGACCTTGTAGACTTGCCACTGGCCGAGTTTCAGGCCATCGAGCCTCGGATCACCCGGGCGGTTTACGCCGTCCTGACTCCGGCCGCATCGGTGGCGAGCCGCAACAGCTATGGCGGCGCCGCGCCCGCCCAGGTCCGCGCGCAGATCGAACGCTGGAAGGAACGCCTGTTATGAGCATCCCCTCGACCCGGCTCACCCTGTCTCGGCTTGCCGCCGCGGCGGTCCTGATCGGCGCCCTTGGGCTGGCCGGTTGCGGCCGGGAAGGCTCGCTGGAGCGGCCTGCGCCCCTGTTCGGCGCCAAGGCCAAGGCGGAATACGCCGCCGAAAAGCGGCGCGAGGCCCGTCAGGCGCGCGCCAATCGCCGCGCCGCCGACCCGGGCGATCCGGCCCCGCCCGCGCCCGACTATGGCCAGGGCAAGCCCGATCTGGACCCCTTGCGCGCCTCGCCGCCCCCGGGCTCGGGCAATAATCCCTTCTACAATCCCAATTCGGGTGGATTGCTGCAGGATCCCGTCGCCAACCCCAACGCCCTGCCCCGATGAATTCTTTCGAGGTTCGCGGCGGCGAGCTTTATTGCGAGGACGTGCCCCTGTCGCGCATCGCCGAGGCAGTGGGCACCCCGGTCTATGTCTATTCGACCGCCACCCTCGAGCGGCACTACGCGGTTTTCCAGCGGGCGTTCGCGGGGCGGCGCGCCCTGATCGCCTTCGCCGTCAAGGCCAACTCCAATCTTTCGGTGCTCAAGACCCTGGCCGCGCTGGGCGCTGGGGCCGACACCGTGTCGGAGGGCGAGATCCGCCGGGCCTTGGCCGCAGGCGTGCCGCCTGAACGCATCGTCTTTTCCGGCGTCGGCAAGACCTCCCAGGAAATGGTCTTCGCCATCATGACAGGCGTCAGCGAAATCAATGTCGAATCCGAACCGGAATTGGACGCCCTAAACGTGCTGGCCGAGCGCCTGGGCGTACGGCCGGCCATTACCATTCGGGTCAATCCCGACATTGCCGCCGGGGGCCACGACAAGATCGCCACCGGCAAGAGCGACAACAAGTTTGGCGTCTCCCTATCCGAAGCCGCTCGGCTCTACGCCAAGGCCTCCGCAAGCGCCTGGCTCAATCCCGTCGGCGTAGCCTGTCACATCGGCAGCCAAATCACCGATCTGGCGCCCATGCGCGAGGCCTTCGCCAAGATGCGGGACCTCGTCTTGGCCTTGCGCGCCAAGGGCTTGACGGTGGATCGGCTGGATCTCGGCGGCGGCCTCGGCGCGCCCTATTTCGATCAGCCCGATCCCCCCTCGCCCGCGGACTTCGCTGCGGTCGTCGAGGACGCCCTAGCCGGGCTTCAGATCGACCTGGTGTTTGAGCCTGGCCGGGTGATCGCGGCCAACGCCGGGGTGCTCCTGGCCGGCGTGATCCACATCCACGAACGACCCAGTGAAGGCGGCGTAGAGGGCAAGCGCTTCTTGGTGGTGGACGCGGCCATGAACGATCTTGTCCGCCCGGCGATGTACGACGCCTATCACGACATCCGGCCTGTCAGGACCCCGCGCGTGGGCGCCAACCTTTCGGCTATGGACGTGGTGGGCCCGGTCTGCGAGACCGGCGACACCTTTGCGCGCGACCGGCTTTTGCCGCCCTTGGCGCCGGGCGACCTTGTGGCCTTCATGACCGCCGGCGCCTATGGGGCGACCATGTCCAGCGAATACAACAGCCGCCCGCTGGTCCCCGAGGTGCTGGTCAAGGGCGACCGCTTCGCCGTCGTCCGACCCCGCCCGACCTATGACGAGATGCTGGCCAGAGAGCCCTTCGCGCCCTGGCTGGACTGATCGCCCAGCCGTTTAGTGCGTGATGGGAGGACGCTCGGGTCCTGCTGTCTTGGCTGCGGCAGACTTGCGCGCAGGACGCGGTTTGCGGGCTGAGGCCTTGGCCGCCTTGGGTTGGTTCGCGGCGGCGGGCTGCACCGCCTCAGCCGGCTTCGTACGGCTCAAGGCCTTGCGCGGCGCCGCCGTCTGCGCCTTGCGGCGTTGCAGGGCTAACCCAACCGCCAAGCCGATGGCAATGGCGATGGCCACGGTCGCCAGGGGACGTTTGCGGGCCATCTTGTCCCATACGACATAGGAATCCTGGGCCCTGTCCTTGGCCTGATCCAGCGCGTCCTTGGCGCCGTGGGCGGCCCGCTCGCGGGTGTGTTGCAGCACCTCGTTCGCCTCGACCATCTTTGCGCGGATGAGGTCCTGGCTCTCGTCGAGCAGGTGGGCGAAAGCGCCCTGAATAACATCGGCCGCTTCGGTCAGTTTGGCGCTGACAACGCCTTGACCATCTTCGATCAGACGCGAGGCTGACCCTTGCAGGCGTCCGGCGCTACGCCGGACCGCGTGTTCAATGTGAGCCGTCTTCATGTCAATGTCCTTCCAACTCGTGGGCGAACCACGTCGAAAGAAGAACCCGCTTAGGCCCAGAGTGTTCCGGCGCTCAGTCCAATGCGCCGATATAGGGCAGGCCGCGCCAGTCGCCGGCCGCGTCCATGCCATAGCCGACGAGGAACCGCTCAGGCGCTTCCCAGCCCACAAAGTCGGGCTGCACCGCGCGGCTGCCCTGTGGCCAGGGCTTGCGAGCGAAAACCGCCAGCAGGGTTTCGCTGGCGCCGGCGCCCATCAGGATGCGGGCGCCCTCGCTGAGCGACAGGCCGGAATCCAGCACATCGTCGATCAGCAGCACTTTTCGGCCCGCCACCGGCCGTTGCAGACCCGCGCGGACCTCGCAGCGACCGCTGGATGCGCGTCCCTCGTGATAGGAGCTGAGCCAAAGGGCGTCGAACGGCAGATGGATGCCGGCCCGAGCCAAGGCGCGCGTCAGGTCGGCGGCGAACCATAACCCACCGGTCAGCAAGGCCACGGCCACCGTCTGCCCGTCGATATGCGGCGCAATCTCTTGAGCGAGCCGCTCGACCCGTCGGGCGATCTCTTCAGCCGTCAACAGAACTGGCGGCGGCATGATCTAACCGGCGGCCGATTTGGCCGACGGCAGGGCATAGGGCGACGTGGCCGGCAGCGGCTGGGCGTCATGCACCGTCGTTGCGGCCGAGCTCGCAGGCGGGCCGGGCGCGGCCGGCGCGGCAACCGGCCCCGGCGCCGACGGCCCCGCGAGGCCCCTCAGCTTGGTTTGCGAACCGGCCGAAGATGCAGGCGCCGACTGGACGGCGTCCAGGGCGAAGGTCACTTCCACGTCGCTGGCGGTCTTGGGCGGATCGATCATGCTGACGGAGAAATGGCGCGTCTCGCCCGGACGAATTTCGGGGCCGGGCGTGTCGGCCAGTCGCCTGGCGACCGACCGTCCGTCCTTGCCCAGCAAGCTCACGCGCAGGGGCGGCGCGCTAACCGCCCTGTCGGCGATATTGCGCATGACGCCGGAGATCATCACGGCGGGATGACCGCTATCGGCGCCCGGCGCAGCCTTAACCTGTTCGATGATCAGCCCCGTGGTGTTGACCGGCAGGCCCACCGAGGCATAGGCGCTGGCGGTCTTGGGCCACAGGCGCACCACGTCCATGCGGAACACCGCCGCTAGGGCGATGACCAGAACAAGACCCGAGGCGAGGCCGGCCCAGATCGCGCCGGTGGCGGCCGCTTCGCGCACCTTCTTCTGTTCCTGAGCCCGGGCGCGGAAGGTTTGCGACAGCCGGTCCGCAGGCAGGGCGGCGAGCGTGTCGGGCGCTGTATCGACGCCGGCTTTTATGCCCGGCGCATCTTCCGCGGGCTCCGCAGTCGTCGCCGTCAAAGGCAGGGGATCGTCGTCCTCGGCCTGCGCGCGCCACGTGGATCCGCAGCTCGTGCATTTAACCGTGCGGCCGGCCCTGCCCACGAGTACATCGTGCAGGAAATAGCGGGTGGCGCAGTTAGGACAGGTCAGTATCATGGCCAGCGAATCGGTCGCTCCAGCTACCCCTTTGCAGGTCGCCGATTTCCGTCCTCATGTCCAGAAACGCTCGCCAAATCCTTGATTTCTCCGAGGGCCCCGACGCCGACCACGGGCCGGACCCGGATGGGTCAAATGACGCCCCGATCCTGCGATTCACTGGGGTTGGCATGCGCTATGGCCGGGCTCCGGAGACCTTGAGCGACCTCAGCTTCAGTTTGCGCCCGGGATCCTTCCATTTTCTTACGGGTCCCTCGGGCGCGGGTAAGAGCTCGTTGCTCAAACTGATCTACATGGACCAGCGCCCTTCGCGCGGCCTGATCCACCTATTCGGCCAAGATCTGTCCGCCGTCCCGGCCCGCGCCTTGCCCCGCCTTCGTCGTCGCCTCGGCGTGGTGTTCCAGGACTTCCGCCTGCTCGATCACCTGAGCGCCTTCGACAATGTCGCCCTGCCTTTGCGCCTGGCCAAGCTCAAACCTGCTGATTACCGCCTGGACGTGGCCGAGCTGATGGCTTGGGTGGGGCTGGGGCGCAAGCTGCACGCCATGCCGGCGACTTTGTCAGGAGGCGAAAAGCAAAGGCTGGCGATAGCCCGGGCCGTGGTCAACCGGCCGGACCTGCTCATTGCCGACGAGCCGACCGGCAACGTCGATCACGAGCTCAGCCTGCGCATTCTAAAGTTGTTTGTGGAGCTGAATCGTTTGGGCACGACGGTGCTGATCGCCAGCCACGATGAGGACCTGGTGGCCCGCTCAGGCATGCCCACCCTGCGTCTGGACGGCGGAAGGCTGGCGCAATGAGCGAGCAGCCCGCCTCAGCCTTTCTGCGCCGCTGGCGACCGGGGCCCTTGCTGCCCGCCGGCGACGCGCGCGACGGCGCCCTGGGCTTCGTGATCGCCGTCCTGTGCTTTTTCGCCTGCCTCACCGCCCTCACCGCCTTGGCGGGCGACAGGGCGGCGCGAGGCTGGACCGCTCAGCTACAGAGCTCCGCCACCGTCCTGGTGCGTCCCAGCGGCGCGGAGAGCGCCGACGCGGCGGCGGCGAGGGCCGCCGAAACCCTGGCCGGGGTCAAGGGCGTGGGCGAGGTGCAGGCGCTCAGCCGCGACAAGGCGGTGGCTCTGTTGCAGCCTTGGATCGGCAAGGACGCCCTGCCCAACGATCTGCCCATCCCTCGCCTTGTGGCCGTGGAGTTGAGCAAGACGGCCCCTGCCAGCGCCCAGGACCTGGACCGCGCCCTCAAGGCCCAGGGGGTGGACGCCACGGTGGACGACCACAGCGTTTGGATCGCCGATATCCTGCGCGCCGGGAGCTGGATACGGCTGGCTGCGTTGGGTCTGTTCGCGCTCACCGCCGCTGCGGCCGGGGCGATGATCGCTTTTGCCGCCGGCGCCGCCCTGGCCGCACGGCATGAGATCGTTCAGGTGCTGCACATCGCCGGCGCCGAGGATCGCTTCATCGCCGGCTTGGTTCAGCGCCGTTTTGCCCTGCTCGCGGCCTGTGCGGGCTTGTTTGCCGCGCTCGCCGCAGCGATGATCGGGGCGGCCGCCCGAGTCTTGGGCGGCGACAGCGGCTTGACGCCGGTCTTGCCGGTCGCGTGGACGGACCTGTTGGTGCTGCCGATCTGTCCTCTGGCCGCCGCCCTCGTGGCGGCGACGGCGGCGCGGCTGGCGGCGCTTAGGCTGCTGAAAGATTTGATTTAGCCATGGTTGCGACGTGAAGGGCATTGCGATCATCCTTTTGGCGCTGATCGTGTGGGGCGTGGGCCTTCTGGCCTTCGCCGCCCGCGTCGCCCATTCCACGCCTGCGCCCCAGCCCCCGAAGGCCGAAGGCCTGGTGGTCCTGACCGGCATATCCAGCCAGAGGATCGAGGCCGGGATGCATCTGCTGCGCGAAGGCGCGGCGCAGCGCATGCTGGTGTCTGGCGTCAACCGCGGCGCGACGCGCGCCGATATTCGCCGCGTGGCCCGCGCGGTGGCGGCGCCGGTCTATGACTGCTGTGTGGACCTGGGCTTTGAGGCCGAAGACACCATCGGCAACGCCCGCGAGACGGCCGATTGGGTGCGGGCGCGGGGCTATGACAACCTGATCGTGGTCACAGCCGATTATCACATGCCGCGCGCCCTGCTGGAGCTGCACAGCGCCCTGCCCGACACCATGCTGATCCCTTACCCCGTCTCCACAACCGAACTGAACGCCCGCGCCTGGTGGCGCAACCAGCACGACGCCCGGCGGATGACTCTCGAATATTCCAAATACCTCGTCATCTTGGCGCGCGAGGCGGTCTTGCGTCTTGGACCTAAGGCTCACCCGGCCGCCGAGGCGGCGCCCGAGCACGCCGCTCAATGAAGCTTCGCTCCGCTCTGTACGCCGCCTGGGTCTATGGTCTGACCTTCCTGCTGATGGCGCTCTACCTGCCGCTCATCCTGGTTCCGCGGGCGGGAATCCGGGAGGCCCTAAAGTTTTGGGCCCATGTGATGGTCTGGGGCATGCGCTTCATCGGCGGCGTACGCCTGGAGGTGCGGGGGCGAGAAAACCTGCCCAAAGGCGCCTACATCATCGCCGCCAAGCACCAGACCATGTTCGATGTGGTCCCGCCCTACTTCTTCGCCTGGGACACGCTGTTCGTGATGAAAAAGGAGCTGGCGAAGATTCCCCTGTTCGGCTGGCTGAGCCAAAAGGCCAAGATGATCAGGGTGGACCGCGAAGCCCACGCCAGGGCCCTGCTGGCCTTGATTGCCGACGCCAAGCGCCTGATGGCCGAGCCGCGCCAGTTGCTGATCTTTCCCGAAGGCACCCGCCATCCACCCGGCGCGCCCGCCGACTACAAGCCCGGCGTGGCGGCCCTGTATCGCGAACTGGGCCTGCCTTGCGTGCCGCTAGCGACCAATTCCGGCGTGTATCTTGATCCCGGGGGCTTGGTGAAAAGGCGCGGAACCGTGGTGGTGCAAATCCTTGAGCCCATTGCGCCCGGGCTAAAGCGCGCGGAATTCATGAGCGTGCTACAAGAGCGGCTGGAAAGCGCTTCGACCGCCCTGCTCAAGGCGTGAGAGAGGGGGATTGGGCGGCGGTTGCCCCGAGCGCTTGAGGCGGCCAGCGCGGCGCGGTTCGGTCCAACGTAGGCCACAGGCTGTAGCGCAGGTGACGAGCCAGGATGCGCCATAACAAGGCGCGGTCTTCCGGCGACAGGCGGCCCCGGGCCCGAACGGCGGCATCGGGCATCACTACCTCGGTGGAGGCGGGGTCAAGCCGGTCAAACATGGTCTCGCGCCGGCCCGCCGCCACGCCGGCGGCGATATCCGCCTCAGTCAACGCCACGCCCCAATGGGCCCAGATGCGGGCGAGCAGGGGGCCTGGGTCGCTGTGCAACTGCTCATAGCGGACCACCAACACATCGTCGGGCGCCATCCGGGCGATCGCCCCCCAGCGATTGAAGAAGCGGATGTACCACCAGACATCGTCCACCCGTTTCTCTCCGGGGGCGGGCCGCCGCACGAAGTCGGACAGGGCGCCCAGCCCCAAGGGTTCGGCCCATTTGACGTAATAGGAGGACAGGGCTTCGGGAATGTGGCGGGCCAGAACCACGGTGGGCGGCAAGCGGCCAATCCCCAGCTTCAGCGGCAGGAGAGTCAAGCGCGAGGGAATGGTGTGGGAGCATCCGATGCGCGGGGCCTGCGGGTGGCTGTGGCGCCGCTTGGGGTGGTGAATATAAGCATCCGATCCCGGCCCGTTGGTATGGGCGGGGGGCTCCAAGCCGAGATGATGGGCGATAGCCGCGCTGAGCATGCTGCGCAGCCAATGGGTGCCGGAGTTTTTGGCGGTAAATAGGAAGCCGTCGACCCGGCGTGCGTATTTCAAAAGGTGAAAACTGGACACATCGCTTTGCACCTCGCGCAGGGCGAGATGAAATTCTGAACTTATCAAGACGACTCCACGACGATTTATCCCCCATGCGGCATCCTGCCGCATCTCCCTCGGGAAAATCACTTCAAGTCTGCGGCAATTTCGCGACCGGGAACGGGCGATTGACTCTCATTCGTCATGAGAACAAATTAGGAACATGACGCTTGCCTTCACCCCGCCACGCCCCTTCAAAGCCTTTATTGAAAAGGCCCTGCCAACGCCTGAACCTCTGGAGGAGATGGCCCCGGCCGAGCCTCAGGACCTGCCTTGTGCAACGGCCTTCGCCCTGGACCGAGCCTTGCGGACAGCCGCGCGGAACAGCGATTTACGGCCCCTGGTCTTTGTCGCCGAACGGGCCTGGCTGAACGAGCACGGCCATCCCTTTGGTTGGGGCTGTCAGGCGCTGGGCCTGGATCACCAGCGCCTGATCCTGGTGGTCGCCGCGCGGCCTGCCGAGACCCTGTGGGCTTTAGAGGAGACATTGAAGTCCGGCGCCGTCTGCGCCGCCCTGGGCGCGGTGGGGGCGCCCGCATTTGTGGCCACCCGCCGGCTGGATTTCGCCGCCCGCTCGGGCCACGCCCAGGCGCTGGTCCTGCGCCCCCGCCCACCCGCTGATCTCAGCGCCGCCCGACTGCGCTGGCGCATCGGGTCGGCCCCCTCCGCCGCCCATCCGCTGGACCCGCGCGCGCCCGGCGCCGCGCGGATCAGGGTTGAACTGGCGCGCAGCCGCACCGGCATGGGCGGCGTCTTCATGCTGGAGCAGGACCATGAAACGCTTGGTTTCCGTCTGGCTGCCGCACTGGCCGATCACGGCCTGGCGGCGGTCCAGGGCGCCGACCGCGTCGCCGCCTGAGACATCTTCTCCTTCCCTGTGCAGCGCAGCGGAACGGGGAAGGGGGACCACGCGAAGCGTGGTGGAAGGGGCCTCTTTGGGCGCCCCAGCTCGCAGCATGGCTGCGAGCGTTCTTCGCGGCGATGGCCAAAGCATTGGCCATCGCACGCCATTGCCTTCGGCAATGGCCGCTCATCACCCCCACCACCGCCTTTCAGGCGGTCCCCCTCCCCCGCTACGCAGGGGAGGAGAAAGAGCAGCTTTCGCCCTCACGCGGCGGGCCGGCGGGCGCCTCGTGCTGCATGCGGTGGATGAAGCGGGCGCACGGCTGGGGTTGCGTCCCGGCCAATCGCACGCGGACGCCCGCGCCATCGTCCCTGAGCTGATTGTCGCCCAGGCTGAGCCGGCCCTGGAAACCCGCGCCTTAGAGGCCCTGGCCCTGTGGTTTGAGCGCTTTTCGCCCCATGTAGCCATCGACGCCGAACCGTCTGGCGCCGAAGGACTGATGCTGGACATGACCGGTGCATCGCACCTGTTCGGCGGCGAGGCGGGGTTATTGGACGCCATCGGCGAACGGCTGGCCCGCGCCGACATCCCCGCCTGTCTCGCCATGGCCGATACGCCCGGCGCGGCCTGGGCCCTGGCGCGATACGGCGATGGCCGCCGGCGCATCGCCCCGCCCGGCCGCACGCGCGAGGCCCTGGCTGACCTGCCGGTGGAGGCCCTGCGCATCGACGCCGACGCGGGGCGACTGCTGGCGCGGTTCGGTCTGCGCCGGATCGGGGACCTTTACGCCCTGCCGCGCGCGGGCCTGGCCCGACGATTTCGCGGCGAAGCGGGGCTGACTCTGGTGCGGCGGCTGGATCAGGCCCTGGGCGTGGAGGCCGAGCCGCTGCGGGCGCAACATCCGCCGTCGGATTATCGCGTGTGGCAAGCCTTTGCCGAGCCCCTGATCACAATGGAGGGCGTCGCCTTCGCCCTGCCCGCCCTGGCCGGGGCCCTGGCCGCCCAGTTGGAGCGCGAGGGCATGGGCG
>CAYVHP010000130.1:0-21308 GCA_964451265.1 uncultured Caulobacteraceae bacterium | reverse complement strand
GCTGCTGGTGACCCACGATGTGGGAGAAGCCGTCTATCTGAGTGATCGAGTGATCGTCTTGGCCAACGATCCTGGCCGATTGAACGGGCAGGTCACCGTGGACATCGCCCAGCCCCGCGACCGCCGCGATCCGCAGCTGGCATTGCGAGAGAGCCAGGCCTTGAGCCTGCTCGAAGGCGGAAGCCAGAGGGCCGGAGCCGCCTGAGCGCCAACAGAAATATCCCGAGCACCGGAAGAAATTCTGCCTCGACTTAAATCCTACTAATTAAATAGACTTTTGTCGGCTCCCCGCTCTCCAACGCATTCGCCGGGCGGTGAAATTGAAGGCCGAAAGGAAAGCCCATGACTGAGCGCAAACTTCATCCGGAGACGCTGGCCCTGCATGCCGGCTGGCGATCCGATCCTGCCACCGGCGCAGTGGCGCCTCCGATCTATCAGACCACCTCCTATCAGTTCCGCGACCCCGAGCACGCCGCCCACCTGTTCGCACTCAAGGAACTGGGAAATGTCTATACCCGCATCGGCAATCCCACCGTGGACGTTTTGGAGCAGCGCGTCGCTGCGCTGGAAGGGGGCGTCGCCGCCTTGGCCGTGTCGTCGGGCCAAGCCGCCTCAGCCTTCGCCGTCCAGAACCTCGCCCGGGCCGGCGACAATATCGTCAGTTCCACCGACCTATACGGCGGCACATGGAACCTGTTCGCCAATACCTTGCGCGACCAGGGCATCGAGGTGCGGTTCGTTGATCCCGCGGACCCGCAAACGTTTCTCCGCGCCACTGACGAGCGCACCCGCGCCTACTACGCGGAGACCCTGCCCAATCCCAAGCTGACGGTGTTTCCCATTGCCGAGGTCGCGCAGATCGGCCGGGCACTTGGCATCCCCTTGATCGTGGACAACACCGCCGCTCCCCTGCTCAGCCGCCCGCTCGATCATGGGGCCGCCATCGTCGTCTATTCAGCCACCAAATTCCTGGGCGGCCATGGAACGTCCATCGGCGGACTGATCGTCGACGGCGGCAATTTCGACTGGGAAGCCCATCCGGAGCGGCAGCCGACGCTGAACACCCCTGATCGCAGTTATCACGGCGCGGTCTGGACCGAGGCCGTCAAGCCGCTAGGCCCCATCGCCTACCTCATCCGCGCGCGCGTGGTCCTGCTGCGCGACCTCGGCTCGGCCCTATCGCCGTTCAACGCCTTCCAGATCCTGCAAGGGCTGGAGACCCTGCCCCTACGCATCGCCCAGCACTCGCGCAACGCCCAGGCCGTCGCCGACTTCCTGTCGTCGCGCCCCGAAGTGGTCAAGGTGATCCATCCCTCCAAACAGATTGGACAGGCCCGTGAACGCGCGGACAAATACCTGAGCGGCGGCTACGGCGGGCTCGTTGGGTTTGAACTGGCTGCGGGGCGTGAGGCCGGACGGCGCTTTATCGACAGCCTCAAACTGTTCTATCACGTGGCCAACATCGGCGACGCCCGCAGCCTAGCCATCCACCCCGCCACGACCACGCACTCTCAGTTGACCACCGAAGAGCAGATCGCCAGCGGCGTATCGGACAGCTATGTGCGCCTTTCGGTGGGCATCGAGCATATCGACGACCTCATCGAGGACCTGGAACAGGCGCTGACAGCGGCGGGCGCGCGGGCGGAGGCGGCGTAAGCGTAGGGGCTGGCGACGCCTATACGAGATTTACACCAGAGAAGCTTCTGATATCCCTTATGCCATAAGGCGGAGACGAGTTCGCGTTAGACTGACAGCACCGCCACTGGCGGCCAATACCTGATTAATATCAGCATGTTATAATATCACCAATCCCTACCCACACGCCTTCCCATACATAATTGGCGCACAGTGGCGCCGGTCCTGTCAGGTTAACCCGACTGGGCCGCAAGCGCCTCCTCCCCTTCCCCGTTCAGGCCGCGACGGTCGCAGGGTTACGGTGACAGTGCATTTAATTGAAGATTCGCACTAATCTATCATTCGCTGCGCGGATAATTAAATGCACTGTCACCGTAACCCCGGCATCGAATGGTGATGTCCGACCGGCCCAGCCATCGAGGCAGAAGGGCTTGACCGGACGCCCGTCGCCGATGAACCGGGCTCAACGCAGTCGCCGACTACACGTCCGGCACGATCCTTATCCGTCCTGCGGGTCGGGGGAACTTACCCTGGCCCTTCACCTCCGGCTGGAACTGACTAGCTGTAGCCGCAAGGACGCCGAACCGTTTGACAATGGCCGCCCGGTCTTTGACAGCGATCCGGACGTAGCTTTTTGGATGTTTGTCGTAACCCTCGAGCCACGCTCCGTAGTCAGGCCAGACCCGGCCAAGGTTGGCAATCGTTTGCTGCAGCTGTTCGTAAGTCACGAGCGTGCGCCGCCAACGGTGCTCATCGAAATCGAAGTTCGAACGGACGAGCGCGCCGGCATCGGCGCCGTAGCTCATGAGCCTCTTGGACTTGGCCGGCGGCATGGCCAAGTTCAAGCCTCCCTCGTCCGAAGCCAGCTTCACATGTACGATACGCTCGCGCTGTCCAGGCATCACACTCAGCAACTGATCCTGCCAATCCTTGGCCGCGCCCAGGATCGCCATTGCGAAGCCTCCAAGACCAGCAAAAGGAACGACTGGCGTGAAAGACCCCTCCATCGCCGTTTGTGGCATGGTCACACGTTGGCCCGGCATGTCCCCTTTGGCCAGGTCGTCAAGGCTAAGTGCGAAGGTCGGCCTCGTCGGCAGCAGGGCGTCAAAAAAGTGAATGGGGAAGTTGCTGGACAGTCCCCCGTCTGAAAAGAGCACATCGACGCGGGCAAGAGGGGCGCCGGCATCCTCGGATATTGAGACTGTATCAGCCACCGGGGCCAAATCCCGCGTTGCCATAGGTACGGTCTCGATCAGGATTGGAAAGCTCAAGCTCATGCGGACCGCGACGACTACCGGCCAGTCATCAGGCAGCGGCGCCTTTCGATAGCCGCCATGTTCCTGATCAAGCGGCGCCACCTCGCGAGCGGCGTGCGGCGATCGGCCGTTCAGATAGGCGCATACCGCCTTAGGAAAGAGCCGTTCCCATTTTGCGGGTTGGAACATAAAGGCCCCCCCAAGGTCAGGCAGGGCGTGCGGACGGCGCATGGACAGATTGGTGGTGATCATCCGCAGTGTGATCGACCGTTCGCCGCGGTTCTTCGCTTCGGCGTCCAGGCCCGCCGAAGCCAGGTGACCAAATGTCAGAGGCGTTGGCGCGCCTTCATCCCCGAACGCTATGAACTGCAGCGAGCGATGGATCCAATCGGTCAGGACCGGCGGCGAGCCGTCTGGGGCCATGCCGCTGCACAGGCCGAAGTGATGGGCCGGCAGGAGCTTGAAAACCAGGCGCCAGACCCTCAGTCCCAGAGCGATGACGGAGCCGAGCGCTGTACCAACCACAACGCCCGGCAGAGCCGCACGGGCAGCCGTCGGCGAGACGCCGCCCAGCCCGGCTGCAACCGCCGCCATCACCAGCGCGCCGGCAATCGCGCCTGTGGCCAAAGACGGCCAAAAGACCAGAGCCGCCCCGATCCAGCGGCTCCAATGCTTGGTCCGCGACCAGGCCTTGAGCGCACACATAACGGGCGCCAGAGGCCTGGAGGGTTGGAACAGGCCCTCCAGCAGCTGGGGCAGCTCTAGACAGCGAGACTGCAATCGAACGAAAGCCGCAGGATCACCCGTTTGCCGGCCATATTCCGCAGCGGCGGCGAAGGCGGCGGCGATTGCCCCGGCGGACGTGCCGCCAATCGACCTCAGCCTGTAGTCCTGCGCCAGCTGCAGTATGGCGTAGGGATAGACGAGGCCGGATGTCACCCCGCCCTTCATGACGAGGTCGCATTCCTTGGCCATTGGACCGGCGAATTCGGCCGCAGTATGAACCGCCAATTGGGCTTCAGCCGTCATCGTTGGACCTTTTTAGGACGGTTGGACTGGGGACCGCCTCTCGGCGCCCTATTGCCCAGCCTTCTGCACATAGGCGCCGGCAGCCGCATGAGCCTGGCTCGCAGCCAAGACGCCCAGCAGACCTTGGTCGGGAGCGTGGGAAATCTTGGCCTCGTCGGCGGCGGCGATGGCGAGGACGAAAACGGGGTCTTTTGTGGCGTAGGCGCCGCCAATCGACTTGAGCGAATTGACAACGTCATCCGCTGGTCGGCCGGCCGGCCATTTCGCGGCCATGTCCATGGCCACCGTCCGTGCGCCCACATTGGGATCGAACGCCTTCGCCGCTGCGTCCGTATAGGCCTTGATCAGGATTTCGCGGTCGGGGGCCAGCTGGCTCGAGCGATCATCTGATGTGGCGGCGGTTTGGGACTTGTCGAGCGCGGCGGCGCGTTGATCCAGTGTCTGTGACGCGATCGTCAGGTAGGTCAATGGCCAGTCCGTCGTGGTCAAGGACCAGACCGTATTGGAAGGCGGCAACGCGCACTTCCCGCTCGTGAACTCGTCTTTCTTCCTTAGGGTCTCGACTGTCTCAGTCTTATCGTTGGCGAGTGCGTCGACAAGATCGTTCAGACAGGCCTTGGCCGTGTCGCGTAGTTTTCCCAGGTCTGGACTCCAATCTTCAGCCGCGGTCGGCGCTGTAGGGCCGGCCAGGGCCTGGGCGCTGGGCAATCCCTCCAGCACCGCGACAATCTGCGCGGAAGATCCGCCGCTCTTCTCCACTGCCCCCGCCGCCGTGCGGATCGCTGATATGGCCTGCTCGCGCGCCACAAGGGCGTCGCGCATTTTCGAAAACCCCCGCAGCATGCTGCAGTCGCCCTGATAGGCAAACAAATCCGCCAGGGCCAAGCCGAGCGGCCAGGCGTCGTACTCGGATGACATCTTGGCCTCGATGCCCGCCCGGTCGGTAGCCCTCAGCTGCAAAATGGCGTCAGCGACCAGTTCGGCGCCCTGTTGGGCGAAGATATTGCGATCGACGGACGAGCCCTCGGCCGTGCTGAAGGCGCTCAGCGCGGACAGCAGCTTGGCCGATGCGGGCGGCGCGGCCAGACTGCTGGCGGCGGCAAAGCCGCCGGCAAAGAAGTCGCTCGCCATCCGCGTACTGACCTGGCCGCTGCGCAGGGCCTGCACATAGACCGTGCAATTGGCCGTAGAGGCGCCGACAAAGGCGCTGACCACGTCATTGCGGATTTGTCGGGGATGGTTGGCCTTGGGCACCGCCGCCATCAGGCGTTCAAGGGCAACGTCTTGGGCGGTGGCGAGTTGGCCCGAATTTCGGCCCAAATAGACCGTGCCCGCAGTCGGATTGGCGGGCTCGGCGCCGTTCATGATCGTCATTCCGTCGTGGCGGAGTTCCTCCGACAACAGTGTGATCAGATTGACCTGCATCTGGCGCAGCGGGCGGTTCCGGTTCGGCGTATCGGTGGACATGGCCGCCGCAGGTTCGACGGGAAACGGCCAATTCGTATTGATCCGCCCATTCGCGCAGGCCGACAGCGCCGGCAGCACTAACGCCAGCGCAATCCCTAGTGATCTCTTCATGAACTCGCCCCCCGGCCTTTGCGTACTACGACGGCCAATGAGCGAAAAAATCAACCTAAAGATGATATTTTGTCGAACATTTCATGCCCTGCCCATTCCATCCCGTTGGATTACCTCTCCCCTCCAACAACCTCATTCCGCCCCCGGACCACGACGACAGCTTACCAATCCCGGTCTCGGCGAGAGAGCGCCACCGTGGACGTTGCGGGACCACAGTGGCGCAGCATGCTCGCGCTACCAGTCCGAATGCGTCGCCGTGTGGACGGCCTTCAACTGCCGGATCGACACCTGGGCGTAGATCTGTGTCGTCGTCAGTTGGGCGTGGCCCAGTATGGCCTGGATGTAACGGATATCGGCGCCGTGCTCCAGCATGGCGGTGGCCATGGAGTGGCGCAGCAGATGGCAGGCGCCGCGCTTGCCGATATCGGCCTTGTCGATGCAGGCGTGCACGATCTCAGCCAGCCTGGCTGCGCTCATGGGCAGGCCTTTTTGGCTGAGAAACAGCGTCCCGCTGGTGGGGTGGGCGGGGTAGCGGCGGCGCCAGGCGTCGAGATAGCGGTCGATCCAGTCGATGGTCTTTACGCCGACCGGGACCACCCGATCCTTCATGCCCTTGCCATGGCGGATCAGAATGACGCCCCGCTCGCGATCAAGGTCGCCGATGCTCAAGCCCAGCAACTCCTGCCGGCGCATGCCGGTGGAATAGAGGGTTTCGAGCACGGCGCGGTTCCTGACCCCGCCCGGCTTGGCCAGGTCGGGAACCGCTAATACGGCCCGCATATCGGCGGGGTTCAGGATACGCCGAGGCAGAATGCGGTTTGCGGATTCCGACGATGCCGCCCACCTATTCCGAGATGATCGCGCCCACCATTCCGATTTGATGCCGCCCATCTTGGGGTCGTCGTTGGTGGGTTGATATAGGGGTCTGTCGGGGCCTTGGGTCAAGCCTGGGATTGCGGCGCGGAGCGGCGCATGGATTCGCCGGTGAGATCGAGCCGGCGAGCGTTATGGACGAGGCGGTCGAGGATGGCGTCGGCGTAGGTGGCGTTGCCGATGAGGCCGTGCCAGTCGGCGACCGGGACCTGGCTGGTGACAAGGGTTGATCGGCGTCCATATCGATCCTCGATGATTTCCAAGAGATCGTGACGGGCCTGGGCGCCGAGAGGCTCCAGACCCCAGTCGTCGAGGATCAGCAGATCGACGGTCCCGAGGCGTTTGAGACGGCGGGGGAACGATCCATCGCCATGGGCCAAGGCGAGTTCGTCGAACAGCTTGGGGATGCGGGCGTAGAGAACCGAGCGGTCGTCGCGGCAGGCCTTATGACCCAGCGCGCAGGCCAGCCAACTCTTGCCGACGCCGGTGGGCCCGGTGATGACGAGGTTGTCATGGGCGTCGATCCAGCTCCCTTCGAAGAGCCCCTTCATGAGCTGCCGGTCGAGCCCGCGGGCGGCGCGGTAATCGACGTCCTCGGGCGCGGCCTGATGGCGCAGCTTGGCGTGGAGCAGCCGCGAGCAGAGCCGCTTGTCCTGACGATGGACGGCCTCTCGCTCCAACAGCAGCGCCAGCCAGTCGGCATGACCGAGACCGGCCGCCTCGTCGTTGGCGGCAAGCTCGTTGAAGGCCTTGGCCATGCCATGAAGGCCAAGGCCGTGCAGTTGATCGAGCGTGGGGTGGATGAGCATGGGTGTTCTCCTCAATGGTAGTAGCCGGAACCGCGGATGTTGGGGTGAAGGATGGCTTGACCGTCGTCTTCACCCCCTCGCGGGCGGCGGACCGGTTGACCGTCGAGCCGGTTGTCGAGGATCGACTTAACCGAGCCGTAGTTGCGCGCGCCGACCTGCAAGGCGCGCAAGCAGGCGGCCTCCAGGCGGACCGGGCCGAAGGGCTTGGACAGGCGCACGATGCCGAGGCAGGGTTACGGTGACAGTGCATTTAATTGAAGATTCGCACTAATCTATCATTCGCTGCGGGGATAATTAAATGCACTGTCACCGTAACCCGGTCGCAGCCGCCCATTCCCCGTGAGCTTGAGCTCGCAGGATGCGAAGGCCGGGTCGGGAGATCAGGTGGGGTTGCAGATTAAAGGTATTGTAGACGGCGGCGTGGGTGGACAAGAAGCGCTGGGCTGATCCTTGGGATTTGAATTTCTGCTGCTTCCGTTCGCGTCTGCGGATCGGCAGATGGGAATTCTCCGCCCGATTGTTGGCTCGCATTCCGCCCGGGTGATGACGTAATATGAGGCCCAGATCCCGAACCGCGGCACGATACGACGCCAGCTTGTCGGTCGCGATCGACTCTGGATGGACGCCTTGGTTCTTGAGAAGCCGGCGAAGCGGCTTGAGCGCCGCATGTTTGTTGCGGCGCTTCTGCACGAGAATGTCCAGAACCTCGCCCTCCTCATCGACCACGCGCCAGAGCCGTAGGCGCCGACCGCCAATCTTGCAGACCATCTCGTCCAAATGCCATCGACCCTTGGGCGGCGATCAGCGGCGGCGCAGATTGGCGGCGATCAGCGGACCAAACTTGATCGTCCACATCCGCACCGTCTCATAGCTCACTTCGATCCCACGCTGGGCCGGCATCTCCTCGACGTCACGCAGGCTGAGCGTGAAACGGAAATACAAAAATCCAGCCGCTCGAGCCGATGAAGGCGCTTGGGTCTGTCACCCCGCCGCGAAAGGCTGCGTCAAAGGACTTGATAGACGTCCAGCTCCACCGATTGAGGCCAGCGACGGCCCGAGCAAATAAAGGTGTTCTCCATCAGCCAGCCGTGCGGCCCAGGTTGAACATCGAACTGCGGAGAGGCCCTGAAATAGTAGAGCGAGGGATCGACGCGCTCGCCCGCGGCCAACCTGGCCATCACCTCGGCCGGCCCCCGGCGCACACCGGTATTGATCACTGAGACCAGGGTTCCGTCGTCATGCCGCAGTGTATAGCGCGCGCACAGCTGAGTGTTGCCGTCCTCGATACGCAGCGCCTGCCAGTCGGCGCCTCCTGGCAGAATGACCCCCTTGAAACGAGGCCCTTCCACCAGGCCGCCCATGATCGGGATGACCCGCTTTCGCTGGTTATCGTAGACCCCGAGTTCCAACGGCTCGCCGATGGCGACCTGAACGCGAAAAACAAATTCCAGTTCTGGCTGCACCCTTGGCTCCGCGATTGGACAGACCCGATCCTACACGCCTATGCGCCTAAGGAGTCCACCTTGGCGGGATCGTATCGCGGCGACAGCAGATGCACCGCGGCCAACGCCAGAAGGTAAGTGCACGCCGCGATCACGAAGATAGGCGTGTAGTCCTTCATCCAGTCCAATATGGCGCCGACATACTTGGCCATGACCATGCCGCCTATAGCCCCAGCCGTACCGCCGATCCCGGCGACGGATGCGACGGTGCGACGGGGGAAGACATCGCCCGGCAGGGCGAACAGGTTGCAGGAGAACCACTGGTGCGCCGCCGCAGCCAAGGCGACCAGCCCCACCGCCAACCAGAGGCTATCGACGTAGGCCGCGATCGATACCGGCAGGACTGCGATGGCGGCGATGAGCATGGCCGTCTTGCGTGCGGCGTTGAGGGACCAGCCGCGATTAAGCAGCATGGATGAAAACCAGCCGCCAGAAAGACTGGCAAGGTCGGAGGCCACATAGACCACGATTAAGGGCGGCCCGAAGCTGATCAGATCCAGATGATGCCGCTTGGCGAAGAAGTCGGGCAACCAGAACAGGAACATCCACCAGATCGGATCGATCAGAAACTTGCCGAGCGCATAGGCCCAGGTCGCGCGAACCGTCAGCAGGCGCAACCAGGGAACGGGCGTACTCTTTTCGGCCGGATCGCTTTCAATATAGGCCACCTCGGCGGCGCCGACCTTGGGGTGCAGCCGGGGCGTGCGATAGATCATCAGCCAGGCGGCCAGCCAGATCAGCGACGCCAGCCCGGTGACGATGAACGCCCACCGCCAGCCGAGGGTCACGGCGATAAGCGGCACGATCAGCGGCGTGACGATGGCCCCGACGTTGCTGCCGGCATTGAGCAAGCCGATGGCGAGGGCCCGTTCGCGGCTGGGAAACCACTCCGACACCGCTTTCAGGGCGCCTGGAAAAGATCCGCCCTCGCCGATGCCAAGCACCATGCGCACCGCCGTGAATTGCAGCGCTGTGCGCGCCAGGGCGTGGCCCATGTGGCCTATGGTCCAGATGGAGAAGGCTGTCGCATAACCCAGCCTGGCGCCGACCTTGTCGATGAAACGCCCGAACGAGAGATAGCTGACCGCATAGGCCGCTTGGAACCAGAAGACGATGTTGGCGTAGGCGCTCTCGGTCCAGCCCAGCTCATGCTGCAGCGTGGGCTTGAGCACAGCGATCATCTGGCGGTCGATGTAGTTGAACACCGTGGCGCCAAACAGCAGCCAGCAGATCACCCAGCGAAAACGGCCCACCAGCTTTGGATCAAGCAGCGCGTCCGCTTGGGGAAGGGCCGAGTCTGCAGGGTGCTCTATCGCCGCCATGTCTCTTCCCTAGCGGCGCTCGTGGCGCCCTGTTTGTTGGTGCGGACACGCATTGTCGCTGGTCAAACGCTAAAGGAAACCGGTGTCATTAGCAATCCAAGCCGCAAAATTCGCAAAAATGCCCTTATCGGATGGTCCGCGCGCCATCGTCACGCACCAGGGCCCGAACCTCGGTCAGGTCGGCCATGGAGCTGTCGCCCGGCGTGGTCATGACCAGGGCGCCGTGCGCCGCCCCGTAGTCCACCGCCGCCTGCGGTCCGAGCCCGGCGAGGAAGGCGTAGATCATGCCCGCAGCAAAACCGTCCCCGCCCCCGACCCGGTCATAGATCTCCAGATTGTCCCGGGTCTTGGCGTGGTAGACCACGTCCGCCGCCCACAGCGAGGCCCCCCAGCTGTTGAGGTTGGCCGAATGGGCATGGCGCACCGTGGCGGCGACCACCTTGAGGTTGGGGAAGGCGCGGGCCAGGGCGCCGGCGGCATCCAGTCCTTGGGCGGTGGGATTGGCCTCGCGCGCCAGGCCGGTGAAGTCATCAAAGCCGCCGATCAGCACATCGACCAGGGGTAGAAGCCGACGATTCAGGTCCGTCGCCGCCGCATAGCCGCCGCGACCTGACCATAGCGACGCGCGATAATTGAGGTCGTAGGACACCACCGCGCCATGTCGCCGGGCCGCCGTCATGGCCGCCTCGGTGGCCTCAAACGTGGTTTGCGACAGGGCCGAAAAGATGCCGCCGGTGTGGAACCAGCGGGTCCCGCCCGCGCCGAAGATCGCCTCCCAGTCAAAATCCGCCGCAGTGATCTGGGCGGCGGCGGAATGGGCGCGGTCCGAACAGCCCAGCGCCGGACGCACGCCGAAGCCACGCTCAACAAAATTCAGCCCCATCCGCGCGCCAGAGGCCTGTGGATCGCGCCAGATCCTTTGGCTGACATCCACCCCGCCTTGCAGAATCAAATCCTCGCACAGGCGACCCAGTTCATTACGGGGAAAGGCGGTCAGGATGGCCGTGCGCTGGCCAAAGCCCTTGCTCAGCGCCCGCGCCGCATTGTACTCGCCGCCGCCCTCATAGACGTCAAACCGCCGCGCCGTGCGGATGCGGCCGGGACCTGGGTCAAAGCGGAGCATCACCTCGCCCAGCGCCACGCAGTCCCAGCGACAGGCGTCGGCGTCAGGCAGGGTCAGCAGTTGACTGGCGGAAGCATCGGACACGCGGTTCGCCTCATGGCCGTGGGAATGTCAGGCTGCGGCTGTCCGGCCGACCGCAGCGCCTTGCGGCGCGGTGTCCAGCCGATAGGCTTGCTTGACCAGATCATAGGCCAAGGCTCGGGCCACGTCGTGGGCTTCGCTTTCGCTCAACCTATGCTCGGCCACGAGCCGGGCCAGGAACCCGCAATCCATGCGCCGGGCGACGTCGTGGCGAGCGGGAATGGACAGGAAAGCGCGCGTGTCATCGTTAAACCCGACGGTGTTGTAGAAGCCCGCCGTCTCCGTGGTCTGCTCGCGAAAGCGCCGCATGCCTTCTACGCTGTCATGGAACCACCAGGACGGGCCAAGCTTCAGGGCGGGATAGTGGCCGGCCAAGGGCGCCAACTCCCGCGCATAGGTGCTTTCGTCCAAGGTGAATAGGATCAAGCTGAATCGGGGGTCGGATCCGAACCGGTCCAGCAGCGGCTTCAACGCGTGGACATAGTCGGTGGCCGTAGGAATATCGGCGCCCTTGTCGCGGCCGTAGCGGGCGAACAGGGCGGCGTTGTGGTCGCGGAAGGCGCCGGGATGCAATTGCATCACCATGCCGTCCTCAACGCTCATCTTGGCCATTTCCGTCAACATCTGGCCGCGGAAGAGTTCGGCCTCCTTGGCCGTAGCGCGGCCCGTGACCACCTGTTTGAACAGGGCCTCGGCGTCCAGGGGGCTGAGGTCGGCGGTGAAGGCGGTGGGATGTCCGTGATCGGTGGAGGTAGCGCCCATCTCACGGAACGCTGCGCGGCGGATGCGATGGGCTTCCAGATAGCCCGCCCAGCTATAGACGTCTTGGCCGGATAGCGCCGCAAAGCTCTCCATAGCCGCCGCAAAGCGGTCATCTTCCGCGTTGACCACCGGATCGGGTCGGTAGGCGGTCACAACCCGGCCGGTCCAGCCACTGTCACGGATTGCGCGATGGTGAACGAGGTCCTCCGACGGGCTTTCGGTGGTGGCGATAAGCTCGATGTTGAACCGCTCAAACAGAGCTCGAGGGCGAAAAGCCGGTGTCGCAAGGGCCGCGTTGATGTGGTCGAAATACAGATCGGCGGTTTCGGCCTCCAGGGCGACCTTCAGGCCGAACACCTCGGCGAAGACGTGGTTCAGCCAGATCGACGAGGGCGTTCCACGGAACAGGTGGAAGTTTTCAGCCAAAAGACGCCACGCGGCGCGCAGATCGACGCCGGCCGCCTCGCCGTCGGCGCGCACGCCCAACGATTCAAGGCTGACGCCTTGGCTGTAGAGCATGCGGAACAGGTAGTGATCGGGCGTGAGCAGAAGATCGGCCGCGTTGGGAAACGGCTGGTCGTAAGCAAACCAGGCGGGGTCGGTATGCCCGTGCGGGCTGATGATCGGCAGCTTGGCCACGCCGCTGTAGAGCTCTCGCGCTATGGCGCGCACGCCAGGCTCGGCCGGGAACAGCCGGTCGGGATGCAAGGTGAGCGACTGGGGCATTCTTTTTGGTCTTCCAACCGATTGGCGTTTCTTATCCCAATAGGTAACCGGTGTCATTGCGAGGGGCAAGTTTGAATCCGATGGGCGGTACGATCACGCGGGCTTGGTGCTCGACTCGCGCACGATCAAGGTCGGGGTAATCCTGGTCCCAGCCGCAGCCGGCCCCTCGGCCGCCGCTTCATCCCCTGCCGCCATCAGGGTCTCAGCGGCCAGCCGGCCCATCTCGCGGATGGGCAGCAACACCGTGGTCAAGGGCGGCCAGAGCCGGGTGGCGATGGGGGCGTCATCAAAGCCGACCACCGAAAGATCAGCGGGAATAGACAGGCCCAGCTCATGGGCCGCGCGATAGACCCCCGCGGCCATTTCGTCGTTCAGGGTGCAAATGGCGGTGGGACGGGGATCGAGTCGCAGCAATTCCCCTGCCCGCGCAACGCCGGATTCGAAGGTGTACTCACCCTCGGCCACATAGCGGGGATCAAGGGTTAAGCCCTGCGAGGCCAGTCCCTCTTCGAAGCCGCGACGGCGCTCGTGGGCCGAGCGGAAGTTTTTCGGGCCGGTGATCAAGGCGACGCGCCTGTGCCCCAGACTTGCGATGTGGCGGGCCGCCTCATAGGCGCCCTCGCTGTCGTGGCTGACGATCATGCGTTGCGGCTCGTCCAGTTCCACCGACGCCACCCTGACGTACGGACAGCCCAGCTCGTTCAGCAAGGCCACCAGCTTTTCATTTTCCGAAACCCTGGGGAACAGGATCACCCCGAACAGCTTCTGCCGCTCCACAAAGGCGCGCACGTCCTGAAGGAAGGTCGGGCTGGACAGATCGCAGGGCCGCACCATCAGTTCGAAGCCGCGCCGGCGGGCGGCGTCCAGGATGCCCTGCTGGGCGTTGACGATGTATTGGGGGTTGGGGTTGTTGTAGATGAAGCCGATGACGAAGCTGCGCCGAAAGGCCAGCCCCTGCGCCTGGGGATCGGGGGAATAGCCGAGGTCGGCAATGACCGCCTCTACCCGTTCGCGCGTCTCGACACTGACAAAGGGCGACTGGTTGATCACCCGGGACACCGTCTTCTTGGACACCTCCGCAAGGCGCGCCACGTCGTTGATCGTCGGGCGCCGCGCGCGATCCGTGGTCCCAGGATGTGTGTTGCGCGTTGCGGCGCCCTGCGCGGGCGAAGGCGATTTCAAATTCCGACTCCAAGCTGACGGCAGATTTACGCGGGCTTGATCAGAACGCCAACGCTCGGACTGGATTTCCGCAATGACACCGGTTACCTATAGGCCTATGCCCGATCTACAAAATCCACAAACGGATACGCGCCACAGCCTGCACCTCGTCGACGCTGGCGATGATGTCGGCGTGGCGCTGCGCGACCTGGCCATAGGCGAGAGGGTGGAGGGGATCGCCATTAGAGAGGCCGTCCCGCGGGGTCATAAGCTAGCCGTCCGGGCGGTCTCGCAAGGCAGCGAGGTGCGCAAATACGGCTGGGCGATCGGCGTGGCCAAGATCGATATCGCGCCGGGCGATCACGTTCACAGCCATAACCTGGCCACCGCCCTTTCGGGTGAAGAGGCCTATGTATTTACGGCGCCGGACTCGCAATCCAGCACAGCGGCCCAGTCCGGCCGAACCTTCAGCGGCTATCTGCGCGCGAACGGCCGCGTGGGGACCCGCAACGAAATCTGGGTGATCTGCACAGTCGGCTGCGTGGCGCGCACGGCGCAAAGGATCGCCGGGGCGGCGCACGCCCGCCATGCCGGCCGGGGCGTGGACGGCGTCTACGCCATCACCCATCCCTTCGGCTGTTCTCAGCTGGGAGACGACCTGGGTGCGACCCGGCAAATCCTCGCCGACCTGGCCGCACACCCCAACGCCGGCGGCGTGCTGGTCGTCGGCCTGGGCTGCGAGAACAATCAGCTGGACGCGTTACTCGCCGCCGCGCCGGGCCTTGACCGTTCTCGGGTGCGTTCGTTCAACGCCCAGATGTCCAGCGATGAGGACGAAGACGGCCAACGGGCCGTGGATGAACTGGTCGCCATCGCCGCCCAGGACGTTCGCACCAAGCGGCCGTTGGCAGATCTGGTGCTCGGGCTCAAATGCGGCGGTTCCGACGGCCTGTCCGGCCTGACGGCCAACCCCCTGGTCGGGCGCATGGCGGACGCGGTGGCCGAGGCCGGAGGCTGTCCCATCCTGACCGAAATTCCTGAAATTTTCGGGGCTGAACGCTTGCTCCTGGCGCGGGCTGCGGACCACGATGTGTTCAACCGCACGGTCAAGGTGGTCAACGATTTCAAGCGCTATTTCATCGACCACGGCCAGCCGATCTATGAGAACCCCTCGCCCGGAAACGTCGCGGGCGGGATCACCACCCTGGAGGAAAAGAGCCTGGGAGCGGTGCAGAAGTCCGGTCGCTCGCCTCTGCGGCAGGTCCTTAGCTACGGCGAACGGGTGAGCCTGGAGCCGGGCCATCGCGGGCTGGCGCTGCTGGAAGCGCCCGGCAACGACGCGGTCTCCTCCACCGCCCTGGCGGCCGCCGGGGCGACCGTGATCCTGTTCACCACCGGACGAGGCACGCCCCTGGGCTTTCCGACGCCCACCTTGAAGATCGCCACCAATACACCCCTGGCCCAGCGCAAGGCCGGCTGGATCGACTTTGACGCCGGCCGGGTGCTGAGCGAGCCGCGAGACGCTGTCAGCGACGCCCTGCTGGACCTGGTGATCGATACGGCGTCAGGGCGCCCTACCCGCGCGGAGATCAACGGGGAGCGGGAAATCGCCATCTGGAAGACAGGCGTCACCCTTTGACGCGCCTCAATCTGTCCACCCTGGCCCAGGCGCCTGGGACGATTGGTCGCCCCGATTACGACATTGGCGTGGTGCGGATCGGGGTCGTGCATTTTGGGCCCGGCGCCTTCTTTCGCGCCCACCAGTGCGCCTACATCGACAGGCTGCTCGCCCAGGACCCGCGCTGGGGGATCTGCGCGGTGTCGATGCACAGTTCCGGCGTACGCGATGCGCTTGAGCCGCAGGATGGCCTGTTCACCCTGGCGGAGCTGGACGCGCAATCGTCCCTTCGCGTGATCGGCTCTATCCGTGAACTGTTGGTGGCGCCCGAAAGGCCCGCCGATGTCCTGGCGCGCCTCGCTTCGCCGGACGTGCGTTTGGTGACCTTGACCGTGACCGAGAAGGGCTACGCCCTGACCCCGGCGGGCGCCCTTGATGTCCAAGACCCGGCCGTGCGCCATGACCTGGACAATCCTCTGGCAACGCCCCAAAGCGTGGTCGGCTGGCTCGCAGCCGGTCTGAAGGCGAGGCGGACGGCGGGCCTTGAGCCTTTCGTCACCCTCAGTTGCGACAACCTGTCGGACAACGGAGGCGTGCTGGGCCGCGCCGTGACGGCGTTCGCCCAGGCCGGAGGCCAGAACGACCTCGCGGACTGGATTGCCCGCCAGGCCCGGTTTCCCCGCACCATGGTGGACAGCATCACGCCCGCCACCGACGCGCCGTTACGCCTGCGCGTCTCCGTGGCCCTGGGCCTGCAAGACGCCTGGCCCATCCAGCGCGAAGCCTTCACCCAATGGGTGATTGAGGATTGTTTGGGGCGGGATGCGCCCGATCTGGCCGCTGCGGGCGCCACGCTCACATCGGATGTCAGCCTGTTCGAGCAGGCCAAACTTCGCCTGCTCAACGGCGCCCATTCCACCCTGGCCTATGTCGGCCTGCTCGCGGGTCTGGAGACCGTCGCCGAAGCCATGGCCGAACCGACCCTGGCCGAGTTTGCCGCCACATTGATGCGAGAGGATATCGCACCGACCTTGCGATCCGGCGCGGGCCTTGACCTAGAGGCCTACAGCTCAGCCGTGTTGGCGCGCTTCGCCAATCCCGCTTTGCGACATGAACTGGCTCAGATCGCCTGGGACGGCTCCAAGAAACTGCCGGTGCGACTGCTGGGCACGATCGAGGACGCGCGGGCGAGCGAGCGATCCGTTGATCGACTGGCTATTCCTATCGCCGCCTGGATGCTGTTTGTCCGTCGCCAAATTGAATCCGGCCGGACCTTGGTGGACCCCATGGCAGCCTTGCTCGCCACCTGCGTGACGGGCGAGATCGAGGGCGACATCCAACGGTTCCTGGACCTTAGCGGGGTGTTTCCCGCCACGCTCGCCAGATCCAAGCGATTCAGGGACGCGCTCAAGGCCGCCCACCTCGCCCTGCGAACCGACCCGCTCAAAGCATTACGCTGACCTCAGACTAAGTCGCCCAGCGTTTGCGCAAGGCGTGAGCCGCCATCTTGGGCCTCCGATCGCGGGTGAAGACGCCCTTCAGATTCATCCCCCCGGCGCGCCCCGTAGCCTGGGCGGTCTTGATGTCACACAGCATCCACACCTGCGTTCCGGCCACGAATGGGCGCGAGGCGCAGGCGTCAACTACGCCGCTGACCAGCTCGGCCTCATATTCCTCGCTCCACATCTCCGGCGGGTCCGCGTGAACCCCGGCGATGGCGTCGGCGCCGAATTCGGTGACCATGATCGGCTTGCCCGTGCGGGCGTGTAGGGCGTCCAGTTCGGGCCCGAGCAATGCGCCATCGGAGCCTGGATCGCCCAGGTGGGAATACCAACCGTTGTAGCGGTTGATGCACAGCACATCCGACAGATCGGCCCAGGACCATTCGGTGGCCGACATGGCCGTAAGGGTGAACGGGCGCGTCTTGTCCAAGGTTCTGGCGTAGCCGAACAGCGCCTGGAAAAAGGCCAGGCCATTGGCCTTATAGGCGTCGTCGAGAGGCAGCTTAGCGCCGGCGTTGTTGACGAAGGCGTTGCTGGTGGGCTCATTGGCCAAGCACCACATGATCACGCTCGGATGGTTCTTGTCGCGGGTGTAAAGCTCCAAGAAGTCTTGCCGGCATTGGTCCAGGCGGGCGCGGATGTTGGCGTCGCTATCGCCGAAATAGAGTTTGCAGGCGGGAATCTCATTGATCACCAGCATGCCCTCGCGGTCGGCCAGGCGCATGGTCTCCTCGGCGTAGGGGTAGTGACTGGTGCGAAAGGAATTGCCGCCGATCCATTTCAGCAACTGAATGTCGCGCACGGCGACGGGCAGATTGAGCCCGCGTCCGTTGATCGGAAAATCCTCATGGCGAGCCGCGCCCTTCAGATGGATCGGCTGGCCGTTGAGCAGCAGCTGGTCGCCCTTCACCTCAATGGTGCGCACGCCGATTTCCAGAGTGTAGACGTCGGTCGGCTCGGCGGCGTCACCGAGGGTGACCGTGAGAGGATACAGATGCGGCGTCGCGGGGCTCCAAGCTTGGACCGCAGGAATCCGCAAGGTGGCGGTCGCTTCGCCACCCTTGAAGGACAGCGCGGTTTTGGCCCCGCCAACTGCCGCCGACCCGGCGCCCGAAAAGCCCTCCGACGCCGATACGCGCAGATGCACGAGGCCATCGGCGCCCTCGAACGCGGTGACTGCCGAGATGTCGCTGATATGGATTTTCGGCACAGCGTACAGGGTCACCGCCCTGTGCAGTCCGCTGTAGGGGAAATAGTCGTAGTTGATGTCTGGGAAATTGGTGGCGTGGCCGGGGACCGCATAGCCCGCCGGCGGAACCCGCGTCGGCATGGCTACGTTCTCCACCCGGATGGTGATTGTGCTCGCATGGCCCCAGTCGGCCAGGGCGGTGATGTCGAAGGCGAAGGGCAAATGCCCGCCCTGGTGCTCTCCAACCTTGTGGCCGTTGATCCAGACCGTCGCGTGATAGACGGCCGAACCGACCCGCAGGACGACCCTCTGCCCCCGCCAGGATCGCGGCAGGGTGGTTCGGGTCTGATACCAGGCCACGCCGGTGTAATCGCGCGTGTCTTCGAACTGATCGTTCCAACTGCCCGGCACCCCGATCAGTCTTGGCGCTGGCAGTTTGGTCGCCCAATCCTTGCCGTCTCCAATGCCGTCCGGATCCAGTTGAAACTCCCATAGCCCGGCGAGCTCCAGCAGGTTGCGCGTAAGATTTTGCTGCGGCTCCAGGGCGCAGGGCGCTTGCCGAATAGGTCCCGCCGGGCCGTCCCGAACCTGGGCTTGTACGGGCGCGCTCGCCCCGCTCGCCAAACCTATCGACGTCGTCAGCATCAGGAAGTCTCGGCGCGACGCGGTCTCGGTGGTCATCTGCGGCGTTTCCTCTTCCAAGGCCTCGGCGTCTTGGCCCAAGGTCTGCGGGCCGCGTCGATCTGCCATTTTGAACGATCAAAGCGCAATGGTAACCGGTGTCAACAGCAAGATTCCTTTATTTCATGAGCCCGCCCCTCAGCTCGGTCCTAGGACACTGCCGCAGGCTCCGAAAGCGCCCGTCTTGACACATGACACCGGTTACCGATATGACACCGGTTACCTAATTGCGAAACCTTTTCCGCTCTGGCGGAGCCGCCAACAAAGTCGACAGCCTCGGCTGGTCATGGGGAGATACCGATGAATCGGATCCATCTGAAGTTAGCCTTATTGTCGAGCGCCGCATTGCTCGCACTGCCAACCCTGGCTTTAGCCCAGGCGGCCCCGGCCAAATCCGACGAGATCGTCGTTACGGCTCAGAAGCGTTCGGAAAATGTCCAGTCGGTCCCCGTCTCCATGACCGTTGTACGCACCGAGCAACTGACCAGCGCCGGCGTGCGTAACTTCCAGGACCTTTCGAACGTCGCACCCTCCTTGACCGTCACCGGCGGCGGCACAGGCCAGAACAGCTCCGTCTTGATGCGCGGCATCGGCGCCCAGAGCTTCTCCTACCTGACCGAACCGGACGTCGCGATCATCATCGACGATATTCCCGTCGCGTCCCAGGCGCAGGCCTTCACCAATCTGTCTGACGTGGCCCAGATCGAGGTCCTGCGTGGGCCGCAAACCACCCTGTTCGGCAAAAGCGCGTCCGCCGGCCTCGTCAGCATCACCACCCAGAGCCCGACCAAGGTGTTCAGCGGCCGGATCGCGGCTTCAGCCTCCGACGACGGTCAAGAAACCGTCGACGCGACCGTCTCCGGTCCGATATCCGACACCCTGTCCTACCGTCTGACGGCCTCGCTGGACGATTTCCGGGGCAACCAGAAAAATATCGCCACCGGTCACTGGCTGAACGGCGAAAATCTCTACAATCTTCGCGGCAAGTTGCATTGGACTCCCACGTCCAAGCTCACCGTGGATCTAAGCGGGTCCTACATCAATGCCTGGGGCTCCCTGGGTATTCCGTTCGCCCCTGTCTATGTGCAGCCGGGCACCACCCTGTTCGGCGTGACCTCGACGGCGGGCTATGCCGGCCTGAAGATCGACCGAGGCAACAGCTCGGTGAACAACGATCTGGATTCGACCATGAACTATGCCATCGGTCAGGCCTCCGTGAAGATCGCCTATGACGCCGGTCCGGTGACCCTTATGTCGATCACCGGCGACAGCGAATATGTCACCAACAGCCTCAACGACTTTGACGGCACCGCTTCCAACGTCGTCGGCATAGCCACCTCCGGCGCCTTGAACGGCTCTCAGTATCAGTACTTCACCGAAACCACGCGCCAGTTCAGCGAAGAGCTGCGGGCCGTTTCCGGCCCCGGCGCCTTCCGTTATGTCGGCGGGCTCTGGTACGCCAACAAGACCGACTACTACAACACGATCCGTGGTCCGTTCTATTCGACCAATAAGGCCTACGCGAACTACGTCGCCAATGACTCGTCCAAGCAATATGCGGCCTACGGGCAGTCCGAATGGGATTTCGCGCCCAAGTTCACTCTGGTCACCGGGGTGCGCTACGGCGTTGAATCCATCAGCTTCGGCCTAAACAATCGGGCCAAATCCTACCTCATGGGCGGGTCGCACACCCAAGGCGCGGCCACCGGCAAGGTCAGCCTCGAATATCATCCGGTCGACAATATCAACCTGTTCGCCAGCTATACCCGCGGCTACAAGGGCGAGACCTATGACCTCAGCAGCTCCCTGACCCCCGCCGTTGCGGCCCTGGGTCCTGTGAAGGCGGAAAACTCGAACAATTTCGAGGTCGGCGCCAAGACCCAGTTCTTCAATCGCCGCCTGACCGTCAATGTGACGATCTTCGACGCCGACTATTACAACTTCCAGGCCCAGACGATCCTTCCGACCTTCGGCGCGGGCTTCATCCTCGCCAACGTCGGCCAGGTTGAAACGCGCGGCGTTGAGTTGGACGGCGCCTGGAAGGCTACCTCGGCCCTGACCTTCAACTTCGGCGGCGCCTATCTTGACGCCGTCATCAAATCCTTCCCCGACGGCCAGTGCTACTACACCCAGACCCTGGCGCAGGGCTGCATCACCAACGCCCTGGGTTCCTTCACCGACCTGGGCGGCAAGTCCCTGCCCAACGCGCCAAAGTGGAAGGGCAACATCGACGCGACCTATACGGTAACCGTGCCGGGCACCGGCTTCGACGCCATCCTGAACGGCTCGGCGCGCTACCAGTCGGCGGTCAACTTCTCGCTGTCATCCGACCCGTTGATGGTTCAGCCTGCGTTCGGGATTTTCAATCTGGGCGCGGCGGTCCAGCCGACCGAAAACGCCCACTACCGGATCGGGCTGTTCGTCAACAATGTGTTCGACACCCACTACTACAATGGATTTA
>CAYVHP010000129.1:0-10764 GCA_964451265.1 uncultured Caulobacteraceae bacterium | reverse complement strand
AGCGCCGCGAGGATGACGACCCTGATATAGCGCGCCGCGCGACACGGCTGGACGTATCCCACAGTCAGGCTAGTTTAGCGCCAGCCATCTCGGGCGGCCCAATCCAGGCCTGCCGCGACAATGAAAAACTTTCGGGAGGATCGGTGATGACAAACGCCCTGGGCAAACTTTCGCTCGCAGCCCTGTTGGCGGCCGGCCTGGCCGGCGGCGCCCTGGCGCAGGACGCCAAAGCGCCCGCGCACGATCCGCAACAGAGCGAGCGCCCCGAAATCATCGTCTCGCCGGATATCGGCGCCAATGGCCAGGTGACCTTCCGCATCAAGGCGGCCAAGGCGAGCGAAGTGCTGCTCAACGCCAGCGTGGGGGAAAAGGCGCCCAAACCGCCCGGCACGGTCAAGGAATCGCCGGGCCAGTGGAATATCCCCATGCAAAAGGGTCCCGGCGGCGTCTGGTCCGTGACCCTGACGCTGGAGCCGGAGGTCTATCGCTACGCCTTCCTGGTGGACGGCATGCGCGCCCTGGACCAGCAGAACCCCGACATCAAGGCCCGCGGAACCACGCCCTGGAGCTATTTCGAGGTTCCCGGCAATCCGGCCCGTTTCGACGAATGGCGCGATGTGCCCCACGGCGCCGTCCAGACCCGCAGCTATCGCGTCGGCGGCTCAGGCCCCGTGCATAGGGTGGTGATCTACACGCCGCCTGGTTACGAGGCCCATCCGACCAAGAAGTATCCGGTCCTGTACCTGTTCCACGGCGGCGGGGATTCCGAGGAGGGCTGGAGCAAGCTCGGCAAGGCCGGCGAGATCGAGGAGAACCTGCTGGCCCAGCACAAGGCTGTGCCCATGCTCATCGTCATGCCCTATGGCGACATCCCCGGCGACGCCACCGCCCTGCCCGCCATCGAGACCTTCGGCCAAGAGCTGTTCAACGACGTCATGCCGATGGTGGAGAAGACCTACCACGTGCGGACCGACCGTGACGGGCGGGCCATCGGCGGGGTGTCGATGGGCGCCGGTCAGGCCTTCACCTTGGGCCTGAGGCACATGGACAAGTTCGCCTGGGTCACCGAATTCAGCGTCGGCGCTTTCCTGTCGCCCAAGTTCGACATGGACAACCAGGTTCCCGGATTTCTGGAAAACGCCAAGGCCGATAACCGCAAGCTCAAGCTGCTGTTCCTGGGCGTGGGCACGGAAGACACCCGCTATCCGGGGCTGGTCAAGGTGGACAAGCTGCTGACCCAGGCGGGCATCCATCACGAGATGCACACCACCCCCGGCGAGCACGAATGGAAGGTCTGGCGTCACCTGCTGGTGCTCGCCATGCCCAAGCTGTTCCAGCCGGCGAAGTAAGACGGCCGGGCCGAGGCGGCCTGTACAACAAAAAAATCGGGAGGACTCAGTGATGAACACCGCGCTCGGTAAAATCTCGGCGGCCGTTCTGGCGGCCTGTTGTCTGGCCGCCGGCCCCGCCATGGCTCAGCGTCCCGATGGGACCGTTTCGCCCGAGATCGGACCCAATCACCAGGTCACCTTCCGCATCGTCGCACCCAAGGCTTCCGAGGTGCTGCTCGACGCCAGCGTGGGTGAAAAGACGCCCAAACCGCCCGGCACGGTGAAGGATCAGCCGGCCCAGTGGGACATCCCCCTGCAAAAGGGCGCCGACGGGGTGTGGTCGGTCACCTTGACCCTTGACCCGGACGTCTACCGCTACGCCTTCAAGGTGGACGGCCTGCGCGCCCTGGACCTGTACAACCCTGACATCCGCGCTCGCGGCACGACGCCCTGGAGTTATCTGACCGTGCCCGGCGACATGCCCCAAATGTGGGAGGTGCGCAACGTACCGCACGGGGCCATCCAGACCCGTATCTATCGGGTCGGCGGCACAGGCGCGCTGAAGCGGGTGACGATCTATACGCCGCCCGACTACGACCGCTATCCGCACAAAAAGTTCCCGGTGCTGTACCTGTTTCACAGCGGCGGGGATTCCGAGGAAGGCTGGACCCGCCTGGGCAAGGCCGACCAGATCGAGGAGAACCTGCTGGCCGAGCACAAGACGGTCCCCATGCTGATCGTCATGCCCTACAGCGATAATCCGGGCGATGCGACCGACCTAGGCAACATCGCCATCTTCGGCAATGAGCTGTTCAACGACATCATCCCCCTGGTGGAGAAAAACTACCGCGTCCAGGCCGACCGCGATCACCGCGCCATCGGCGGAGTGTCGATGGGCGCCGGTCAGGCCTTCACCTTGGGCCTGAGGCACATGGACAAGTTCGCCTGGGTCACCGAGTTTTCCGTCGGCGCCTTCCTGTCGCCCAAGTTCGACATGGACAAGCAGGTTCCGGGGCTGCTGGAGAACCCCAAGGCGGCCAACCAAAAGCTCAAGCTGCTGTTCTTGGGCGTGGGCACGGAAGATCCCCGCCTCGAAGGCCTCAAGAAGGTCGACGCCCAGCTAACCAAGGCCGGCATCCGCCACGAGATCCACACCAGCCCCGGCGAACACGAATGGAAGGTCTGGCGCCACCTGCTGCTGGCCGCCATGCCGGAGTTGTTCAGGACGGGGAGTAGGGGCGGGCGAGGATAGGACTCAGCACCGTTGAAGCCTTGCTTTGAACCCGCCATGATCGGCCCATGCCTGTCGGCTTGGAGGAGTGATCCCTCATGAGCGCCTGCTTTTTGCATCTGGCCGCCGCCTTAGCCCTGGCGCCGTCGCCGGATATGGCCAGTGATCCCAAGGACTTGAGCGCCGGGTTTTGGAGCGACTGGCAGACCACCAAGCAGAGCGAACACTGGCAGAATCTCCAAAAATCAGTCGGCTTGCAGGCTCAGACCGTCACAGCGGCAGGCCAAGCCGCGCAAAGCGGAAAGCAGGCGGTGGTCGATACGGCCCTGACCACGCCCGCCCAGGCGGCCAAGTTCATGACCGGGGCGGCGGCCGACGCCAAGGCCCTAGGGGTCGATCAATCGGTCTCTACGGTCTTGGCCATGCGCGCGACGCCCAAGACGGTGGCGGCCGCCGCGCCCTTGATCCCGCCGGAATCGCGCCCCGCCGCTCACCTGATCACAACGGCCATGACCCGCGGCATCGCCGGTCTGCCGGGCGTCTATCTCGGCGAGGTCGAACACCCCGCTTACGAGGCCGGCGGCAACTCGGGCGGCGAGGAACGCGGGTCCGCGCCGGCAGGCTATGCGCCCGTCGCCGGCGGCTCTTTGGGATGTCCGGGCCGATGATCCACGCCAACCGTCGCAGTGCGCTCGCCGGAGGGTTCGGTTTGGCGGGTCTCGCCCTATCGGGCGCAGCGCCAGCCAAGCCCAAGTCCCGCGCCAAAGCCGATCCTGCCGTTCAAGGCCCGCCCGTGCTAGGTCAGGCCAAGGCGCCGAAACGCTTTTCCCTGTGGGGCAGCCTGACCTGCCCCTATACGGCGGCGCTTTATCCGGTCATGGCCAAGATCGTGCAGGACAATCCTGATCGCGTGGCGCTCACCTGGCGGCATTTTCCCACCCATCCGCCCGATCCGGCCCTGCACGTAGCCGCCCTGGCCTTTGAAGGGCCGCACTTCTGGGGGTTCGTCGGCGATGTTCTGGCCATTGTCTGGGCCGACGGCGGCAGTTACGGGCGCCTGACCCCGGACAAGCTGGCCGAGTTGGCCCAGGCCCAGGGCGGCTCGCAAGCCGGCTTGACTGCCGCCTATGGCGACGCGGCCAAGTGGAAGGCGGTCAAGGATGACTTCCTGGCCGGCCAATTGATGGGCGTGGTGCGCACGCCGGGCCTGTTCTACGATGGCTACTTCCTCACCGCCGCCGGCATGCCCAGCGATCTGCGCGGCTTCGATAAGTCTCTGCGCGACATGATCGCCGTGGGCTAAGGTCGAGCGTTCAGATAGGTCGCTCGCTTGCGTATTAGACCCCTCCTCGCTTTAGGCCTCGCGGCCTTGATCGGCGGCATTGGCCCCGCGTCGCGCGCCCAGCCGCCGGCGCCGGAACATGACCCTGTCCAGGCACTGGCGGAGGATGTCCAAAGCGGCAAGATCACCTTGGATCAGGCGGCGGCAAGTCCCTGGGGCTATCTGCCCGCCCTGCTCAAGGCGCTGAACATACCCGTTGCTTCCCAGGTGCTGGTGTTTTCCAAGACCAGCCTTCAGGCCGACAAGATCGGGCCAAAGACCCCGCGCGCCATCTACTTCAATGACGACACGGCGGTGGCGGGTGTCCCCGGCGGGCGGCTGAGCGAGATCCTTACGGCGGGCACAGACGGCCAGATCGCGTTCTATTCCCTGGATACCGCGCCCACGGCCCGCCCCAAGATCGAGCCGGAGGGCGAGCTTTGCTACAGCTGCCATGGGTCGGTGAACACCTGGGCGGCGGGGATGATTGTCGCCAATGTCATCCCCCAGGACGACGGGGCGCCGCTTATTCTGTCGGTGGAGCGATTGTTTGACATCACCGACTCCACCAGCCCCTTCGACCAGCGCTGGGGCGGCTGGTACGTGACCGGCCATCACGGCGCCTTGCGCCACAACGGCAATGTCCGCCTGCCCACCGACGCCGCCACGGAGCTTGATGTCGGGCCGGGTCAAAATGTGACCGACCTGAGCTCGCGGGTCGACCTGAAGGCCTATCTCGCGCCCACCAGCGACATCGTCGCCCTGATGACGCTGGAACACCAACTCGGCGCCATGAACCGGATCTGGACCCTCCAGGCCCAGTCGCGCGCCCTGGCGTCGACGGCGGAGCCCAAGCGAATAACCGCGGCGCAATTGGACCAGTCGGTTGAGGACCTGGTCGCCTATCTGGTCGGCGCCCATGAAACGCCCCTGCCCGGCCCTGTGAAGGGCGTGTCCGGCTTCACCCAGACCTTCCAGACGCGCGGACCTCGCGACGCCCACGGCCGCAGCCTGAGAGATTTCGACCTGAAGACCCGATTGTTCCGCTACCCGCTCAGCTACACCATCTACAGCCGCGCCTTTAACGGCATAGAGCCCGCCCTGCGCGACCGGATCTACAAGCGCCTGTTCGAGGTCCTGAGCGGCGCCGACACATCGCCGACCTTCGCGCGCCTGACGGTGGAAGATCGACGAGCGGCGCTCGAAATCCTCAGAGACACCAAGCCCGACCTACCGGCCTATTGGCGGGCGGCGGGCGCCTAAGTCCGCCTGATCTGAACCAGCATGACCCCGACAATCATCAGGGCCAGACCGATGGCGCGTTGCACATCAATCGGCTGGCGGGGCGCGCCCAGCCAACCGAATTGGCCGATCAGGGAGGAGATGACGATCTGGGCCGCCACCACGAACAGCACGGTGGGACCGACGCCGAACCGCGGCGTCAGGTAGGTCGCGCTGACGCCATAGAAGGCGACCATCAGGCCGCCGAGGTATTGGTGGAACGGCGCCTGCCTAAGCGCCGTCCAGTTGGGCCCGACGCCGCTGAGGGCCGCAAAGCTTAGGGCCGTGGCGAGGCCCACGGCCATGAGCACCACGGTGGCCCATTGCGGCGAACCCAGCCCCCGCCCCAGGCCGCCGTTCAGCGTCGCCATCACAGGGATCAAGGCGCCCGCCACAAACGCCCACGCCGCATAAATCCAAGTGGTCATGACACGCCCGCCAATGCCGTTACTGTGGACTGCAAACCTACCCCGGTTCTCGCCGGCTTCCCACTGTTCGAAGGAGGATGCAGTCATGGCTCTTCGCACCGTCACAAGACGCACGCTACTGGCCGGCGCCTTCGCGGCCGCCACGGCCCTCCCCGCCCGGGTCCGAGCGCAAGGCGGCGGGGATCTGGTCAAGGTGCTGATCGCCACCGACAAGGGCGACATCCTGGCGGGGCTGGAGGAGGGCAAGGCCCCGATCACCTGCGCCAATTTCCTGCGCTACGTGGACGCCGCGCGCTATGACGGCGCCAGTATCTATCGGGCCGTCCAGGCGCCGGGCGCACCCGATGTCGGGCTGATCGAGGGCGGCATCGACGATCCGCGCAAGCTCTATCCGCCCATTGCCCACGAGAGCACGGCGCTCACCGGCCTGAAGCATCTGGACGGAACCTTGTCCATGGCGCGCGACGCGCCGGGAACGGCGGCTTCGGACTTCTTCGTTTGCGCCGGACCGGCCTCTTACCTGGACGCCAACCCTGCGGCGACCGGCGACAACGCCGGCTACGCCGCCTTCGGCCGGGTGCTGCAGGGCATGGAGATCGTTCGCACCATCCTGGCCCTGCCGACCACCGGCCTAGCGCGCAACCCGTCCATGCAGGGCCAGATCCTCGATCCCCCGGTGCGCATCCTGGCCATGAAACGAACGGGGTGAGCTCCATCGGGGCAACCTGTGCCGTAGCTGGACGTTCCCCTGTCTCCTGCAGCAGGCGACAGACCGATGATGACAAGATTTCAGCGACCCTTGGCCGCCTTACTCGCCTTGGCGTTCGCGCCGAACCTCGCTGCGGCCATGACGCCGCAGGACCTGTTCGCCAAGCTCTCACCGACCATCTGGGTGGTGCGCGCCCAGCACGGCGACAGCCAGGTCCTCAGCGTCGGCAGCGCCGTGGCCATCACGCCGCGCCTGTTGGTGACCGCCTGCCACGTGGTGGACAAGGCCACTGGCGTGACCATCGCCCGCGACAGCGGCAAGCGGGTGGTGAAGATCGACACCGTCACCCCCGACCCTGACCACGGCCGGGACCTCTGCCTTTTGACCACGGCGGAGGTGCTGCCGGCCGTGCCTGCGGTGATCGCCCCCATTGAAAGCGTCAAGGTCGGCGAGAAGGTCTACGCCATCGGCAGTCCGCTGGGCCTGGAGCTCAGCCTGACTGACGGGCTGGTCTCCGCCCTCCGCGTAGCCCCGAACGAAACCCTGCCCGCCATCCAGACCTCGGCGGCCATCGCCCCGGGCTCCAGCGGCGGCGGCTTGTTCGATGAGGAAGGCCGGCTGATGGGCGTGACCGTGTCCATCGCTTCCAAGGAGACCGACAACCTGGCCTTCGCCTATCCCGCCCAATGGGTGATGGAGCTGCCGACCCGCATCGAAGCGGCGCGCAAACGCTGGCTGACGATCTTGGCCGCCAATGGCGTGGCCATGAGCCCCGACGGCTCGCCGATCAGCTCGGGCTTTGCCGCCGTCGACAATCTCGCCGCCGTGCCGACCGGCGCCAACAAGACCGGCATCGACGTCGCCTACAAACAGTTCCTGCTGCTGAGCAAGCCGCGCGCCTTCCTGCTCACCAGCGACGGCCGCTGGGGCGCGGTCAGCGACGCCAATGCGCTGGATGGACTGTTGAAGGACTGTACGGCGCGCAAGGTGCAATGCGGTCTTTACGCCATCGACGACACGGTCGTCTGGCGGCCGACCAACGCGGCTCCCGCCCCTGCCGCGAAGCCGTGACGGGGAACAACGTCCTCCACCGCGTAGCGGGGGAGGGGGTGAGCCCTGACAATGGCCAAAGATTTGGCCATTGTGCGAACGCCCGCAGCGAGCTGCGGGCTGGGGAAGTGGTGGAGGGGGCGTGCGGCAGGCGTTGCGCTTGAACTACGCCCCCTCAGGCGCTTCGCGCCAGCTCCCCCGCAAGCGGTGGAGCACGTGTGATCACCCCAAAAATTCCGCCGTGGCCTCGATCGCCTCCACCAGCCCCATGCGCTTCAACTCCACGCCGGGCGGCAGGCTGGTGAACAACCGGGTCGGCGCCGCTGCGTCGAGCATGACGAATACGCCCTTGTCGTCGGCCCGGCGGATCAGGCGGCCGAAGGCCTGGGCGATGCGGGCGCGGGCGATGCCGTCGTCATAGCCCTTGCCGCCGAAGCGCAGACGGCGGGCTTTGTGCAGCAGGTCAGGGCGCGGCCAAGGCACGCGGTCGAACACCAATAGGCGCAAGGAGCGGCCCGGCACATCCACGCCGTCGCGAACGGCGTCGGTGCCCAGCAGGCAGGCGTTCTCCTCGGCGCGGAAAATGTCCACCAGGGCGCCGACTTCCAGCGGCTCTACGTGCTGGGCATAGAGCGCCAGGCCCTTCTCCGCCAATGGCGCGGCGATCTTGTCATAGACGGCCCGCAGCCTGCGGATGGCGGTGAACAGACCCAGCCCCCCGCCCCCGGCCGCCAGGAACAGCTCGCGCATGGCGGCGGCCACCTGCCGCGGGTCCTCGCGGCCCACATCAGTCACCACAAAAGCGCGGGAATTGGCGGCGTAGTCGAAGGGCGAGGCGAGACGCAGGGTCTTGGGCCGGTCCGGCAGGCGTGCGGCGCCGGTCCGCATCTCGGCGATGGCGAAGGGATCATCCAGGGCCGGATCGGCCAGGGTGGCGCTGGTCACCAGCACCCCGTGGGCCGGCGCCAGCACGGCCGCCTGCAAAGGTTCGGTGGGATCAACCCAATGGCGCCGATAGGCGATATCCACAACCCGGCCGAACTGGAACGACGCCTCCAGCCAGTCGACGAAATCCGGATCGTCCTCGCTGTTCTCATCCAGCGCCTGCAACATGGAGCGCCAGGCCGGCAAGGTCATGCGGGCACGCCGATCCAGCCCGCGCAAAGCCCCTTCGATGCGCGAGCGTTCGGAGGCGGGCAAGGTGGCGGCCTCGTCGTCCAGCAAGTCCTCCAGCCCCCGCGCCAAGGCCAGAAGCGGCGCCTCGACGGCGGCGAGGGCCGAGGCCGCTGCGCGCGCCGCCTCGCGCACCAGGTCGATGGCCGGGCGCGCCGCGCATTCCTGGCCGATATCGGAGGGCGCAGCGCGGGCGCGCAACTGCTCCAGAGCCGCCGTCAGGAAGTGCTCGATCGCCCCCATGGGATTGACCTCGCCCGAGGGCGGGGCGATGCGGCCGGACCAGCCTTCGCCCGGCAGGGCGGCGGCGGCGCGAATGGCGGCGTGCAGGGCCTGTTTGGCGTCCTCGCGCTCGCCGACCATATCCATCAGGCGGGTTTCCAGTCCGCGCCCCCGTCGGCCCCGCCCTTCCGGCCCCCGAATCCAGCGACGCAGCTCGGCCGCTTCGGCCCCGGACAGGGCGGCGGAAAAGGCGGCGTCGGCCGCATCGAACAGATGGTGGCCCTCGTCGAACACGATGCGCTTGAGAACCGTGGACTCCCCATCCGCCTTGGCCCCCCGCGCAGCGCGCGCGCCGTCAAAGGCGGCCTGGGTCAGCACCAAGGCGTGGTTAGCGATCACCAGATCGGCTCGCTTTGAGGCGCGCACCGCCTTCTCAATGAAGCAGGCGCGATAGTGCACGCAGCCCGCGTGCACGCACTCGCCGCGCCGGTCCACCAGATTGGCCGGGCTCGCTTGGCCCTGGGGGCTGACGGCGAACAGGGTGGGCAGCCAGGCGGGAAAGTCCCCGCCGGTCATGTCGCCGTCGCGCGTGGCGCGCACCCATCGGGCGGTCAGGGCCATGCCGATCAGATCACCATTGCCGAGCTGGGCGGCCTGAACGCCATCTTGCAGATTCAGCAAACACAGATAGTTCTCGCGCCCCTTGCGCACCACCGCCTTGCGGGCGCGCACGGCGGGATCGGGATGGATCGCGTGGCTCTCGCGCTCGATCTGCCTTTGCAGGGCGCGGGTGTAGGTGGAGACCCACACGCCCGGCCCATTGGCCTCGGCCCACAGACTGGCGGGCGCCAAATAGCCCAGCGTCTTGCCGACGCCCGTGCCGGCTTCAGCCAGCATCATGCGCGGCTCCCCCTCGCGCTCGCGCGGCTGAAAGATGTGGGCGGCTTCATGGGCGAAATCGGCCTGGGTCGGCCGCGCCTCGCCCAGACCGGCGCGGGCCAAAAGGTCCGCCAGACGGCGGCGTGCAGACTCCCCGTCGATGGGCGTCGAACCCGGCTCGCCCGGCGGCGCCTGATCCTCCCATTCGGGAATGCGGCCCCACACCTCCATGCCCGAGCCGCGGAAGCCCTCGCGCACCGACTGGGTGCGCAGGGCGGTGATCGCAGGCCCTGCCCAGGCCCAGCCGGCGCGGCCGAGGGTTTCAGCCAGGGCCAGGGCTTCCTCGCGCGAGGGCCAGGGCGCGGCGGCCAATTCGGCCAGAAGCTGACGGCAGGAGGCCTGTAGGCTGGCGGCCTGATCGGCCACGCTCACGGGTTCAGGCAGGCCGAGCGCCTGGGCGAGACCCACGGCGGAGGGCGCGCAGAACTTGGCTGGGCGGACAAAGGCATAGAGTTCAAGCGCGTCGAACAGGCCCTGCGAACGCGGCGGAGCGGACAGGCCCAGCCTGCGGGCGGTAAGGCCCGCGTGCGCCACCAACACCGGCCCGCGCTCGAACAGGGCGCGCGCCTCGGGCGGCCGCACTGCGCGCGCGCCTTGGCCATCAGCCAAGGCGCAGCGGGGCCCAGGCTGGGCGACCAGGGCCGTAGCGAGATCGAGACTCAGGGAGGGCGCGTTCACTACGTTTTGTTAGCCGCTTCGCGGGCGAAACGGAACAGGAACATGTTATAGCTCACCCGTCATTCTCCGGCCGCTCGAAGAGCGGACCGGGGAACCCAAGCGGAGTGATCAATGCTGGCGGCGAGCTTGGATCGCCCGGTCAAGCCGGACGACGACGATTTGGGTGTGGATGAAGGTGGCCGAGACCTCCTACCGCACCAGTTCGCCAGCTGGTTCGCCGCGCGTGGCTGGTCCCCCCGGCGCCATCAGCTGCAAATGGTGCAAAAGGCCCGCGAAGGCAAAAGCGCCCTGCTGATCGCGCCCACAGGCGGGGGCAAGACCCTGGCTGGGTTTCTGCCCAGCCTGATTGAACTGACCGAGCGCGCGCCCGCGGCCGAGGGCGCCGGCCGGCACACCCGCTC
>CAYVHP010000128.1:0-7512 GCA_964451265.1 uncultured Caulobacteraceae bacterium | reverse complement strand
CCATCGCCTGGCTGAGCGGGCGCGCGACCGCGCGGCGCCGCGCCTGGACGACGCCCAGTCTGACTTGATCCATCGCTTCCTCTCCATTGCCGAGGCTCCAACCCAAGCCCTGGCCCAGATCGAAACGCTCTCCAAGACTGTGGGCGCGGACCTTTCGCGCCAGATCGCCGACTGGCGGGAACGGTTGGCGATTATTCAGGCGGCGGGCATCGCGCCCTCGCAGATGCGCCTGTCGCCCGCCTTCGGCCGGGCCTTCGGTTACTACGACGGCTTCCTGTTCGAGGTGCGTAGCGCCGCCCTAGGTCCGGACGAGCCGGTGGCCGCCGGAGGGCGCTATGACAGCCTGCTGGCGCGATTGCAGGTGCAGGCGGGCGCGGGGGCCGGGGCGTCGGGCCAGGGCGCTGCGGGCTGCATGGTGCGCCCCTGGCGGGCTTGGTCGGGTGGGCAGTCATGAGCGAGCCCCTGATCATGGCCTTGCCGTCCAAAGGGCGGCTGAAGGAGCAGGTGGAGGCCTGGCTCGCCGCGCGTGGCTTGGTCCTTAAAGCCAATGGCGGCGCGCGCGGCTATCGGGCGAGCATTGAGGGACTGTCCGACGTGCAGGTCCAACTGCTGTCCGCCTCCGATATCGCTACGGCTTTGGATAGCGGCGAGGTCCACCTGGGCGTCACGGGCGAAGATCTGCTGCGCGAACGCGGCGAGGGCGTGGATGGGCGCGTCATGCTCCTGCGCCCGCTGGGCTTTGGCCGCGCCGACGTGGTGGTGGCCGCGCCCAAGAGCTGGATCGACGTGGAAACCATGAGCGATGTGGAAGAAGTCGCCGCCGCCTATTTGGCGCGCACCGGCCGCCGGTTGCGCGTGGCCACGAAGTACACCGTGCTTACCCGCGCCTTCTTCGCCCGTAATGGCGTGACCGATTACCGAATCGTTGAGTCCAGCGGAGCAACTGAAGGAGCCCCTGCGGCGGGCGCCGCCGAACTGATCGTCGATATCACCACGACCGGCGCGACCCTGGCGGCCAACCACCTGAAAATTCTGGCGGACGGCGTAATTCTCCAGAGCCAGGCCCAATTGGCCGCCAGTCTCAAGTCCGTGTGGACGCGCGAGCATGTCGAGGTTGCCCGCAAGGTCCTGCGCGCCGCAGATAGCCCTGGTCTAGCCGGAAAATTGGATAGGGACGAGCCGGAGGCCGGCCCGACGGCGGATAGCCTAGTCCGGGCGCTGGGACTTTAGCCGTCTTTCCCCACACAATTTTTTGTCAGCATTGCACAAAAATGCCTATATCATCACGGAAATTTGGACCGGCCGGACAATATTAAAGCAAACACAAAGTTGACAGCCGGTCAGAATTGAGTTTGTCTCCTGACCGCGCGGACACGACGGACGCCAGACGCCTCGACCGCCGGCGTTTCGGGGAGGAAACGCCCTACCTAATCTACGGTTTAACACCCGAGATTGAGCCCGCCGCGAAGGTTTCGCGGCGGCTCTTTCATTTTTGGGCCCTGCCCAAAGATATTTTTGACTCTCTTGCACAAATTTATTGCCCCACTCGCCGCCTTTTCCGTCGGCCGTGAAGACTTCATAGTCCGGCGGACTCATTTCCTAAGGCGAGCCCTGCGTGGAACACGGCGTTACCCCGGCCAACTACAAGGATCTGGTGCTGTTCCTGGCCACGGCCGGGGTGATCGTGCCCCTGTTCAAGCGCCTGAAGATCAGCCCCATCCTCGGCTTTTTGGCGGCGGGCGTGGCGCTGGGTCCTTACGGGCTGGGCGCTGCGGTTCAGACGGCGCCATGGCTGTCCCTGTTCACCATCGATAATCCGAACGAGATCGCCCAGCTCGCCGAGTTCGGCGTGGTGTTCCTCCTGTTCATGATCGGCCTGGAGCTGTCGTGGGAGCGGTTGCGCCTGCTGCGCCGGCTGGTGTTCGGACTGGGCGGCGCCCAGATGGTGCTGAGCGCTCTGGTGCTGAGCCTCGTAGCGGCGGCCTTCGGCCAGCCTCCGGCTGCCGCGGCGGTGATCGGCATGGCTCTGGCCCTATCGTCCACGGCGATCATCGTGCCGGCCCTAGTGGAGCGCAAACGTCTGCATTCCGATGTCGGACGCGCGGCCTTTTCGGTGCTGCTGTTCCAAGACTTGGCCGTCGCCCCGATCCTGGTGGCGGTTTCGCTTCTGCGCGGCCGGGGCCATCCCCTGGGCATGGCGTTCGCCATGACCGTGGCGGCGGCCGTCGCGACGCCGATCCTCATCCTGCTGGTGGGACGCGCCGTGCTGCGGCCCATGCTCAAGTCGGTGGCGCGGGCCAAGAGCCAGGAGCTGTTCATGGCCGCCTGCCTGCTCGTGGTGGTGGGCGCCGGGCTGGCCTCGGCCGCCGCCGGCCAGTCCATGGCCCTGGGCGCCTTTATCGCCGGCCTTCTGCTGGCCGAGACCGAGTTCCGCCACGAGGCGGAGGTGACCATCGAACCGTTCAAGGGGCTGTTGCTGGGCCTGTTCTTCCTATCGGTCGGCATCGGCGTGGACGTCGAACTTCTCCTGCGCCGGCCGCTGCAAATTCTCGGTGGCGTGGCGGCGCTGATCCTGTTCAAGGCGGCGGTCACCGCCGGTCTGGTCAAGCTGTCGGGGCGGCCGATCCGGCGGGCGGAGGAAATCGGCCTGATCCTGTCGGCCGGCGGCGAATTCGTGTTCGTGGTCATGGCCCAGGCGACCGGTTCGGGCCTGATCGACCACGCGGCGGGTCAGGCGTTGGTGCTGATCGCCACCCTGTCCATGTTCGCCATTCCTGCCCTCATCTCCCTGGGCGAGCGGATCGGCCGCGCCGCCGCCCGCGCCCGCCTGCCCGCCGAACCCCAAGGCGGATTGTCGGAGGGGGCCAAGGTGCTGGTGATCGGTTACGGCCGGGTGGGATTGATGGTGGCCGACATGCTGGACCGCCATCAGATCGCCTGGGTGGCGGTAGACCAGGACCCTCGGTTGGTGGAGGCCGGACGCAGGCGCGGTCACGCCGTGTTCTTCGGCGACGCCGCCCGGGCCGAGTTCCTCGCCCGCTGCGGCTTGGACGACGCCTTGGCCGTGGTGGTGACCATGGATGCGCCCGAGGCCGTGGAGGCTGTGGTGGCCACAGCCCGTGCTGCCCGGCCCCAGATGGTCCTCGTCGCCCGCGCCCGCGACGCACGCCAGGCTGTGCGGCTTTATGAGCTGGGCGCTACTGAGGCCGTGCCCGAGACTGTGGAAGCCAGCCTGCAGCTGTCCGAAGCCCTGCTGGTGGACATCGGCGTGCCCATGGGCCTGGTGATCGCCTCGGTTCACGAGAAGCGCGACGAGATCCGCAAGGCTTTGAACCGCCCCGACGCCCTGGGCGCCCGCGTCCGCAAGGCGCGCGATCGGCTTTAGATTCCCGCGCCCGCCTGAGTTTCGATCCACTTTTCCAGCCAGTGGATGTTGTAGTCGCCGGTCTGAAAATCAGGCTGGCCCAGCAGGTCTTGGAACAGGGGAATGGTGGTCTCCACCCCGCCCACCACCATTTCAGCGAGGCATCGGCGCAGGCGGGCCAGGCATTCTGGCCGATCTCGTCCGTGTACGATCAATTTGCCGATCAGGCTGTCGTAGTAGGGCGGGATGACGTAGCCGGCGTAGAGCGCTGAATCCAGGCGAACGCCCAAGCCGCCGGGCGCATGCAGGTCGGTGACCAGCCCCGGAGACGCGGCGAAGGTGCGCGGGTTCTCTGCGTTGATGCGGCATTCGATGGCGTGGCCCTCGAACACGATGTCGTCCTGCGTGAAAGATAGGGGCAGACCGGCGGCGATGCGTATCTGCTCACGCACCAGGTCTATGCCAGTGACAGCCTCGGTGACCGGATGCTCCACCTGCAAGCGGGTGTTCATCTCGATAAAAAAGAACTCCCCATCCTCGTAGAGGAATTCGATGGTGCCCACGCCGAGGTAGCCGATGGCCTTGATCGCATCCACCACCACCTTGCCGATCTGGGCTCGCATGGCGGCGTCGATCACGGGCGAGGGGGCTTCCTCCAGCACCTTCTGGTGGCGGCGCTGCAGCGAGCAGTCCCGTTCGCCCAGGTGGCAGACATTGCCGAAGCTGTCGGCGATCACCTGCAACTCGATATGTCGGGGTTTTTGCAGGTAGCGCTCCATATAGACCGCATCATCGCCAAAGGCGGCCTTGGCCTCCGAACGCGCAGTCGACACTGCTTCGTGCAGGGTGGCGCGGTTGAGGGCCACCTTCATACCTCGGCCCCCGCCTCCGGCGGCGGCCTTGATCAGCACCGGAAAGCCGATGTGCTCGGCGGCGGCCAGGGCTTCGGCCTCGCTGGTCAAGGCGCCCTCCGATCCCGGCACCACCGGAATGCCCGCGTCCTTGACCGTCTGCTTGGCGCTGATCTTGTCGCCCATGATGCGAATGTGTTCGGGCGTGGGTCCGATGAAAGTCATGCCGTGGGCTTGGACGACCTCGGCGAAGGTGGCGTTTTCGGACAGAAAGCCGTAGCCCGGATGGATCGCCTGGGCGCCGGTCAGCTCGGCGGCGGCGATAATCGAGGGGATGTTCAGATAGCTTTTGGCCGCCGAGGGCGGACCGATGCAGACGCTCTCGTCGGCCAGGCGCACATGCATGGCGCCGGCGTCGGCCTGGGAGTGCACGGCGACGGTGGCGATGCCCATCTCCTTGCACGCCCGGTGCACCCGAAGGGCGATCTCGCCTCGGTTGGCGATGAGGATCTTGTCGAACATGGCTACTCGATCACGGCGAGGGGCTGGCCGTATTCCACCGGTTGGCCATCGGCCACGAGAATGGCGCGCACAATACCGGCCTTGGGGGCGGCAATGGCGTTCATGGTCTTCATGGCCTCAATGATCAGCAGGGTCTGGCCTGCGGCGACCCTGTCGCCGACCTGAACGAAAGGCGGGGATTCCGGCTGGGCCTGCAGATAGGCCGCGCCGACCATGGGCGAGTTGACCACTTCGCCGGCCGGCAGGGATTCGGTTGAGGTCACGCCCGACACGGGCGCTGCCGGAGCAGCGACAGGCGCGGCGACCTGCATGGCGACCGGGGCTGCGGCGACCACATTGAGCGTGCGCACCACGCGGATTCTCAGATCCCCGCGCTGAACTTCGATCTCGCTCAGGCCCGTTTCCTCAAGCGCCGCCGCGAGCTTTTTGACGGCGGTCAGGTCGAACGGATCGGTCGGTTTTTCGGACATTGCCTATCAGCCTTTGTTTTCTTTCAGGCGGTCGCGCACGGAGCCTCAGGCGATCCGGGCGCGGCCCCGCATCAGGGTTCCGAGAATCGAGCCTAGCACTTGGCGCAATTCTTTGCGGTGGACAACCCGGTCGATCATGCCCTTTTCCAACAGGAACTCTGAGCGCTGGAAGCCCGGCGGCAGGGTTTGGCGGATGGTTTGTTCGATCACCCGGGCGCCGGCAAAGCCGATCAGGGCGTTGGGCTCGGCGATATGGATGTCGCCCAGCATGGCGTAGGACGCGGTCACGCCCCCCGTGGTCGGATCAGTCAACACCACAATATAGGGCAGGCGGGCCTGTTTCAGCGCCTGGATGGCCAGGGTGGTGCGCGCCATCTGCATCAGAGACAAGGTCCCTTCCTGCATGCGCGCGCCGCCGGCGGCGGTGAAGACCACCAGCGGAAAGCCACGCTCAACGGCCGCCTCTGCGGCGGCGATGAAGGCCTCGCCGGCGGCCATGCCCAGAGAGCCGCCCATGAAGGCGAAGTCCTGCACCAGGACCACGGCGCTCACACCGTCGATCTTGCCGGCGGCTATGGCCATGGCGTCGCGTTCGTTGGTCGCCTTGCGCGCGGCGTCCAGGCGTTCGGTGTAGGGCTTGTCGTCGGTGAAGTTCAGAGGATCGTCCGCCACCTTGGGCGTGGGCAGCAGATCATAGGTCCCGCCATCAAAGGTGAAGGTAAAACGCAAGGCCGGGCCGATGCGCATGTGGCGCCCGGCGGGCGTCACCCACAGGGCCGCGTCAAGGTCCGGGCGATAGAGCATCTCGCCGGTGTCGGGCGCCTTGACCCACAGCCCATCAGGGCCGGTGGAGCGCTTGGCGAACATCTTGCGGATGCCGGGCGCGATCTTCGACAGCCAACCCATACGGTTGCGCGGCGGCGGCGGCGCGGGCGGGATGCCCAAGGGCTGAGGTTGAGCTTGGAGCGGGGGCGCCGCCTGGGCCGGAGCTAGCGGCGGGATGGCGGTCTTGGGCGGCTTGCTCATACCGAACCCTTCAGGCCACGACCGATGGCGTAGAACCGCTCGGCCCTCTGCGCCCGCAATTGATCGGGGCTCAGATCCAACAGCGGCCTCAGCTCCGCCTCGATCACATCGCCGACCGCCGCGATGGCCGCCTCGGGCTCCGAATGGGCGCCCCCGGCCGGTTCGGGCACGATGCGGTCGATGATCTTCAGCCCGATCAAGTCAGGCGCGGTGATTTTCATCGCCGATGCTGCGTCCTTCGCCTTGGAGCCGTCGCGCCACAGAATCGATGCACAGCCCTCCGGCGAGATCACCGAATAGACGGAGTGCTGTAACATGAGCACCTTATTGGCGCCGGCCAGGGCGATGGCGCCGCCCGATCCGCCCTCGCCGGTGATGGTGGCGATCATGGGAACACCCAGAGTCAGGCCCCGTTCGGTGGAGCGGGCGATAGCTTCGGACTGTCCGCGTTCCTCGGCGTCAATGCCGGGATAGGCGCCGGGGGTGTCGACGAAGGTGAGCACCGGCAGATTGAAACGCTCGGCCAGGTCCATCAGGCGCACCGCCTTGCGATAGCCTTCTGGCCGCGCCATGCCGAAATTATGCGCCACGCGGCTGGGGGTGTCGTGGCCCTTCTCATGGCCCATGACCACCACGGGAATGCCGCGAAACCGGCCCAGACCCCCGACGATGGCCTGATCGTCTGCGAACTTGCGGTCGCCGCGCAGCTCGACGAATTCATCGATCAACCCGGCCAGATAGTCGACGAAGTGCGGACGCTGAGGATGGCGGGCGACCTCGGTCTCCTGCCAGGCGTCCAGGTGTTGGTAGGCCTGGCGGCGAATCTGCACCAGGCCCGCGCGCAGGGCCGCCAGCTCCGAATCCACTGCGTCCGATCCCGCCGTGTGGATCAGTTCGGACAGCTCGTCGATCTTGGCCTCGACGTCGGCGATGGGCTGTTCAAAATCGAGATAATGGCGCTTGGGCATAAGGCCCGCGCCGACCTCATTACTCACAGTCATAAAAATGCGTCTCCGACGAAATGGGGAGTTTTTTGGAGATTGGCGAAATAGGGTCTAGGCGGCCGCAGGTTTGCGGCGTTTCAGGCTCTGGCTGACCACGCCGGCGCCGGCGCCTAAAGCCACCACCAGACAGGCGGCGGTGACGGCCAGTTTCTGGCGGCGTTGCTTTTGCGCGCGGATGGCCTTGCAGGCCGGACCCAGCCGCTCCCAGATGCGGGTGGCGGCGTCGAAGGCCTTGCGGTTAGCCGGGTGCGCCGACAGCCAGATACGGAACTCCG
>CAYVHP010000127.1:0-102284 GCA_964451265.1 uncultured Caulobacteraceae bacterium | reverse complement strand
GGCGCGCCGAGGCCTGAAGCGGCCGCGCTGGAAGAGTCTTCGGCGCTGGCGAGGTTGGGCGCGCCGGACGCTGTCCTGCTGGGCATGGGCGAGGATGGACATGTGGCCTCGCTGTTCCCGGCCAGTCCGGCCTTGGCGGCTGGTCTTGACCCCCTCGCACCACCCTGTATCGCGGTCCCGACGGGCCGGGGCCTGCCGCCCCCTCAGGCGAGGCTGAGCCTGTCGGCGTCCTGGCTGGCTGCGGCGCGATCGACTATCCTGCTGATTACCGGCGCGCATAAGCTGATGGTGATTGAGCGGGCCCTGGCCGGGTCTGACGCCGAGGAATTTCCCGTGCGCGCGATCCTGCAGCGCGCCCCGCGCGTTCGTATAGTGTGGGCGGCTTAAGGAGCACACTGATGCGCGCGCCGCTGAACCCCAAATTGGCCGCCGTCACCGAACGGATCATCGAACGCAGCCGCGAAGGCCGCGCCGACTATCTGCAACGGATCGACGTCGCCGCCCAATCCGGCCCCGGCCGGGCCAAGCTGTCCTGCGCCAATTGGGCCCATGCGTTTGCGGCGGCGCCGACCCAGGACAAGTTGCGGGTCATGAGCCCCGACGCGCCCAATATCGGTATCGTCACCGCCTATAACGACATGCTGTCGGCGCATCAGCCGTTTGAGCATTACCCCGACCTGATCCGGCAGGCCGCGCGCGAGATCGGCGCCACGGCTCAGGTGGCGGGCGGCGTTCCGGCCATGTGTGACGGGGTCACTCAAGGCCGACCCGGGATGGAGCTGTCCCTGTTCAGCCGCGACGTGATCGCCATGGCCACGGCTGTGGCGCTCAGCCATGACGCCTTCGACGGCGCCCTGTGCCTGGGCGTATGCGACAAGATCGTCCCTGGACTGATGATCGGCGCCCTCGCCTTCGGCCACTTGCCCATCGTGTTCGCCCCGGCCGGTCCGATGCCTTCAGGCATTTCCAATGCCGAGAAGGCCAAGGTGCGCGGGCTCTACGCCGAGGGAAAGGTCGGGCGAGACGTCCTGCTCAAGGCCGAGATGGGCGCCTATCACGGGCCGGGCACCTGCACCTTCTACGGCACGGCCAATTCTAATCAGATGCTGATGGAGATGATGGGCGTGCACCTTCCCGGCGCCGCCTTCGTCAATCCGGGCACGCCCTTGCGCGACGCCCTGACCCGCGCCGCGACCCAGCGCGTGGCTCAGCTCCGCGCCTCAGCCAACGACTACACCCCGCTCGGCCGGGTGATCGACGAGAAGGCCGTGGTCAATGGCCTTGTGGGCCTGATGGCCACGGGTGGCTCGACCAATCACGCCCTGCACATGGTGGTCATGGCGCGGGCGGCGGGCGTCAGCATCGACTGGGACGACTTCGACGATATTTCCGCTATCACGCCCTTGCTCGCGCGGGTCTATCCCAACGGGCCCGGGGACGTGAACCAGTTCCAGGCGGCCGGCGGCCTGGCCTTGGTCACGCGTGAGCTGATGGCCGCAGGACTTGTGCACGGCGACGTGCTGACTGTGGCCGGCCACGGCCTGGATCGCTACACCCGGGAGCCTTTCCTGCAAGACGGCGCCCTGGTGTGGAAGGACGGCGCGGCGCAGAGCCTGGACACGTCCATGCTGCGCCCCGTGTCCGATCCGTTTGACTCCGAAGGCGGGCTGCGCCTGCTCAAGGGCAACCTGGGCCGGGCGGTGATCAAGACCTCCGCCGTCAAGCCTGAGCACCGCAAGGTCGAGGCGCCGGCGATCGTCTTCGACGATCAGGACGAATTCCTCGCGGCCTTCAAGGCGGGCGCGTTGGACCGGGACTTCGTCGCCGTGGTGCGCTTTCAGGGCCCCAAGGCCAACGGCATGCCTGAGCTGCATTCACTCAGCCCGGCGCTGGGCGTGTTGCAGGATCGTGGGCGCAAGGTGGCCCTGGTGACCGACGGGCGTATGTCCGGCGCCTCCGGCAAGACCCCCGCCGCCATTCACCTCACGCCCGAGGCCGTAGACGGCGGACCCATTGGGCGCATCAGGACGGGGGATATCATCAGCCTGGACGCGGAACGGGGCATACTGGACGTAAAGGTGGAGAGCCGCGAATTGATGGCTCGAGAGCCTGCAAAAGCGCCGTCTGGGCACGCTTTTGGCTTGGGCCGCGAGCTATTCACCCCTATGCGACGCGCATCCGGCGGCGCAGAGCAGGGCGCCACGGCCCTTTTCAGCTAGGATCAGTCTATGTCGTGCCGTCCCTATCTTAGCCTGTCGCCTGTTGTCCCCGTGCTGACCATTGAGCGCGTTCAGGATGCTGTCCCCCTTGCCCGCGCCTTGGTGGCGGGAGGGCTGAAGGTGCTGGAAGTCACACTGCGGACCCCTTTGGCTGTCGAGGCCATGGCGCGGATTGCGGCGGAAGTCCCCGACGCGGTGCTGGCGGCGGGCACGGTGTTGTCGGTGGACGATCTGGAGCGTTCGGCCAAGGCCGGGGCGCGTTTCGCCTTCTCGCCGGGTTTGGCCGATTTCATGCTTGAACCGCAGGCCTTGCCGATCCTGCCGGGCGTGGCCACGGCCTCGGAGATCATGAAGGGTCTGGAGGCGGGACTGGACACCTTCAAGTTCTTTCCCGCCGCGCCGGCCGGCGGCGTTGGCGCCCTGAAGGGCTTTCATGGTCCCTTCGCCGGCGTCGCCTTTTGCCCAACGGGCGGTATAGGCGCGGCCAACGCCCGGGACTATTTGGCCTTGCCCAATGTGCTCTGCGTTGGCGGCTCATGGGTCGCCCCGACTGAGGCGATGGCGGCGGGCGATTGGGCCCAGATCGAGGGGTTGGCGCGTGCGGCGGCCCGGCTTAGGGACCAGGCCTAGCTGCGCACCGTGGCGTGTGTGAAGCCCGCAGCCGAGGCCACCGGTAGAACGGACCGTGACGGCAGATTCGTGGCGATCAGGGTCGGCGCCTGATTTTCCATCGCGTGGCCCATGCTCACGAGCCAATTCATCAGGTCCTCGTGCGGCATCATCTCCAGCGGAGGCTGGGCAACCAAGCCTTGGATGCCCACAGCCTTGTGGAATTTCCCATTTCCGCCGAGGCCTTGCCGCCGCGCGAACACAGATCGACAGAACGGTTTCAGCATAATGGCGCAGTCCTCCAGCCGGCCGATGGGCAAGCCGTCCTCGAAATCCGTGATTTCCCAAATGATTGCCTGGGTCATCAGGGTTCGCTCACGGCCGGCCTGCGCCAGCAGGGCCGTGCGGGCCGTGGTATTGCTGAGGGTCAGAAATGACACGGTGATGATCAGGGACGGTTTGCTTGCGGTGCTTTGTCCCGAGGTCAATCGGCCTAGGGCGCGCTTCAGCGTCGCCATGTCGATGGCCTGAACGGTCTTGGCAGGTAATTGTCGGCGCTCAGCCGATGTCAGCGAGATCAGGGAATCGCGAAACTGGATCTTCGGTTCGATACGCTGTCCCGCCACCGCCCATTTCACCAAATCGATAATGGGATCGACACTGGAGGAAAAGCGCAAGGGACGTCCGTCCAGCAGGGCGGCGCCGTCGTCCTCTTCGGATGTGTCGGGCGCCGAATGGGCGCTTTGCGTGGGCGACGAAGGGGCGGGGCCTATAAGGCTTGTCACCTCAGCGACGGTCAGGTCTTGGCACTGCAACTCGCCCGCTGAGAAGCCGCAGACGGCCCGGATTGTTATATGGTTCGGCTCGGACACCCCGAGAAAATGGTTGAGGACGTCCTGCAGCACCCGCGCGGCCAGGACACGGGCCGCGCCGGGCTCAAGGCCCAAGGTGATGATCAGAAAATCGGTTTCGTTAAGCCGCGCTGAAAAGTCCTTTGCCCCGATGCGGCGGCGGATTTGCGCGTCCGTCATTTCCCAGACCAGCGTCTTGCGCTCGGACCAACGGGCGCCGAAGGCCGCCCGCACCGCCACGACGGAGATAATATGCGCTTTACCTTCAGCGAGGAGGCCGCGGGCCTGTAGCTCCTGAAGCACCAGCTCAGGGCTGGGGGTGCGGACCGCCTGGGCCAGTGCGGATGGGATGAGTGGGTCCGCCGCCACTTCAAATCCTCCTCAAGGCGGCGCCTGCGAAATCGCTTTCGCTCAGTTCGGGGCTGCGGCAACCAGGTTTTTCTTGCATCGGTCTGCACCGTTTGAGGCCCCATTATGCGTGGCGCCTGCGTAAAAAACCTTAACTTGCGGGCATCTTTGGTCGCTGATCGTCCGCTGCGCGGCCAAGTGGCCGTCAGAACCGCGTCCTGCCCGCCCGCACGCGCTCCGCCGGGGCTTGCAGCACGGCAGTGATGGCGGCGATCTGGCCGCGGGCGACAATCAGCACGCCGTCGCCGGCTTCAACCTTCACGTCGGCGCCGGGGCGGGTCTGGGTCTCGCCGGATTTTCGGTCGAGCTGGATGATGAAGAATCCGCCACGGCCCTTCTGTTCCAGCTCGCCCACCGTTTGGCCCACGGCGCCCGCCGTGTCGGGAATGGCGATCAGCTCAAGCTTCAGGCCCAGGTCGCGCAGGGTTTTCTCGAAATCGAGCATCCGTTCAGAGCCCCGGATAAAACGCGCGGTCTCCGGGTAAAGGATCATCTCGGCCATGCGCTCGGCGCCGATGTGGGTGGGCAGCACCACCTTGTCCGCTCCGGCGTAAAGCAGCTTGCTTTCCGTGGTGGGCAGCTCGCCCCGCGCGATGATCTGAATGTCGCGGTTAAGGCTGCGCGCACTGAGGGTGACGAACACATTGGTCGAATCGTCAGGCAGGACTGTTGCCAAGGTTTTCGCTCGCTCGATCCCAGCGGTTTTGAGGGCGCTTTCGTCCGCAGCGTCGGCCTGCAAGCACAGATAACCCAGGGCCTCGGCCTGGGCCACGCGGCCATCGCTGCGCTCCAGAATCACGAACGCGATCCCACCGTCCTTCAGTTCCTTGGCCAACATCACCCCGATCCGGCCGAAGCCGCAGATGATGACGTGGTCCTTTAGCTTTTCGATCTCCGAGTTCACGCGTTTGAGGCCTAAGAGCTGAGTGATCTGTCCTACCGTGAAGACCTGCACCAGGGTCCCGGTCAAGAAGATCATGCCGGTGCAGCCAAACACGATGGTGGCGATGGTCAGGGCGTGCAGGCTCGGCGTATTGACCGGTCGCACTTCGCCGTAGCCGACGGTGTAGACCGTCAGGATCACCATGTAGAAGGCGTCGGCGAAGCTCCAGCCTGACGCCATATAGCCTGCGGTGCAGACCACGGTGATGGCCAGCATGAAGGCCACGACGGCGACCAGGTTGCGCAGGGGCGATCCGAACAGGCCCGAGACGTGCGGTTTCATGGCGGTGAAGCTGACGCAGTCGCGCGCCGGCGCCTAGCTCTGCAGCCACATTCCGGCGCCGGCGCCTAAATTGCCGCCACAGTACGGCCTACAGCACCACAGTCACGGGCTCCGCCGGCGGCGGCGGCCGGGGGACCAGTTTGACCCCTTTCAAGAACAGCTTCAGCGCCTCCCAATGGATGCCCGCGACCACCATCACGGTCATCAGCGGGTGCGCTACGATGGCTTTCAGGATCGCCCAATCCGTGAGCGCGCGGCGGCGGGCCGAGAAGCTCGTGGTGATCAAGAGGCCCTGGGCGTCGAGGCCGTTTACCACCAGCCGCACATCATCCGTCGGCGGATCGACCTGGAAGCGATAGGTCATGTCCATGTGCATAAAGGGCGAGACAAACAGCTGTTTGTCGCAGCCCTGCTCGATGTGGGTCTGCCGCTGATCGGGCGCGGCGATTAGATAGGAATGCCTTTGGCCGAAGGTGTTGTTGACCTCATAGCGGATCGCCCCCAGGCGCCCGTCCGGTCCGTGGCAGAAATAGACGCTGATCGGATTGAATACGAAGCCCAGCATGCGGGGCATGCACAGCAGACGGATCGGCCCGCCGACGGGCAGGCCGGCCGCGATCAAGTCGTCTTCGATCTTGGCCTTTAGACCCCGGTCAGAGCCCCCGGCGTGGTCGCGCTCCTGAAAGCTCAACAGGCCGGCGCGATTGACCTTGAACAGCTTCAGGCGCCGATCCAGGGCGTCCAATTCGTCCAGGTCCAGCAGCAGCATGAAGATGCGGTAGCGCAGCCGGTGGCGCCGTGGCCGAAGGCGCGCGTGGCGAACAACCCCCGCATAGAGACCCGATGCCTGTTGGTTGGGATTCACGCCGTCGCCTCAGCCGGGTTCGCCGGGGTCATGTCCAGGTGGATGCGGGCGGATTCGCCCGGAACGGTCCAGGGGCGCCGCACCCCGCCCAATTGTTCTGCCACAGCCAAGCCCGCTTGCAGTCCGTCCTCATGGAAGCCCGCGCCGAAATAGGCGCCGCAGAACCAGGTGCGATTCACCCCCTGCAAGGACCAGAGATTTTTCTGCGCGGCCATGGCGCCGGAGTCGAACAGCGGGTGCTCGTAGATCTCGCTGCGGATCAAGCTGCCCGCTTTGGGTGGATGGATCGGGTTAAGGGTGACGAACAGGGGGCGGGCGTGCGGCACATGTTGCAGCCGGTTCATCCAGTAGGTGACGCAAAGGCGATGACGCCCGCCGGGGTCTTCGGCCGCGCCGATGTAGTTCCAACTCGACCACACCGCCCGGCGGCGAGGCATCAGGCTGGGATCGCGATGCAGCACCGCGTGGTTGCGGGTATAGCGGAAGGCGCCCAGCAGCTTGGCTTCCTGTGCGCTCGGATCGTCCAGCATGCGAAGGGCCTGATCGGCGTGGGCGCCAATCACCACGTGGTCGAACGGCTGCACCCGGCCGCGCGCGTCGGTCACCTGCACGCCGTCGCTCAGACGACGGATCGATTGCACCTGGCAATTTAGCCGGACCCGGTCGCCATAGGCCGCCGTGAGCTTTTGCACATAGCTGCGGCTGCCGCCCTGCACCGTGCGCCATATGGGCCGCCCGACAATCTTCAATAGGCCGTGGTTCTGGCAAAAGCGGATGAAAGCCGCCGCCGGATAGTCGCGGATGGACTCCACGGGCGCCGACCAGATCGCGGCCGCCTGGGGCAGCAGATGGTCGTTCTGAAACGCCTCGCTGAAGCGGTGGGCGCGCAGGTAATCGCCCAGGCTGATCGTGTCGTCGTCCAGGGCGCGCGTCTGGTCGGACGCCAGGCGGTAGAACCGGACAAGGTCGCGCAGCATGACCCAGAAGCGGGGGTTCAGCAGATTGCCCGGCTGAGCCAGCCATCCCCTCAGGTCGCTGCCGCCATACTCCAGCCGTCCTGCATCCAGCGAGACGCCGAACGACATGTCCGAACCGGTGGTTGGCACGCCCAGGTGTTGGAACAAGGCGGTCAGGTTGGGATAGGCCGGTTCGTTGTAGACGATGAAACCCATGTCCACCGGATCAACCTCGGCGCCGTCGGGGCGCGGGGCGTCCACCGTATGGCTGTGGCCGCCCAGGCGGTCTTCACTTTCAAATACGGTGACCTTGTGCCGTTCGCTCAGCAGCCAGGCCGCCGACATGCCGGCGATGCCGGCGCCGACCACGGCGATGTCGAGCGGGCGGTTTTCAGATGTGGGCTTCATGCGCCTGCCAGGGGTTGCGTTGGGCGGTATCGCCGCCGTCGTTCATGTTAGCTTGATCTACGTCCGGTTTGGGCCGGCGGATCACCATCTAACGATAGATCGGTGATCCGCCCGACCATGCGGTGCGTATCGAGGTCATGGATGCGGTTTTTCGAACAGTGGGCGGAACGAAGCATGGGGGCGGCGACGGCGGCGTTGTTGACCTGTGGGCGGCGTCAACGACCCTGGCGAGCCCTTTGAGCACGGCCATGGAACTGCACAATCGTTCCGGAGTCGAGGCGTCGGTCCTGATTAAGGACATGGCCGAGCAGCGTTGCCGCGAAAGCTTCGCCGAACTGTTCAGCCGCTTTGCACCCAAGCTGAAAGGCTATCTGCTCAAGTTGGGCTGCCGACCCGAACAAGCCGAGGAATTGGCCCAGGAAACCCTGCTGACCGTATGGCGCAAGGCGGACTACTTCGATCCGGCGCGTGCTGCGGCATCGACCTGGATCTTCACCCTCGCCCGCAATCTGCGCATCGACGCCATTCGCCGTGAACGGCGCCCGGATGACTGGATGGATGACCCAGGCCTGCAACCTGAGGCGCCGTCCCCGGTGGATGTGGTCCTGGCGGCGGGTGAGCGCGAGGCGCAGCTTCGCCAGGCCATTGTCGCCTTGCCGCAGGACCAGGCCGAAGTCGTGCGTCTGTCTTTCTTTTCCGACAAGCCCCATTCCGAAATTTCCCGGCAACTGGGCGTCCCGCTCGGCACCGTCAAGTCGCGTTTGCGGCTGGCCATGACCCGTTTACGCGCTGCAATGGAAGACCCGTCGTGAGCATTCATCACCATCCTTCCGAGACCATCCTGGCCGCCTATGCCTCCGGTTCTCTGCCGGACGGCCCAAGCCTGGCGACCGCCATCCACCTGGACTCCTGCGCTGAGTGCAGGCGCGCTGTCGGCGTGTTTGAAGCCGTCGGCGGCGCTCTGGTTGAAGACATGCCGGACGCCGCCCTGTCGCCCCACGCGCTCGACCTGGCTCTGGCGCGGATCGAGCGGCCTGAAGAGCCCCGGCCGGCGCCGACCCCGCGTGCGGACCCCCGCGCTCTGGGAGGCGCACGCCTGCCCAAAGCTCTGACTCGGCGTAAGTTCGGACCGCGCCGTTTCGTGACGCCCAGCCTGTGGGTCGCCCATATCCATTCCAACGCGCCTGACGGCTGGCGGACCTATTTGCTGCACGCCGGCAAGGGGCAGGCTTTGCTGCAGCATAGCCATAAGGGTCCGGAGCTGACCACGGTCATCCACGGCGCCTTTCGCGATGACGAAACCCTTTACCGAGCTGGAGATTTTGCGGAAGCCGACGGCGATGTGGATCATCGACCGAAGGTCGAAGGCGACGAGTCCTGCCTGTGTCTGATCTCCGCCCAGGGTGGTGTAAAGGTGCGGGGGCTGGCCATTTTGCTGCAGCCAATGCTGCAAGTCTGACCGCAGCATTGGAGCCGTTGTGACCGCAGCAATTCTCATTTCTGGGGCCATGCTTTTGGGCGTGATGCTCTGTGCGTGGCTCACCCAGCGGCTGACCCACAACGTGGGTTGGGTCGATGTGTTTTGGACCTTCGGCACGGGCCTGGCCGGCGCCGGTCTGGCCATCGTCCCCGTCGACGGCGCTGGGATCGATGCACGCCAATGGCTGGTTGCGGCCTTGGCCGTGGTCTGGGCCTTGCGGCTTGGCCTCTATGTCGCCCTACGCGTGGCCAGTACGCCCGAAGACCGGCGCTATGCTGAGCTGCGGCAGGACTGGGGCGCGAGCTTTCAGTCCAAACTTTTTGGCTTTGTTTTCCTTCAGGCCCCGGTGGCCCTGCTCCTGGCCGTTTCGATCATGCTGGCGGCGCGCAGTCCCGGCGCAGGGCTGAGGGCGACCGATCTGGCCGGGGCGGCGATCCTGCTGATCGCCATCGCGGGCGAGGGCTTGGCTGACGAGCAGATGCGCCGGTTTAAGGCGGACCCGGCCAACCATGGGCGCATCTGTGATCAGGGTCTGTGGTCGTGGTCGCGCCACCCCAACTATCTGTTCGAGTGGTTCGGTTGGCTGGCCTATCCCGTGATCGCCTGGCCGGTGATCTCTTGGCCGTCAGGCGACGTATACGCCTGGGGCTGGGCGGCATGGGTCGCGCCGGTCCTGATGTATCTGGTGCTGGACCGGGGAACCGGCGTGCCGCCTTTGGAGGCTCATATGATGAAATCTCGAGGCCAAGCCTTCGCCGACTACCAGGCGCGCGTCGCCCGCTTCTTTCCGGCGCCGCCCCGCAAACATCCGTCCTGAGCCTGATCTGAGGAGTCGCGCATGAACGCCCTGGCCAACGCCATCAACGCTTTTGAACGCGCGCCCGCGCCCGACGGCCTGACCCGGGCCGGCATTGAGTTTCTGGTCGGATCGGCGCGCAAGCGGCTGTCCCACGCCCCAGCCGGGACCGAGCGGACGTTCGCCCGCCAGATGGCCGAGCGCCCCATCGCGGAAAACACCGCAGAGGCCAACGAGCAGCACTATGAGCTGCCGGAAGAATTCTTCGGCATGGTCCTGGGGCCGCACCGCAAATATTCCTCCTGCCTATATGCCGCACCGACCGACAACCTGGCCGAGGCCGAGGCCCTGGCATTGCAGGAGACCGCCGAGCATGCGGACCTTATTGACGGTCAACAGGTGCTGGAGCTGGGGTGCGGCTGGGGTTCGTTGTCGCTTTGGATGGCCGAGCACTATCCCGCCTCGCGCATCATCTCGGTGTCCAATTCTGCGTCCCAGCGCCATTATATCGAGGGTCAGGCGGCCCGGCGCGGCCTGACCAATCTGACAGTGATCACCGCCGATATGAACCAGTTCGAGCCGCCCGAGGGGCGCCGGTTCGACCGCGTCGTTTCGGTGGAAATGTTTGAGCACATGGCCAATTGGCCCGGCCTGTTGGCGCGCGTGCGCGGGTGGCTGAAACCGGATGGCCGGTTGTTTCTGCACGTGTTCACCCATCGGGCCACGCCCTATCGCTTTGATGCAAACGATCAGGCGGACTGGATCGCGCGCTATTTTTTCACCGGCGGCGTGATGCCCAGCCACGGATTGATCGAACAATTTTCGGACCTGTTTGAGTTGGAGCAGGACTGGCGTTGGAGCGGCGAGCACTACCGCCGCACGGCCGAGGACTGGCTGGCCAATTTCGACCGCAATCGGGCCGGCGTGGACCGGGTGCTGAAGCAGGTCTACGGGGCCGACGCCGCCCTGTGGCGGCGACGCTGGCGGTTGTTCTTCCTGTCGGTGTCGGGCCTGTTCGGCCATCGCGGGGGCGAGGAATGGGGCGTCAGTCACTATCGGCTCAAACCTGTCCGCGAGGCCTGACCCATGCTGAAACTCCTGACGGCCTATGGCGCGACCGCCGTGGTCTTCCTCCTGATGGACATGACCTGGCTCACGCTGACCGGAAACTCGATCTACAGGCCCGTGCTCGGTCCATTGATGGCCGCCAAGGTGGATGGCGGCGCGGCCATCGCCTTCTACCTGATCTACATATTCGGCTTGGTCTTCTTCGCCGTGCGGCCTGGGTTTGCCACGCATGACTGGAAAACCGTCGCCCTGAACGGGCTGGTTCTGGGCCTGGTGGCCTATGCGACCTATGACCTGACCAATCAGGCGACCTTGCGCCTATGGGCTATGAAAATCACCGTGCTCGATCTGTGTTGGGGCATGACGGCCAGCGCCGTGGCCTCCACCCTCGGCTTTCTGGCCGCCCAAACCTTAGTACGAGGCCCCCATTGACGATGCAGCTTGATACCCTGGGATTGGGCCAAGGGACGGTCAGGCCCGAGGACTGCGCAGCCTTGCGCCGCGCCCCGTCCCTGGTTCGCACCTTTGTACGTATGGCCTCCCATAACTGGGGCTATGGGGCCGTCGATATCCTATTGCCGGGCGGTGAGAAAATTCGGGTGCAGGGCGCCGAGCCGGGACCGACCGGGCGGCTGACGGTGCATAGCTATAGCTTTATGCGACGGGTCATGTCGTCCGGCGCCGTCGGCTTTGCCGAAGGCTATATGGCTGGCGAGTGGGACACGCCGGATCTGTCGGAGCTGCTCCAGGTCTTGTCCCAGAATTTCGACCGGCTGCAGATCCTGGTGGAGGGCCAGCCCCTGATGCGATTGATCAATGGCCTCAAGCACAGGTTCCGGCGCAATACGCGGGCGGGCTCCAAGCGCAACATCCACGCACACTATGATCTGGGCGAAGCCTTCTATGGCGCATGGCTCGATCCCAGCATGACCTATTCTTCGGCGGTTTTCTCCTCTCCGGACGCTTCGCTACAGGCCGCGCAGGAAGCCAAGTACGCGGCCCTGGCGCGCTCTATCGACATCCGGCCCGAACATCATGTGCTGGAAATCGGCTGCGGCTGGGGCGGCTTCGCCGAGCATGTGGCCGCCAAGGTGGGCGCGCGGATCACCGCCATCACCATCTCTCAGGCCCAATACGACTATGCCAAAAAGCGCATGGTCGACCAAGGCCTGTCAGACCGGGCCGAGATCCTGTTGACCGACTACCGCGACGTTCAGGGCCGGTTCGACCGCGTGGCCTCTATCGAGATGTTCGAGGCGGTGGGCGAGGCCTATTGGCCCGCCTATTTCGACAAGGTGTCCGAGGTTCTGGCGCCCGGCGGGCGCGCCGGCCTACAGATCATCACCATCAAGGATGAGTTGTTCAGCCACTACCGGCGCCACACCGACTTCATCCAGAAGTACGTGTTTCCCGGCGGCATGCTGCCCTCGGAAAGCCGCCTGATGCAGGAGATCGCGCGGGCGGGCCTGACTTGGCAGTCGGCGGCGCGTTACGGTCAGGACTACGCCCATACCCTCGCCCAATGGACCGAGCGTTTTCAGGCCGCCTGGCGCGCCATTGCGGAGCTAGGCTTTGACGAGCGCTTCCGCCGGCTGTGGCTGTTCTATCTCAGCTATTGCGAGGCGGGCTTCCGCACGGGGCGGACCGACCTCATCCAGGTGAGCTTGGCGAAGGCCTAGTGCTGTCCAAACCTGAGGGGCGGATGTGCCCTGGGCGCTCCCCAAACCCGGTCATCCTCGGGCCGGCCTTAGGCCGAGCCCGGGGAGCCGGCAGCGACGACCTTCCCGCTGCGTCGGTTGTCCGGCCGCCGAAAGCCTGGAGCGGCTGGGTCCTCGGACAAACGCTGCGCGTTTTCCGAGGTTGACGATGAGCTAGATATACCGCCGCAGCGACCGCGCCAGTTCCGTAGCCGAACTGCGGCCCTTCTTCTGTTGCGGCTGGTAGGCCACCCGGGCGTGCTCCACGCAGTAGGGACCGTCGCTGCTGCGTCGGCCGCAGAAGGTGAAGGCGTCGGTAGAAGGATCGCCGATGGGCCATTTGCACATGTGCGCGCCCAAGGTCAGCACCGTGGCGGAGCCGGGCTCCTCCGGATAGAAGGCCTGGACCGGCAGTTGGGGCGGCGACGGTTCGCTGGGCCGGCGCGGCTGAACGTTGACGGCCGGCCGAGCCGGGCGCGGCACCTTGAAGGTGGTCCGTTGCGGTTGGGAAGGCGTGGCCCGGCCTGAAAGGCCCAAACGGTGCACCTTGCCGATCACGGCGTTGCGGGTAACCCCCCCCAACTGTTTCGCGATCTGGCTGGCGCTAAGGCCGTCCAGCCAAAGTTTTTTAAGGAGTTCGACCCGTTCGTCGGTCCAGCCCATGTTCAGCCTCCACCCGCTAAGGACGCCGCGCCATCTGAGACGCTAGATGTTGTGTCACAAGATAGGTCACCGCTTCCTATCCACAACATATCGTAACCAAATGACGAAAACACACAATAGGCGCCATGCGGTCCGTCCACAGGAACTAGATGTTGATCTTGTCGCAGGCGCCCTTTTGCCGCTCTTGCGAAAGCGCGTGCGCGGGCGCAAATCAGACCGATGCGAGACGTATCGGACTCCATGGCCGCTTCGCTGGAGCCGCGCCGTTATGTGGGCGCCAACTGGCTGGGCCTGTACGCCCTTTACCTGAAGGAAGTCCGCCGGTTCTGGAAGGTGGGCGGCCAGACGGTAGGCGCGCCCGTCATTACGTCCCTGCTCTATATGATGGTGTTCGCGGTCGCCACGGCCGGCGCCCGCCCGCCCGTGGGGGGGATACCTTTCGTCACCTTCATGGCGCCGGGACTGGTCATGATGACCATGCTCAACAACGCCTTCGCCAATTCCTCCTCCTCGCTGCTGCAGCTGAAAATGCAGGGCCTGAGCCAGGATATTCTGACGCCGCCTCTCAGCCCCGCCGAACTGACGGCGGGTTTTGCTTTGGGCGCCATGACGCGCGGGGTGCTGGTCGGGGCGGTGACCTGGCTATGTGTCCTGCCCTTCTCTCACCTGGGTCTGGCTCACCTGTGGGCCGTCGTCTATTTCGGCCTGGGCGCCTGCGTGATCATGGCCTGCATGGGGATTTTGGCGGCCCTGTGGGCGTTGAAGTTCGATCACCTGGCCACGGTGACCAATTTCGTGATCATGCCCCTGACCTTCCTGTCAGGCACATTCTACTCGGTGGAGCGACTGCCGCCGCTGTTTCGCGCGGCCTCGCGCTTCAATCCCCTGTTCTACGTGATCGACGGCTTCCGCTACGGCTTCATCGGCGTGGCCGATCAGGACCTGCCCTTAGGCGTGGTTTTTGTCGGCGTTCTGAGCGTGGGGCTGGTGCTGCTGGTCTGGCGGCTGTTCACCACCGGCTATCGGCTCAAGACCTAGCTCCCAGTGCGGGTTGCCCGCTCGGTCCAGTCGGCGCCGGTGGCCATGTACAGCCTGACCACGTCGGCCAGACGCCGGCCCTGGGTCTGGGCATAGGCCATGCGCGCGCGATTTAAGCTGCGTTGAGCGTCGGTCACGTCCAGCAAGGTGGTGCCGCCGTGGGCATAGGCGAAATGGGTGTTGTCCAGGTTCTTTTGCGCCAGGGCTTGGGCGTCAGCCTGGGCCTTGAGGGCTTCATCGTCGCTGGCCAGTCCCTGTAGGGCGTCGGCCACCTGGCCAAAGGCCGTCAACACGGTTTGCTGGTAGCGGGCCAAGGCGCCTTTAGCCTGAGCCTCTGCCGCCTTTTGCCGCGCCGTCAGGGCGCCTCGGCCCAGGATCGGCAAATTGAGGCTCGGGCCCACATTCCAGCCGGAAAAGCCGTAGTCGAGAATTTTTTCGGGAGTCAGGGCGGTTTGGGTCAATCCCGCGTTCAAGCTGATGTCCGGATAAAGCTTGGCCGTCTGCACGCCGATATCGGCGGTGGCGGCGTGCAGATCCGCCTCGGCGGCGAGAATGTCGGGCCGGCCGCGCGCCAGCCGCGAGGGCAGCGCGATGGGGATGGCGGTGGGCGCCTTCAGATCAGCCAGGTCGAAGTCGGGCGCGGTCCAGTTGGACGGCGCCTGGCCCACCAGCACCGCCAGGCCGTGGCGGGCCTGGGCCAGGGCGTTGGTCAGGGCGGGCAGGGCGGCTTGATCCTCCGCCAACTGCGCCTGCACATTGACCTGAGCCGAGGGCGCGGCGGCGCCGGCCTCCAGGGCCTTACGGGCCAGATCCAGGTTTGAACGGTCGTCGGCGATCACGGCGTTGGCGGCGGCGATCTGGGCTCGGAGGGATGCAATCTGCACCGCCTGCATGGCGACTTGGCCTGTGAGGGTCAGATAGGCCGCCCCGGCGCGATAGCCGTCGGCCTCCATTTTCGCCCGCGCGCTTTCGACAGCGCGCCGACGGCCCCCGAACAGATCCAGGTCGTAGGACACCGTCCCGCCGACCGAATAGAGGCTGACCGTCGGGTTGGGGAACTCGGTAAAGCCGAAGGCGGCCAGGTTGATCCGCTGGCGATTGATCCCGGCTGTGAGCCCGCCTTGCGGGCCGAGGTCAGCGCCGGCTGCGGCGGCGCCCTGGCGCGAGGCCTCCAGCGTCGCATCGGCCTGCGCCAGGGTCGGACTGTCGCTCAGGGACTGCTCAATCACCCGGTTCAGGTCGGCCGAGCCGAGATTGCGCCACCACAGAGCGGCCGGCGCGGCGCTGTCGGCCAAGGCCACGGATGCGGGCGCGCTGTCGCCCTTCATGGCGAAGCCGTTGGCCTCGATGGCCTTGGGCGCGGAGAAGTTCGGGCCAACGGCCGCGCAGCCCGACAGCAGCAGGGCGGCCAGGGGCGCGGCGATGAGGGGGCGGCTAGTCAACCATGACCTCGACGGGTTCAGCGCCGGACTTTTTGGCAGGCGCGCGTAAGAGCAGCAGAAGGGGGATAGAGCTGAGCGACAGGAAGACCAGCAGCTTGAAGTCGTCCACATAGGCGACCATGGCCGATTGCCGACTGATCTCGGCGTTCAGGGCGTCCAGGCCCGCCGTGGAGTTCATGTTGAACTGGGCGGGCAGATAGGCCTGCAAGGTGGGGTCGCTGCGTGAAATGTGCTGCGCCAGATCGGCGTGGGCGACTTCGCTGTTGTGGGTCTGCACCGCCTCGATCACCGAGATGCCCGCGCTGCCGCCCATGTTGCGCACCAGACTGAATAAAGCCGAGCCCTCGTTGCGAAGGGCCGGGCTGAGGGTGGTGAAGGCCAGGGTCGACAGGGGCACGAAGATCAGGCCCGTGCCCAGCCCCTGCAGCACGCCGGAGACAATCACCAGATGGGAGTCCATCTGCAGGGAGAAGTGGCTCATCTGGAGGGCCGCCGCCGTGCACAGCAGAAGCCCGGTAAGCACAAGCAGGCGTGCATCCACGCGGTTGTTCAACCGGCCGATCAGGATCATGGCGGTAAAGGCGCCCAAGCCGCGCGGCATGGTCACCAGCCCGGTGGTCACCACGGGATAGCCCATGAGCGACTCCAGCATGGTGGGGATCAGGGCCATGCTGGAATAGAGCAGCAGCCCGACGAACAGGCCCATGAGGGTGGAGATCATAAAGCTGCGGTCACGCAGCATGGCCCTGTCGAAGAAGGGATTCTTGGCCGTGATGGAGTGGACGATGAACAGCCAAAAGGCGATCAGGGCGACGACCGCCTCGGTCCAGATTTCCTTAGAGGCGAACCAGTCCTGCGTCGGTCCCCGGTCCAGCATGAGCTGGAAGGCCCCGATGAAGATGGACAGGGCGCCAAAGCCAAAGAAATCGAAGGGCCTCGGATGGTCCTCCTTGCGGCCGCTGATGAACATCACCACGCCGGTGAAGGCCAAAAGGCCGACCGGCAGATTGATGTAGAACACCCAGCGCCAATCCAGATTGTCGGTCAGCCAGCCGCCCAGGGCGGGGCCGAGGATCGGTCCGAGGATGGCCCCCATGGCCCAGATGGCCATGGCTTGGCTGTGCTGTTCCTTGGGCCAGACGTCCAGCAAGACGGCTTGCGACAAGGGGATAAGCGCGGCGCCGAACAGACCCTGCAGCAGGCGAAACCCGACGATCTCCACCAGGCTGTTGGACATGCCGCACAGCGCCGAGGCCAAGGTGAACCCGGCGATTGAGGCCATGAGCAGCTGCTTGCGCCCGATCCGTCCGGCCAGCCAGCCGGTCATGGGCGTACCGATGGTGGAGGCTACGATATAGGAGGTCAGGACCCAGGCGATCTGGTCTTGGGACGCCGAGACGCTGCCCTGAATGTGAGGCAGGGCGACATTGGCGATGGTCGTGTCCAGGGAGTTCATCACCGTCGCCAGCATGACGGAGATGGTGATCGCCCACTTGTTGGCCGCAGCCGGCGTTGAGGCGGGACTCATGGCGCGTCTACCGCGCGGCGCCCGAGGCCGGGGCGCGGGTGTCCACCTTGGCGACCACGCTCAGACCCGCATGAGCGGCTTCAGGCGGCGCCTGATCGAACTCGATGCGGACCGGCAGGCGTTGGACAACCTTGACCCAGTTGCCCGTGGCGTTCTGGGCCGGCAGGACCGAGAAGGTCTGTCCAGACCCGGGGCTGAAGCTGGCCACGTGGCCTTGCAGCGGTTTGCCGGGCAGGGCGTCGATCTTAACGCTGACGGGCTGGCCGACGTGCATATGGGCCAGTTGGTCTTCCTTGAAGTTGGCTTCGACGTACGGGCGGCCGGACACCAGCCAGAACAGGGGCTGGGAGGCGTTGATATAGGTCCCGAGCTGGACCTGCTCGACCTTGGTCACAATCCCGTCCTGGGCCGCGACCACGGTGGTGTAGCCTTCGTTCAGTCGGGCTTTTTGCAGCGCCGCCTGGGCCTGCATCACCAGTGGATGGGCGTCGATCGGGCCGTTATCGCCCGCCGTCAGCTTGGCGGTCTGAGCCTGTTGCTGGGCTACGGCGAGCCGGTCGTGGGCGTCGCGCGCGGCGTTCAGCGCCTGATCAAGCTGCTGCTGGGAAGCGACGCCGCCCCCGGCCAGTTCCTTTGTCCGGGCCAGTTCCTTGTCCGCATAGGCTGCGGCGGTCTGTGCGACCTGCACGGACGCGCTTTGCTGGCCATAGGCGGCGCGTTCGGTTTGCACCTGCAGGCGGGCGACCGCGAGCTGGGCTTCGGCCTGGGCTAAGGCGTTTTTGTAGTCACGGTCGTCCAGGCGGAACAGAACTTGGCCCGCCTTGACCGCCTGGTTGTCGTGGACTGCCATATCGACAATGCGTCCGGAGATGCTGGCGCTCACGGCGGTGCTCGCGGCCTGGACATAGGCGTCGTCCGTCGTCTCGTAGCGACCGCCGGTCAGGACGAACCAAGCCACCAACGCCAGGACCACCACGGGGCCGCCCACCAGCAGCGGCCACCGCCAGCGCTGGATCAGGCCGCTCTTGGTTTCGATGTCGGCTGAGTCTCGAGCCACCGTCCGCTCCGCAGCTGTCTTGGTTCAACAGTCTGGGATGTAAGGTGGATGCACTCATGAGCAAAATGATATATCGTCAAGAGTATCATGAGTGAGCTGCATTTCAGTAATCTCGACCTCAACCTGCTGCGGGTGTTCGACGCCCTGCTGGAGGAGCGCAGCGTGACGCGCGCGGGTGATCGGCTGGGGCTGACCCAATCGGCCGTCAGTCACGCCCTCGGGCGCTTGCGTCATGTTCTGGGCGATCCCTTGTTCACCCGCAAATCCGGCGGCATCGAACCCACGCCGCGGGCGTTGGAGATTGGCCCGGCCCTGCATGCGGCCCTGGAGCAGTTGCAGGACGCCCTGTCGCCGCCCCTCTTCAATCCCCTGACGGCCGAACGCCGCTTCACCCTGGCGGCGGGCCCTTATGCCTGCACCATTCTCGTTCCGGCGCTGGTGGAACGACTTCACCGGGCCGCGGCTCGGGTCGAACTGCAGATCGAGGCCTACGGCCCGGACTATCACGAGAACCTGGATTCCGGGCGGATCGACGCCGCCATCGTCAGTCGCGACGGATCGCATCGGCGCTTCAAGTTCTTGCCGCTCTTCACGGAAGACATGGTCTGGGTGGTGCGGCGCGGCCATGACTTGGCTCAGGGCGAACTGACCGAGGCCAGACTGGCCGGCGTCCGGCGTATTGTCATTTCGTCCTACCGCGAAGCCATGGAGGGCGACGCCCCCGGCCTGGGCGCGGCCATCAGTCGGCGCTCGGCCCAAGATCCCGCCAACGGACGTCATGCGGCCCAGGTGGTCGGCGTCACGGTTCCGGACGCCTTTTCCGCGGTGGTCATCGCCGGCCGCTCCGATATGGCCGCTCTGGTTCCCCGAAAGCTGGCGCAAACCGCATCAAACAACGGCAATGTCGTTATGAAAGAACCGCTTAAGGCGTCGCCTCCGTTGGAAATCGGCGCTCTGTTTCGCGCTGATCGCCTGGCCCAGCCTGCGGTTGTCTGGTTCGCCAAGACCTTGCGCGACGTGGCCCAGGCGATTTAACGCCGCCCGGCGCTTGATCACGGCCGCTTTCAGGCTTTTATGGCGTTCTGCGAAACGGCGGCTAACACGTCCGCCGGCCCATCCATTTGGAGGAATACATGTCCGTAACGAAAATCTCCCTCTTGATCGGCGGCAAGGACGTCGCCGCGTCAGGCGGAGCCGAGTTCGAGCGACGCAATCCGATTACAGGTGATGTGGTCACCGTGGCCGCCGCCGCCAGCGTCGAGGACGCCCGCGCTGCGGTCGACGCCGCCGCCAAGGCCTTTCCGGAATGGGCATCCAAGGCCCCGAGCGAGCGCCGCAAGATCCTCAACGCCGCCGCCGATGCTCTGGAAGCGGCCACGCCGGAGTTCATTCGCCTGATCGCTGAGGAAACCGGCGGCTCGGCGCCCTGGGGCGGGTTCAACTGCTTCCTGGCCGCCGGCATGCTGCGCGAAGCGGCCGCCCTCACCACCCAGGTGGCGGGCGAGGTGATCCCCTCCGACAAGCCGGGTTACCTGTCCATGGCGATCCGCCAGCCGGCGGGCGTGGTGCTGGGCATCGCCCCGTGGAACGCTCCGGTTATCTTGGGCGTGCGCGCCATCGCCGTGCCCTTGGCGGTCGGCAATACCGTGGTGCTCAAAGCGTCGGAAATCTCGCCCGGCGTTCACCGCCTGATCGGCGCCTGCCTGCAAAGCGCCGGCCTGCCCGCCGGCGCCGTCAATGTGGTGACCAATGCTCCGGCGGACGCCGCCAAGGTGGTTGAGGCCTTGATCGCCCATCCCGCCGTCAAGCGGGTCAACTTCACCGGCTCGACCAAGGTTGGCCGCATCATCGGCGCCCTGTCGGGCCAACATCTGAAGCCCGCCGTGCTCGAACTGGGCGGCAAGGCGCCGCTCGTGGTGCTGGAAGACGCGGACCTGGACGCTGCGGTCAAAGGCGCAGCCTTCGGCGCCTTCATGCACCAAGGCCAGATCTGCATGTCCACTGAGCGTCTGGTGGTCGACAACAAGGTCGCCGACGCCTTTGTCGAAAAGCTGGCGGCCAAGGCCAAGAGTCTGCCGGCCGGTGATCCGCGCGGAGGCAATGTGGTGCTGGGCTCGTTGGTGAGCGTGGAAGCGGCCGAGGGCGTGGAAAGCCTGATCAAGGACGCGGTATCCAAGGGCGCCAAGCTGGTGGCCGGCGGATCGCGCGAAGGCTCGATCATGGACGCGGCGGTGCTCGACCACGTCACCAGCGACATGCGCATCTATCACGAAGAGTCCTTCGGCCCTGTTGTTTCGGTCATCCGCGGCAATGGCGACGACGATCTGGTGCGCCTGGCCAATGACACCGAATACGGCCTGTCCTCGGCGGTGTTCGCCACCGACATCAACCGCGCCCTGTCGGTCGCCCGGCGGATCGAGGCAGGCATTTGCCACATCAACGGCCCAACCGTGCAGGATGAAGCTCAGATGCCGTTCGGCGGCGTGAAGGGTTCCGGCTACGGCCGGTTCGGCGGCCGTTACGGCGTCGCCGAGTTCACCGACGTTAAGTGGCTGACCATCGAAGATCACCCGCACTATCCGTTTTAGGCCCTTGGGCTGAAGTCGGGCACGGAGAGGGGTCGGACCAGATGGTCCGGCCCCTTTTCGTTTCAGCTGGGACAGCGAATAGAAATTGAACCACGAAGCTCACGAAGAACACCAAGGGCTCGGCGCTTCCTTCGTGTTCTTCGTGAGCTTCGTGGTTCTAAAATCTTGGTCCCGGCTGACGCCGGCAAGACTAATTCAGGTCGCGCGAGAGGATCAGCTTGAGGGTCACCTTGTCGCTCGCGGGGGTCAGGCCGAAGCCGATGCCGGCTTCCACGTCGAAGGGTTTGCCGCTGTAATCGATCACCCCGAACAGCTGGTGGCTTTGATCGCGGGTCGGTAGGAAACCGCGCACCTCGCCCAGGTCAGCATATTCTTCGGCCGCCACGGCCCATTTGTCGGAGATATTATAGGCCAGCCGGGTAGAGGGCGCGAAATCGAGGTGGGAGATGCCGGTCCAGCTATTGTCCAAGATCGGGTTGATGACGAGGTCCCACTTGCCGAAGCGCCAGCCGATGATCGGACGGATTTCGGACGTGTAGGTTTGGGTGTCCCAGTGCTTGGAATTGAAGCTGAACTCGAAATTCACGCCATAAAAGAAGTTGCGCTTGCCTGCGTCGGGTTCGGCGAACAGGGCGCGCAGCTTGAACCCATCGATCTGCGGGCCGCCGTGTTGGGGCACACTGTAAAGCGGCAGGTAAAGTCCCGCTTCAAACCAGGGCGTTACGCCGTAGGCCCATTCGGGCACCCCGTTGAGCGAGCCATTGGATACGATCGCGCCGGGGAAGGCCGGAGTTTTGGCGCCGCTCGGCGTATAGTTGTTGTGCAGCGTCAAGTTGAACACGCCCGGCGCCGCAAGATCGCCGGTATAAACTTGGATCTCATCGGTCTGCGCCAAGGCGCGGGCCGGGAGCAAGGCCGCCATCAGCAGGCATCCACCCGTGGCAAGGCTCGGCCACTGTCGGCGATTTTCGCCTCTCATATCCCCTCCACTTGTTCTCTTAGGAAACAGAACGCTTACCGATGCGGGATTCAAGGCCTTCGTCGCGTGAACTATGAACCGAAGCCCCGATCCTGGCGTATTGTGCCTATAAGGAGTCGGGCAAGCTCATTTGCTCGTCCGTCTGACCGATGACAGGAGGTCATCAATGCTGATCCGGTCCGCCCCCGATTTGAAAGACTGCGACGTAACCGATCATGCGCTCTATCTGCGCCGTCGCGAATTCATCGCGGCGGGCGGGGCTGTGGCGGCGACAGCTTTGGGCGGGACAGGCGCGCAGGCGGCGGCCTTGCCCCACTCGCCTAACAAGATGCCGATCAGCGAGAAGCCGACCTCGCTGAAGGACATCACCAGCTACAACAACTTCTACGAATTCGGCACGGATAAGGGCGATCCTCAGGCTAATGCCGGCGCCTTTAGGACCCGCCCCTGGACCGTCACCATCGACGGCGAATGCGCCAAGCCCGGTCGCTACGGCATCGACGACATCATCAAGAAATATCCGCTGGAGGAGCGCATCTATCGCATGCGCTGTGTGGAAGCCTGGTCGATGGTGATCCCCTGGGTCGGCTTCCCCCTGGCCCGCCTGATCAGCGACGCCCAGCCCAACGCCAACGCTAAATATGTGGCCTTTGAGACGCTCAATGATCCCCAGCGCATGCCTGGCCAGAAGGACAATGTGCTGGACTGGCCCTATCGCGAGGGCCTGCGCATGGACGAGGCTGTCCATCCGCTGACAATTCTGGCGGTGGGCCTCTACGGCCAGACCCTGCCCAACCAGGACGGGGCCCCGATCCGCCTGGTGGTTCCTTGGAAGTACGGCTTCAAGGGGATCAAATCCATCGTCCGCATCAGCTTTGTGCGCACCCAGCCCAAAACCACCTGGAACATCATGGCGCCCGGCGAGTACGGCTTTTACGCCAACGTCAATCCGGAGGTGGACCACCCCCGCTGGTCCCAGGCGTCCGAGCGGCGCATCGGTGAATTCCTGCGGCGCAAGACCCTGCCGTTCAACGGATATGGCGACCAGGTCGCTTCGCTGTATCGCGGGCTCGATCCGCGCAAACTTTACTGAGGGCCGCGGTGAGCGAAGGCGTTTGGCGTGACCGCCTGATATCCCTGGCGATCTGGCTCGCCTGCCTGTCGCCGCTCGGCTTTTTTGTGTTGGCGGGCTTCACCGACGGGCTGGGCGCCAATCCGATCCAGTTTGTGCTGCGCCAACTGGGCGTGTGGGCGCTCAGGTTCCTGGCCATAACCTTGGCGATCACGCCCGCCGCCAAGCTGCTGCGCCAGCCCTGGATGATCCGCTACCGGCGGCGGATCGGCCTATTCGCCTTCGCCTATGTCTGCCTGCACCTGACCACCTATGTCGCGGTGGATCACCTGTTTGATTGGCCCACTATCGGCAAGGACATCGCCAAGCGGCCCTACATCACCATCGGCATGGCCGCCTTCGCCCTGCTGATCCCCTTGGCGGTGACCTCGGCCGACAAACTGCGCCGCAAGCTGGGCCCGCGGCGTTGGAAGCGGCTGCACCAGTTGGTCTATCTGATCGCGCCCAGGGGGGTGGTTCACTACTACCTGCTGGTCAAGGCCGACCACCGCCCGCCCTTGATCTATGGCGCGATCATCCTGGCGCTGCTGGGGTATCGGCTTGTCGCTGCGCTGATTGGGCGGGCGCGCAAGGCGCGAACGGCCAAGGCCAAGGTCCAGGCGGCGGGCGCGTAGCAACCTGAACCGCTGCATCTCCTTCCCTGCGCAGCGGGGAAGGGGGACCACACGCAGTGTGGTGGAAGGGGCGTCTTGGCGACACAAGAGCCCCCACCACCGCCTTTCAGGCGGTCCCCCTCCCCCATTTCGCTGCGCTGCATAGGGGAGGAGAGGCCAATCCGGCCGCTCTTCCAATATGCGATAGCCCTGCCTTGAGGGGGAAGGGCCACATCATTTTTCCGGCAGCTTCTTCAGCACGGCATCCAGCAAGTCCATCAACCCGGCGTCCAGGTCCACGCCTTCGGCCAGCTTCCAGGCCATGTCCTGACGCTCGGCGATGGCGGTGGCCATGACCGGGGGGATGTGGGCTTCGGACACGGTGCGGGCCACCTCGCGCAGTTCCTCGGCCCGGCGCTTGCCGTGCTTGAGGGTGCGCATGACCATATAGCCGGCGAGCTTGTCCCAATCGGTGGCGACTGTGTCCTGCAAGGAGTCCAGCACGTCGCGTTCAACGCCGAGGCGCCGGGCTGTCAGCAGGCTTTCGGTGAACAGGGTCTCCAGGCCCTTGATCAATATGCTGCGGCACATTTTGACGGCCGAGGCGTCGCCGATCTCATGCGAATAGACCTTGGCGCTGAAGCCCAAAGGGGCCGCTAGCTCCAGGAAAGCCTCCGCGTTCGGGCCGCCCAGCAGCATGGGCGTCGCGATCCGATTGCCGGGGACCGAGCTCATCACCGCCGCCTCGACATAGCGCCCGCCGACGGCCGCGATGGCCTCGGCGGACTGGCGCTTGACCCCGGGCGAGACCGAGTTGAGGTCCACGAAGAAGGCGCCCGGCTCCAGGCCCTCGACCACAGACTGAGCGGCGGCAAGGCCGTTCGCCGCCGTCACCGAACTGATCACCAACTGAGCCCCCTTAACCGCATCGGCGGCGCTGGGCGCCGCGCGCAGCGGGGCCTTGACCGCGCGACTGGGAATACTGTCGGGGTCTGCGAATTTCGGGTCGAACAGGCCCATCGGTTCGGCCCCCGACTTAAGCAGGTCGGCTGCGAGGATTTGGCCGACCTCGCCAAATCCGATGACGGAGAAACGCGGCGTGTTTTTCATGCCGTATTACCTATGCAGCCTGTGCGCCGGGGTCAACGCGCCGCCCAAATTGCCGCGCAGCATAGATGTATTGCTGCATCGCAGCGCGAGCGAGCGTCGCAGCCTTTCCGAGCTGGATCAGCGCGTAGGGACAGGGGTCTCGCCGCGGTAATCGTAGAACCCGCGGCCCGACTTCTGACCCAGCCACCCGGCCTCGACATACTTCACCAACAGGGGGCAGGGCCGATATTTGGAGTCTGCCAGACCGTCGTGCAGCACGTTCATGATGGCGAGCACGGTGTCCAGCCCGATGAAGTCGCCCAGAGCCAAGGGACCCATGGGATGGTTGGCGCCCAGCTTCATGGCCATGTCGATCGAGGTGACCGTGCCCACCCCTTCGTACAATGTGTAGATCGCTTCATTGATCATCGGCACCAGCACGCGGTTGACGATGAAGGCCGGGTAGTCTTCGGCGTTGGTGGTTTCCTTGCCCAGCGATTTGGCGAAGGCGTGGGCTGTTTCTTCCGTGTCGGGGCTGGTTGCGATACCTCGAATAATTTCAACCAGTTTCATGATCTGCACAGGACGCATGAAATGCAGGCCGATGAATTTGTCCGGGCGGTCTGTGACGGACGCCAGCCGGGTGATTGAGATCGAGGAGGTGTTGGACGCCAGCAGGGCTGTCGGCTTCAGCACCAGACAGACATTGCGGAAGATGGTCTTTTTGACCTCCTCCATCTCGGTTGCGGCCTCGATCACGATGTCCGCGTCCTTGAAACCGGCGTAGTCGACCGCGCCCGTTATCCGGGCCAAGGCCTGGTCAACCGCGCTTTGTTCGATGGTCCCCTTGGCGACCTGCCGGTCTAGGTTCTTCTTGATGGTGGCCAAGCCGGCGTCGATCCGGTCCGCGCTGATGTCGTTCAAAACCACGTCATAGCCGGACAGGGCGCAGACGTGGGCTATGCCGGCCCCCATCTGGCCCGCGCCGACCACGCCGACCGTCTTGATTTGCGCCATTTCAACGTCCCCAACTTGCAGCCTGGCTCTTGCGTCCGGGGCCAAGGAAGCGCCTGTTAAACACTAGAAAGCCACGGACGGGAAAGAGTTTTGTTGCGCTGCAATGTAGGGGCGGCGAAGGGCGCTGCAACCCAAGGTGTGTTGGCGCGAGGGCGCCAACCGATAGGATTGCCTAACCCGGTGCGGACCGATACCAAGTGAATGATGAATAGCCTGCATCAACCGCTGTATGTGGCGCTGTCTGTGGTCTCCGCCCTGGCCGGCTCGTGGACCGCGTTGGATCTGTTCGGCCGTATCCAAGGCAATATCGGCCGTGCGCGGTCCGCTTGGCTCATCGCCGCGTCCATCGCGCTCGGCCTGAGCATCTGGGCGGCGGATTTCGAAGCCTTGCTCGGCGCCCACACCGGTACGAGCGGCCGCTACGATCCCGCCTTGGTGGCCTTGTCCCTGGCGGTGGCCGTGGGCGGGTCGGGTTTGGCCTTTTTTCTGTCCGCTCAACGTCGGGTGGACTTGGGACTTGCCATCGCCGCCGGCGCTGTTTTGGGCGTTGCGGTCTGCATGACGCACTTCGTCTCACTCGCCGCCATGAGAACGGCCCCGGTCGTCGGGGTGGAGCCCTTGCTGCTGGCCCTGTCCTTGACCGTGGCCGTCTTGGCGTCGGGCGGCGGTTTGGTGGCGGCGGGTTTGGACCGCCGGGCCGCCGCCGTGGCCGGCCTGACCCTCGCTATCGTCGGCGGCCACTATGCCGCCATAGCGAGCCTGCGGTTGGACACCGACACCCTGATGGGCGCCGCTGATGGCGTGGATAGTTCCGGCCTGGCCTATTCCGTCGTTGGCGGTGCGGTGTTCGTCCTGTTCCTGGCGTCCATTGCAGCCCTGTTTGACCGTCGCTTCGAGGCCTTGGCTGCGATTGAGGCCAAGCGGAGCGAGACACAGTTGCGGGCGGTCCTGGAGCAGACCCCAGTGGGCATCATCGTCGCTGACGCCCCCGGCGGGGAAATACGCTTCGCCAATTCCGAGGCCGAACACCTGATGGGCCACGCCTTGGTTGGTCAGTCGATCGATTCTGGAGCCGTCGACTATGGCCCGATCGACGACCAGGGTCGGCGCCGCAGCCTGGAAAGTTCGCCGCTGATGCGCGCCGTCCGCCGGGGATATCGCACAGAGCGGGTGGTGCAGCGCTATCGCCGGCCCGACGGCGAGGTGGTGATGCTGGAAATGGCCGCCGCGCCGATCCGCGACGCGGATGGCCGGGTTATCCAGGGCGCCACGACCTTCCATGACGTCACAGCCAAGCTGAAGGCGGAAGAGGCGCTGCGCCAATCGCAGAGGATGGAGGGGATCGGCCAATTAACCGGGGGGGTCGCCCACGATTTCAACAATGTATTGACCGCCGTCATGGGCAGCCTGTCGCTGGCGGCCCGGCGCGTGACCGATGAGCGCGCGCGCGAGCAGATCGACAACGCCATGCAGGCGGCCGAACGGGGCGCGAAACTCACGTCCCAACTGCTCGCTTTTTCCCGGCGCCAGCGCCTGGAGCCCCAGGCCGTGAATATCAACACCATGATCGAGCGTATGGGCGGGCTGTTTTCGGTCACCCTGGGCGGCATGGTTCGGGTCGAGCACGACTTGGCGCCTGATCTGCCCCCCGCCGTAGCCGACCCTGCGCAGCTCGAGCTGGCTCTGCTCAATCTTGCGCTGAATGCCCGGGACGCCATGCCGCGGGGCGGCGACCTTCGCCTGTCCACCGCGATGGCCACCTTGAGTGCGCCGCGCGGGCCTATCGAGCCGGAGGCGGGCCGCTATGTGGCTGTGACTATCGCTGATAGCGGGCCGGGGATGAGCGCCGAAGTCGCCGACCGCGCATTCGAGCCTTTTTTCACCACAAAGCCCCCGGGGCGCGGGTCGGGCTTGGGCCTGAGCCAGGTCCTGGGGTTGGCCAAACAACTGGGCGGCGGGGTCCAATTAAAAACTGCAGAAGGTAAAGGCGTAGCCGTCACGGTTTATCTGCCTGTGAGCACCAAGGCCACCAAAGTTGAAGATCCGCCCCAAGCCGCGCCGCGCGCCCAGGAGGGGGCAAGGGTGCTGGTTGTGGACGACGATCCGGACGTGCGCCGCTTCGTGGTCGATCTGTTGAATGAATCCGGCTACGCTGTAGCGTCCGCCGATGATGGGCCGTCCGGCCTACGAACGCTTCATGAGCAGGGTCCCTTCGACCTGCTGCTGCTGGATTTCGCCATGCCCGGCATGACCGGATCCGAGGTCGCCCGCTCCGCGCGCACGCTGGCGCCGGATCAGCCAATCCTGATGATGACCGGTTATCTCGAGCACGAGGCGGTGCTCAGCGAGCTGGGCGCTCAGCCTATGCTGCAAAAGCCGTTCGATCCGACCGATCTGCTGTTTCGCGTGTCAAACCTGATCCGCCCGCGCGTTTAGTCCGAAAACCGGTTCCCACTTTTCGGAACGCGCTCTAAAAGCCCGCCATGAACCGCCTGATTGATCGTCTGAAGCTGTTTTTCCTGGGCCTGTTCGCCATCGCTTGCGTGGTGGTGTGGGCCTATCAGCTGCTATGGGTGGCGCCGATGAAAGCCTGCGAATCGCATGGCAACTGGTGGGACCCGTTCTCGCGGGTCTGCGCGACGCCCTTGTATTTGCCGAATCTGACCGGACGCCCGGCTGGCGCCCTTAGCCCGACAGAGCTCAAGGCGCGGGCCGAAGAGGCTAAGGCGCGCGAGGCGGCCGTGCTGAGCGGCGCCGCCTCAGCCAGCCCCGCTAAGCCATAATACATCGCCGCGCCGCCTGTTGGCGTAGCGCGCGGCTGCGAACAGCAGATCCGACAGCCGGTTGAGAAAAACCTGCGCCTGCGGCTCGGCTGACGGTTCGAGGCCCTCCCCCAGCCGGATCACCGCCCGCTCAGCCCGCCGGCAAACTGTTCTGGCCAGGTGCAGCGCCGCCGCTGCGACCGCGCCGCCGGGCAGAATGAAAGCGCGCAGCGGCTCCACCTCGCTCGCCAGGCTGTCGATGACCGCTTCCAACTCGTTTGCGCTTTGGTCGTCGATGCGCCGGGTCTGGCCCGGGGCGGCTAAATCGGCGCCCAGGTCGAACAACAGGTGCTGGATGCGGTCCAGAATGGCGTCCAAACCCGGCTCGTCAGACAACAGCGCCCGCGCCATGCCGATACAGGCGTTGGTTTCGTCCACGTCCCCCAGGGCTTCGACCCGCAGGCTGGTCTTGGCCGTGCGCGGACCCACAGACAGCCCGGTTTGCCCGTCGTCGCCGGTGCGCGTGTAGAGCCGGGTCAGGGTTTAGCCCCCGCCATGGCGCGACCACCAGAAGGCCGCGAGCAACACGATGATGGCGATGAACTGCGCCAGAACCCGCAGCTGCATCAGCTTGTTTGACCACTTTCGGCCGAACTCGCCGCCCCGAAACAAGGCGAAAATGCCGACGAACAAGACCGCGACGACGACAAACAGGCAGAATGGGATGAGGACATTGAATACGGCGTGCATTGACCCATGTTAGCGGCGTAGCCGAGCGGACGCCAACGGGTTTCATCGTGGTTCAGTACGGCGATTGCGAGCGTGTTGCAGCAACGGCAAGTGCTGAAATACGCCGCCAAAAATGCAGGTCTAGCTTTCCAAACTGTTTCTGTACGGCGGAGTCCGAGTGTCGGTCTCCGTTTCGATCCTAATTATCGGATCACGCTTATGAATTCGCACTTCAGCGCATACGGGCGGCGCCGGACCGCAATGCCCACGCCATCCACCCGCCGCGCTGACGCCAAGGTGCGCACCCGCAATAAAGTGCTCGAGGCCGCTCGCAGCCTGTTCATGGAGCGCGGCTATGAGGCGGCGACCATCCGCGATATCGCGGCGCGCGCGGATTTGTCGACCGGAGCGGTTTTCGCCAACTTCGCAGACAAGGCGGACCTGTTTAACGTGGTGCTATCCCAAGACATGGACCGTCAGCTGGAGCTCATGCAGACGGCGCTTGCCGGTGATGCTCCCATGGAACGGGCGCTCTTGGGCCTGTTCCGGTCCGCTTACGAATTCCATCTAGGCCAGCTTCCCTTGCTTCAAGCCGCAACCGGGCTGTCCTGGTCGCAGGGCCTTGATGGTCCGCTCGGCCATCGTCCGGTGTATAGCGCCGCCGTGGCCGCGATCACCGCTATCCTTGATCGTGGGCAGAGCCGGGGCGAGTTGCACGCTCAGGCCGACACCGGCCTGCTCGCCGAGATGCTTTGGGAAGGGTATTTGTCCAACTATCGTCTGGCCCTGTTCGGCGGCGGGGACTTGGCCCAGCTTACGGCTCGCTTGGCGCGCCAGGTGCGTGTGCTGCTGGCCGGCGCCGGCGTTTCAGCTTCGCCAGCGTAAAACCGATTCCTTCACCGGGTTCTTGAACGGCCGATTCGCCTTTCGCGCCGCCGCCCATTCGCGTTTCAGCGCCTGGTACCACTTGGCCTGGCGATCAGCATCGTCGATCCATAGCAGGGTCGGGCCATAGCGCAGCCCCTGGTTCTGCAGGTTCACCATCTCCCCGTCCTGGCGCAGGAAGGCGCGCGCGGCCATTCCGACAATGGGGCGCAGCAGCATGAACACCGGATGGTCCGACCAGATGATCTGGGTGATCCGGGTGCGCTTGTCGTCCATCGGGGTCAGACAGGTCAGCGACAGCACCTGGCGCGACCCCACCTGGATGTGCTCCCAGCGCAGGCCGGGCAGGCGGAAGGTGATCTCGGTCTGCGGCGCGCCGCCCAGGAGGCGATAGGCGCGGCTGTTCTTGGAGGGGGCGTGGCGGGCCATGGCGAAGCCCGCCTCGCGCGGCTCAAACAACTTGGCCTTGTCCAGCTGCTTGGATTTGGAGCGCCACCACCACTGCTGGTGCACATAGGGACCGTGCGCCGGGTCCATCAGTCCAACCACAGCATGGTCGATATGGGCGTCGAACACCATCCGGTCGATCAGCTTAGGCCCCCCGCCGACGACGCCCTCGAAGGTCGGCGGGGCTTGGTCCGGCGCCTCGTCCTTGCGCGCGTCTGAAGACATCCAGACGAACACTAGGCCCTGGCTCTCGGCGACCGGAAAGGCCCGCACCTTGATACGGTCAGTTTCGATCCGCTGATCATCGGCCAAGGAGGGAATGGCGACGCAGACCCCGTCTGTGCCGAACCGCCAGCCATGGTAGGGGCACTCCACCACCTCCGCGCCGCTCGCCTCGCGCACCAGTTCGCCGGCCGACAAGGGTGCGGCCCGGTGTGGACAGACGTCGCGCAGGGCATAGGCCTTGCCGGCTCGATCCCGGCCCAGCAGCACGGGCTGGCCCAGAATCTCATAGCGTTGAAGCTTGCCCGGTTTGAGGTCCGCAGCCAGGGCTGCAAAATACCAGATGTCGTAGAGGAAGCCCTGGCCGAAGCCCTGGGTCCCGTTCGCAGGGGGTTTGCCGGTGGTGTCGCCTTCAGCCATGCCCTGTCATAGCCTCCCCACGCCCAGGCCCCAAGGCTTTCAGGTGTGGAACGGCTAAGGCTGTGCGGCGTTGATCCGGAACAATCCTAGCCTTGGAGACCCGCCATGTTGAAATGGGCCCTGATCTTCCTGGTGATCGCCCTGATCGCCGGCGCTCTTGGATTCACCGGCATAGCCGGCGCCGCCATAGGCATCGCCAAGTTCCTGTTCTTCCTGTTCCTGGTCGGATTCGTCCTGTTCGTCGTGCTGGGGGTGACGGTGTTCAGGAAGGTGACTTAGGCGCGAGGCGGCGCACCAGGTTGAAATCCACGGACCTGAAGCTCCGCTCGCGTGAGTCTCTCCGCTCTTGTATGCTCATGGCAAAGCAAGGAGACGGCCTGTGGCGAAGTGCCGGCGCATTACGGTCTACAACGGTGAGGCCAAACTTCGCGATTGGAACCTACCCGGCCGCGTCGCCCACACGCAGATCGAACGCATCAAGGAAGGCCTAGCTGCAGCCCGCGCCGGTCGCGTCGTTCCAGCCGAGCAAGTCTATGCGGCCGTTGCCGCCGAGTACGGTTGGTTCACGGCGCGCCCTGAACGGGATTGCCCTTAAATCCTTGGCGGCCAGTTTGCTCCGGCTTACGGTTCGCTCAAGGTTCGCCTTGGGCGACCGCGCAGCGGCGGCCCTGTAAGGGCCGACCTTGACCGAGCCGTAAGCCGGAGCTGCAATCTCGGCAAGGGTTTAAGGCGCAGCCAGCCTTCCATGAAGGTCGACGACCGCACGGAGCCAAGATGGTTGCGCTCTCTAAGCGTCTTCCCTCACCCGCTTCTTGCGGAAGCTGGGGTTGAGGACCTTTTTGCGCAGGCGGATGGCCTTGGGCGTCACCTCGACCAGTTCGTCCTCGTCGATATAGGCGATGGACTGCTCCAGGGTCGGGCGGCGCGGCGGGGTCAGGCGGATGGCCTCGTCCTTGCCGGCGGAGCGAATATTGGTCAGCTGCTTGGACTTCAGCGGATTGACGTCCAGGTCGTCCCACCGGCTGTTCTCGCCGATGATCATGCCCTGGTAGCAGGCCTCATTGGCGCCCACGAACATCACGCCGCGATCTTCCAGATTCCACAGGGCGAAAGCCACGGTTTCGCCGTCGGCATTGGACACCAAGACGCCATTGCGACGGCCCTCTATGGCGCCTTTATAGGGTTCGTAGTGCGAGAACACGCGGTTCAGCACGCCCGAGCCCCGCGTATCGGTGAGGAATTCGCCCTGATAGCCGATCAGCGAGCGCGACGGCGCCTGCAGGGTCAGGCGGGTTTTGCCGGCGCCGGAGGGGCGCATGTCCTTCAGCTCGGCCTTGCGCTGGGACAGCTTGTCGATGACCACGCCGGTGTAGTCGTCGTCCACGTCGATCACCACGTCTTCGATGGGCTCCAGCTTGGCGCCGGTTTCCTCGTCGGTGCGAAACACCACGCGCGGGCGCGAGATCGACAGCTCGAAGCCTTCGCGGCGCATGTTCTCGATCAGCACGCCCAATTGCAATTCGCCTCGGCCGGACACCTCAAAGGCGTCCTTCTCGCTGGTCTCGGCCACCTTGATGGCCACATTGCTTTCGGCCTCGCGCAGCAGGCGCTCGCGGATCACCCGCGACTGCACCTTGTCGCCGTCCTTGCCGGCCAGGGGGCTGTCGTTGACCGAGACGGTCATGGAGATGGTCGGCGGATCGATTGGTTGGGCCGGCAGGGCGTCGTTGACCTCCATGGCGCACAGGGTGTCGGCCACAGTGGCCTTGGACAGGCCCGCGATGGCGACGATATCGCCCGCCTCGGCCACTTCGATGGGCTGACGCTTGAGGCCGCGGAAGGCGAGGATCTTGGTCACCCGGCCGCGTTCGATCTCCTTGCCGTCGCGCGCCAGGGCGTGGATCGCCTGGCCGGGGGCAAAGCGGCCTGATTCCACCCGCCCGGTCAGCAAACGGCCCAGGTAGGGGTCGTTCTCGATCAGCACGGCCAGAAGTTGGGCTGGTCCTTCGACCTTGGCCTCGGCCGCCGGAGCGGGCACATGTTCGACAATCTTGTCAAAGATCGGCGCCAGGCTCTCCTGCGGATCGCCCATATTGACCACCGCCCAGCCCTGCTTGCCCGAGGCGTAGAGATGCGGGAAGTCCAACTGGTCGTCATCGGCGCCCATGGCGGCGAACAGATCGAAGGCGTCATTGAGCACCTTGTCCGGATCGGCGTGCGGGCGGTCGACCTTATTCAGCACCACGATGGGGCGAAGGCCGAGCTTCAGCGCCTTGCCCAGGACGAACTTGGTCTGGGGCATGACGCCTTCTTCGGCGTCCACCAGCAGCAGGCAGCCGTCCACCATGCCCAGGATGCGCTCCACCTCGCCGCCGAAGTCGGCGTGGCCGGGGGTGTCGATGATATTGATGCGGGTCTCTCCCGCCTTGCCCTTCCACAGCACCGAGGTGCATTTGGCCAGGATGGTGATCCCGCGCTCGCGCTCCTGGTCATTAGAATCCATGGCCCGTTCGACCTTGGCCTCGTTGTCGCGGAACACGCCGGATTGTGCGAGCAACTGATCGACGAGCGTGGTCTTGCCATGATCGACGTGGGCGATGATGGCGATATTGCGCAGGGCCATGGAAATTCAGACTTTGGGAGAAGGGGACGGATGAGCCCGGAAGGCGGGGGGTTGTACGCGAAGGGATGCCGGTGCGCCAGCCCGACCCAGAATCAGTTTGCTAAAGCCGATCCTGGCGAAATCGGGCGCAGCCATACCAGAACCAAGGGAATCTCGCCACCGACAATTGTGCAGTGCAATATGATGTTGCAGCCCTGCAACTTAAGAAAACCCTTCATCCATAAGGGAAACTGGGGCCGCTATCATTTTTTTGCATAGCACAAAGGTCTTTCGGGGTTGATCCGTGCTGCGATGCACTCTATATAGGACCTGTGTGGCGTCGCTGACGCCGCTGCCCTTCCTGGGCGTTTCCTCCCTATGACTTGCCGCGCCCACGGGCGCGGCTTTTTTTTGTGCTGTGGCTTAGGTGTCGCTATGCCTTGCCCGGCAAGGGCTTAAAGGGTCCTGCGCCAATCGCGCGCGAGGGTCTTGAACAGGCAGTCCAGATCACGCCGAAGACGTTCAAATCCCGCGTTGGGCGTCAGCGTCGCCTCGTTCAGATAGAGGGCGCGATTGATCTCGATCTGGAGGGCGTGGACGCCCTGCTCGGGTCGCCCATAGTACTCGGTGGTGTACCCTCCCGCATAGGGCGCATTGCGCGCCACGCGAAAACCCATCCCCTCCAGGGCGCTGTCCACCAGCCGGGTCAGCCCCGAGCTGCACGCCGATCCGAAGCGGTCGCCCAGCACCATGTCGCAGGTCTTGCGGCCGTAGGGACCCTCTCCGGCGGCGGTGGAGGGCATGGAATGCCAATCAATCAGGATGGCCGCCCCATGCGCCGCGCGCGCTTCGGTCAGCAGGCGTTCAAGGGCGCGGTGATAGGGATGATGCAGGGCGTCGATCCGGCCGCGGGCATCGGCAAAGGTCAGCTTGTCGCGATAGATCTCCTGACCCTCGGCCACCACCTTGGCGATGGAGCCCAGCCCCGCCGCCACTCGGGCCGAACGCGCCCTGGCGAAGGCGGGCAGTTCGTCCTCGAACATGGTCGGGTCCAGTTCATAGGCCTCGCGGTTCACGTCGATATAGGCCCGGGCGTAGCGGGCATGGATGTTGATCGCGCCGAACTGCGGCCCCCCGGCGATCAGCCGGTCGACATAGGCGTCTTCGGAGCGACGAATGGCGTCGCCGTCCAGGGCGCTGCGCGCCAGCAGGTCCGCAGGATAGTACCGTCCCGAATGAGGTGAGGCGAAGACGAGGGGCGAGACCGGCCGGCCGGGCTCGCTGTCCTGCGGCAGCAGGATGTCAAATGCGGGCTCATCCGTTGCGCCCTGCGGCCAAGCAGGGGCGAGCGCCGGGCGGGCGGCGGGTTCGGGCCTGAGCTCAGGTTGCAATGGCGACAGACTATTGAACCCGTCCATGAGGTCATTTGGGCGGAGGATGGACGGCCCGTCAACGCTCGGCAGGCCAAATGGCCTTGGTTTATCGCCGGTTTACACCTGGCGGGTTATAAAGAGGCGACCGGCGCGCATTTTTGGGTCGAACGCCGAAGACATCTTAGGGGGACCATGACTCGAATCCTGCTGGCGGAAGACGATGACTCCCTGCGCGGGTTTCTCGCCCGGGCGCTCGAGCGCGCTGGCTACGAGGTGCGGGCCTGCGCGGATGGGGATGAGGCCCTGTCGGCCCTGCCCGAAGCCTCATGGGACCTGCTGCTGACCGACATCGTCATGCCGGGCGCCGACGGCATAGAAGTGGCGCGCCAAGCCGCCGTATTGCAGCCGGAACTGCGGATCATGTTCATCACCGGATTCGCTGCGGTCGCCCTCGCCGCCCGCGAAAGCGCGCCCCAAGGCGCCAAGGTGCTTTCAAAGCCCATCCACCTGCGCGAGATCGTCGCCGAGGTGGAGCGGATGATCGCGGCTTGAGCGCGGGGCAGCTTCCAGATATACCCCGCCGTCTTCCCCCGGCGGACGCGTAGCTCAGCGGGAGAGCACCTCGTTGACATCGAGGGGGTCACAGGTTCAATCCCTGTCGCGTCCACCATTTTTCACGATTTCCGGCCTGTCAGCGACCCAGCCGCGCGAAAAAAGGCGCCTGGATTTCCGCTATGATGGGCGTCGTCGATCAAATATCCGGCCCATTGGATTGAGCCGAAATGTCCGCTGCCGTCGAAATATCCGAAAGGCGGTCAGGCGGCGTTCCATAGAACACCCGCCAGAATGACGGCCTAGCTTGAGCCTTCAGTGGCGTCCAAACGTCACAAAGAGAGCGGGAGGCTCCTTATGCCGTGCATCACGGACCAAACTGATGTGCGGACTCTGCGCTCGACCGAGGCCTTTGCCCCCGCCTCGGCCAACTACTCGCCTTTGACTCCTCTGACCTTCCTGGGCCGAACCGCCGACGTTTATCCTGATCGCACCGCAGTCATCTACGGTGAGCGTCGGATGGACTGGCGCACATTTGCGGATCGCTGCCGGCGGCTGGCTTCGGCCCTGTACAGACGAGGCCTTCGCGCGGGCGACACCGTCGCGATTCTGGCGCCCAACATTCCGGAAATGCTGGAAGCGCATTTCGGCGTTCCCCTTGCCGGCTGCGTGCTGAACACGCTCAACATCCGATTGGACGCGCCGAGCATCGCCTTCATGCTGGGCCACAGCGAGGCGAAAGTCCTTTTGGTCGACCGCGAATTCGCCTGCACGGCTGCGCAAGCCTTGGCTCAAATGGGCGACGAGCGCCCTAGGGTGATCGACATCATTGACCCTGCCGCCCCGCAGGGTCCCGCGGTCGGCGAGACGGACTACGAAACCTTTTTGGCCGGAGGCGATTCCGCTTGGCCCGGCGTTCAGCCGGAAAACGAATGGAACGCGATTTCCATCAACTACACCAGTGGCACGACCGGCGATCCCAAGGGCGTGGTCTATCACCACAGGGGCGCCTATTTGTCGGCGATCGGCAATCTGATGGCCTGGGGCATGACCGGGCATCCGGTCTATCTGTGGACCCTGCCGATGTTTCACTGCAACGGTTGGTGCTTTCCCTGGGGGATTACCGCCCTGGCCGGAACCCACGTGTGCATTCGCCACGTGTCCGCATCGGCCATCGTGTCGGCCATCGAAACGAACGGCGTCACCCATTTCTGCGGCGCGCCCACCATCATGTCCATGCTGATCCAGTCGGGGGTAAAACCGCAGGTGGGCGAGCGGGTGATCGAAATGATGACCGCCGCGGCCCCGCCCCCCGTCCCCGTGATTGAAGGCATGGAGGCGCTGGGCTTCCATATCACGCACGTCTACGGCCTGACCGAGGTCTATGGGCCGGCGACAATATGCGCTCCGCAGGACGACTGGGCCGAACGGGAAACGGCTGAACGCGCCGAGCTAACCGCACGCCAGGGCGTGCGCTATCACACCCTTGAGGGCTTGATGGTGGCCGATCCGGAGACCCTGCAACCGCTGCCCCACGACGGCTCCAGTGTCGGCGAGGTGATGATGCGCGGGAACATGGTCATGAAGGGCTATCTGAAGAACCCAGCGGCCACCCAAGCGGCCCTGGCCGGAGGTTGGTTTCATACGGGCGACCTGGCCGTCACCCACCCCGACGGCTACATTGAGATCAAGGACCGGTCCAAGGACATCGTCATCTCAGGCGGCGAGAACATTTCGACGATCGAGGTGGAGGCGGTGCTTTATCGGCATCCGGCGGTGCTGGAGGCGGCGGTGGTGGCCAAACCTGACGCCTTCTGGGGCGAAACGCCCTGCGCCTTCGTCAGCCTGAAGCCCGGTTGCCGGGCCGATGAGAACGAGATCATTCGCCACTGTCGCGAACGGCTGGCGAAGTTCAAGGTTCCCAAAGCCGTCGTGTTCGGCCCCCTGCCAAAGACCTCGACCGGCAAAGTGCAGAAGTTCATCCTGCGCGAACGCGCCTGCCGTTCATGAGCTATCGCGCGCCCGTCCGGTCATTGTTGGCGGTGATGTCCGCTTCACCCGCGTTCGATCAGGGCCTTGGCCTGGCCGATGGACTGGACCGGGACACGGTGGCGGCGATCCTCGAGGCGGCAGGCCGATTTGCCGAAGACACCCTGGCGCCCCTCAACAGCGTGGGAGATCGACACGGCTGCAATCTGACCCCCGACGGCGTCACCACTGCGCCCGGATTCGCGAAGGCCTATCGCGCCTTCAGTCTGGGCGGCTGGAACAGCCTCAGCGCCGATCCGGCCTATGGCGGCCAAGGCCTGCCCAAGATCCTGGAAATGGCGGTGTTCGAGATTTTCCAAGGGGCCAACATGGCCTTCAGCCTGTGCCCGATGTTGACTCAAGGAACGATAGAAGCCCTCGCGAAGCACGGCGATGCTCGCCAGAAAGCGCTCTATCTGCCTCCCTTGGTGTCGGGCGAATGGACCGGCGCCATGGCGCTGACCGAGGCTCAGGCTGGAACAGACCTGGCGGCCTTAAGCACGCGCGCGGAGCCCGACAGCCAAGGCGGCTATCGCCTTTTTGGACAGAAGATCTTCATAACCTGGGGCGACCACGACTGCGCGGACAATATCGTCCATCTGGTGCTCGCGCGCCTTCCCGGCGCCCCCGAAGGCGTCAAGGGAATTTCTCTGTTTTTGGCGTCCAAGCATCACGTCGGATCGGACGGGTCGCTGGGCGAGCGCAATGATTTCCGGGCCATCGGACTCGAAAACAAACTGGGCATCCACGGCTCGCCCACCTGTGTCATCCAGTATGAAGGCGCCCGCGCCGAGCGGATCGGAGAGGCCCATGAGGGCCTGGCCCAAATGTTCACCATGATGAACGCGGCGCGTCTGCACGTGGGCGTGCAAGGCGTTGGCATTGCTGAGCGGGCATTTCAGCAGGCCCTGGCCTACGCCGGCGAGCGGCGGCAGGGAAAGTCGGCCTTCACCGGCCAAGCCAACGCGGTGCTGTTCGATCATCCAGATGTCCGGCGCCAGCTTTTGCTGATGAAGGCCAAGATCGCCGCAGGCCGCGCCATGTGCCTGGCCGCCGCCGCTGCTTCAGACCTGTCGTGTATGGGCGCCGACGCGGACATCCGCGAGAGCGCGCGCCTTCGAGAAGAATTCCTAACGCCTATCGTCAAGGCCTGGTGCACGGACATGGCTGTCCAGGTCGCCTCTGACGCCCTGCAACTTCACGGCGGAGCCGGCTACATTGAGGAGACCGGGGCCGCCCAGTGCTATCGCGACGCCCGAATCGGCCCGATCTACGAGGGGGTCAACGCCATCCAGGCTGTCGATCTGGCTTTCCGCAAACTCCCCATGGTGGACAGCCGGGCTTGGCGCGAGCATCTCGGCGAATTGAGCCGGACCGGGGCCGATTTGATCGCGCGGTCCGAAAGCAGCTTGCAGAGGCTCGGACACAGCCTCGCTCAGGCCCAAAACTACGCGCTCAAGAGTGCAGATTGGCTTTTGGCCCAAGGTCGCACGCCCGGCGCCCTGGCCGGCGCCGGCGCCTTCCTGACCCAGGTGGGCGACCTGCTGGCCGCCGAAGCCCTTGGCAAACAGGCGCTGGTTTCCAGTCTTGGCGTCGCCATGGCGGACGTCTTCTCCAACAGCGTCCTATCCGGAGCCGCTGGATTGACGACGGCGGCCATGCAAGGCGCCCGCTCAATTGAAACCCTGACCCCGCAGGACCTGTCGTAACGGCATTTTTCCAATAATTCCGGCACCGGCGGGGATCGCGCCTTTTTACCCGGCGGCGGCGCCAGTTACCTATTCCCCGCCCGCTAACGGCCGCGCCGCGCGGTACAGCGCCTGGATTTCCGCAATGATCGGTTCGGCCCGGCCGGGCGGCGGCGCGGGCGGCGGGTCGGGCGGCAGGCGTGAGCCTTCCCGCACGGCGCGCGCTGCGTCGGCGGAGGCCTGGGCGCTCCAGGCGCCTATAGCATGATCGGTGGTCGCGGCCGTCATGGGCTGGCCGTCCAACCACAGAGCCACGGCCGTGCCCGCGAGGCGGCGCACGGCGGCCAGCACCTCATCGGCGGCTTTGAGCTCTGCTCGGCGCCACCAGATTTCGAGCGCGGCGCGGCGGCGCGCCTCATCGGCCTTGTTGCTGGCTAAGCCCGCCTCGCGCCGCGCCGTGCGGATTGGACCCACGTCCTCGCCCGGCGTCGACAAGGCGACACCCGCCAACCTGCCGTTGCGCTCGATGGCGTCGGCCAGGGCCAGTTTTAGCCGATCACCCTCCGAACCCGGCCACAGCAGCAGACTCCCAGCCAAGGCTATGGCCCCGCCGATCACCGTGTTGATAGCCCGGATGCCGGCGATGGCCGGTTCGCGCACGCCGGGGTGGGTCAGATCGAGAATCAGGACGAAGAGGGGCGTCAGAAACAGCACAAACAGGCTGTAGTTCACCGCCCGGAACGACATGCAGGCCATGGCCAGGGGGAACATCAGCAGTAGCAGGGAGAGTTGGGAGTGGAACATCATGCCCAGCAGGGCGGCCAGCCCACCACCCAAGACCCCGCCCAGCACGCGTTCGACGGCGCGCACGCCGCTGTAATACAGATAGGGTTGCTGGATCAGCACCACCGTGGTGGTCATCCAGTAGCCGTAAGGCAGCTTGAACCCTTCGGCGAGCAGATAGGCGCCGGTTACGCAGATCGACACGCGGGCGGTGTGTCTCAGAAAGATCGAGTTCCAGGTTAGATTGGCCCTGATCGGCCCCCATAGCCGCTCTGCCAGAGGCTTGACCGGCTTGCTGGGAGCGGGGCTCAGTCCCGCGACATCGTCAATGTCGTCTTCGGCGATATGGAGTGCTTCGGCAGCCATAGGGGCGACCAGGCGGCAGATGTGGGCGGGCGCCGCCTCAGCGGCACGCATCAATCGTTTAGCGGCGATCTTCAGCGGGGCGGGATCGCCGTCGGTGGCTTCGACCAGCCGGTCCAGCCTGTGCATCACACTGGCGATCTGCATGATCAGGCGCGTGGTGCGCCGCTGCTGGGCGGGCTCGCCCGGTCCATCGCGTTCGAGCACATCAGATAGGGCGATCAGACAGGCGAATTCGGTCTCCGCTGTCGCCAGAGCCGCCAGAACGAGCGCGCCCGCCACGCTGATGTTTTCCTGGTCGTTGCGCCCGCCCACGGCCTGCAAGGTCAGCCGCCGCGCTTCCTCAATGGCCAGGCGCACGCCGCCGCGATGATGCTGGGCGTGGGCCGACCAATGGGCGGGCGCGGCGGTGGGCGACGCCGTCTTGGCCAGGTCCACGGCCATGGCGGCCAGCCGTCGATAGGCTTGTCCCAGGGCGGTGCGCGCCGCCGCATAGGGATGGATGCGCCAGACCGTCAGGCTGAGCAGAGACGCCCAAAGGCAGCCGGTCAGACACAGGCCAGCAAAGGTCAGCAGGGCGCGCGGATCACCAAGGGGCCGCGCGATCGTCACTACGGCGCAGACCACCAGCAGGTTCGATAGGGTCGCCGCCTCGGCGCCATAGACCCGCAGGAAGCTGCAGATCGTCGCGATGAGCAGCAGGGCGCACGCGGCCGGGACAGTCCCGAAACTCGCCACCCCCGCCGAGAGGACCGCGACAAAGGTCCCCGCCACCGTGAACAGGCCAAGCATCCGCGCGCGTATGCGGTTGGGCCCGCCCGGATCAACCATACAGGTCCAAAACGCCATCACGGCCGCCCAGGCCAGGTTCGGGTCATGGCCCACCACGGCGATGGCGGCGAGGGAGGCGCAAGCCGCGGCCGCGCGCAGGCCTTCGCTAAGGCTGGCGGCTTCCGGCGAGAATTTGACGGACCAGCGCGCCAGGACGTTGGGGGCCTGGCCGCGCAAGAGTCCTCGTCTGGCGTCGCTCATGGTCCTGTCTGGCCGACGCGCGCCGTCCATCGGCGCGCGAGGTCACCGCTTAAGCCGTTTCGCCGCCTGAATCGACAACCCGATCTGGCGTGGGGCGATTCATCTTTCGTTGACCCAAAGTCTTAACAGGAAAGTTAAATTGGCCTGTCACTGATGGCTATGTTGCGATGTGAAAGGTTTTGGCCGTGACGATTCAAGACTATTTGACCGCTTTCGACCAATGGCTGTCGCAGCATATTTATGCGGCAAGCAAGGCCGGCAAGGATTTGGCTTTCCGGGACCGGCGGCTTAACTGCGCCCTTAAGATTGATGACGATGGCGCCGCCTGGGACTACGTGCTGCTGGAGCCCGGGGCCGCTCCCCCGCCGGGCCGGGACTGGTCGGTCTATCGTCTGCATGGGGTGGAGCTGACAGACGCGCCCATCGACTTTTCAGTCCACAAGGCTCGCCGCGGCCGCTACGCCATCATTGCCGACCTGGCCGAGGCTGTGTTTGGCGTCGCGCCGGGCTGGGTGCGGGCACTCCGTTAGGGCCGATTGCCCGCCCCTGCGCGGCTGTGCGACAGGGGGACGGTGAAGCCGCTTTCCAGCATACAAATCCTGCGCGCCGTCGCCGCCATGGGCGTGCTGCTGTTTCACGCCTGTCAGTGGTCGGGCCTGGACTTTGCGGTCGGCGCCGCCGGGGTGGATCTGTTCTTTTTGATTTCCGGCTTTGTTTTGTGGCTTTCGGCCGAACACGCCGCGCCCTCGCCCGGCGGGTTCCTGACCGCAAGGGCCGTGCGCGTGGCGCCGCTGTATTGGCTATGGACCGGATTGGTTGCGCTCATGGCCTGGCGTTGGCCCGGCATGCTGCCGGTGGTCAATCTGGATCTGCGCCATGGCCTTCTGTCTTTGGCGTTTTTGCCCCACCTGGATCCATGGGGCGGTCCGTTTCCCCTTTTGCCCAGTGGCTGGACCTTGACCTATGAGGTCTTCTTTTACTTGGTCTTCGCGCTCGCCCTGATCCTGCCCAAGGATCGTCGCTTTCAGGCCCTGGCGGTCATGCTGACGACCGCAGCTCTGGTCGGGTTCGCCTATCATCGCTGGTACATCCTGCTGGCCAACCCTTTGTTGCTGGAGTTTCTGGGCGGGGCGGCGCTGGCCCGTTGCTGGCTTTCGGGAGCCTTGGCGCGGCTTGGCGGCCGCCGAACCGCCCTGACCAGCTTGGCGCTGGGCGTGCTGTTTCTGGCCCTGCAACAGATTGCGGGCATCCAGTCGGACTTCTGGCGCCCCGTCCTATTCGGCGTCCCCGCCGCGATGATTTTGGCCGGAGCGCTAAAACTGGATCAAGGGGATCACGGCCTGACGCCGTGGACCCCGGTCTGGCGCGGCGTTGCCACGGGCTTGGCGCATCTGGGTGACGCGTCCTATTCGCTCTACTTGAGTCAGTTGCCGGTGGTGATGGCCGTTCTGGCGCTGACGCCGGCCTGGCCCGGCCCGATACGCGCTGCGATTACCGTGCCTTTGGCCGTGATTGTGGGCCTGGCCGGCTACACCTGGATCGAACGACCGTTGACTGAAAGCTTGCGGCGCGCGCTCGCACCCGCCGCCCGGCTACGGACGGCTTAGCCCCAGCTGTCGGTCGTTCCGGTCCGGCGGGCGACGACGGGCGCGCGACGGATTGGGGCCGGCGTCGGTTCGGGCGCGGGCCGGCCAAACAGGAAGCCCTGGCCGAAGTCCACGCCGATCTTGCGCAGCATGTCCGCCGTCTCTTCGTTCTCGACCATTTCGGCCACGGTGGAGACTTTCAGTTCGCGGCACAGGTCGGTCAGATGTTGAACAACCGCCGTGTTGCGTCCGCCGGCAGTGGAAAGCTCCCGGATATAACGTCCGTCGATCTTGACCTCGTCCACGGCGATGGCGCGCAGATAGTCGAAGGAGGCGGCGCCGGCCCCAAAATCGTCCAGCGCAAGTTTGCAGCCCTCTTTGCGTAAGCGCCGGACCAGGGCGTCAGCCGCAGGCAGGTCGTCGATGATGGCGCTTTCGGTGATTTCCAGGATCAAACGGCCGCGGATTGAGGGCTCGTTGTGGACCATCTGCAGCAGCTTGGCTGTGAAGGCCGGCATCATCAGGGATCGGGCGGAGATATTGGCGGCCAGGCGAAGGGTGCTGCGACCCGGCTTTTTCATCTCTGCGATCACGGTCTGCACCACAGCCGTGTCCAGGTCGTGGATGATGTCCATGTTCTCGGCCATCAAGATGGACTCGGTGGGACTGTCGTTTCCGCCCAGTCGGACAAGGGCTTCGTAGTGATCCGTGGCGCCGGTCTGCAGGTTGACAACCGGCTGATAGGCCATGCTGAAGCGACGTGAGGCCACCTGGACCTTTACGCGGGACGCCTCGGTCACCGTTTGCTTGATCATGCCGCTGAGCGATCCGCCGGCCATGCCTGCCGCGCCGCCGGCAATGAAACGGTCCAAGGCCATGCGCAACATACGGGCGCTGTCCCCTGCGCCTTCCACGCCCAGTTCCAGGGAATCCAGCGTCGGCCGGACCTGGGGGAGGCCAACGTCGGACATGGCGCGGCTGAGGCGTTCGGCGACGCGATCACTGGATTCCGCGCGTTGACGGACAAAAGCGTAACGGTCGTCTTCGAGTTGCGCGGCGGATGAGCCGTCGATGGATTCCGCTCGGATGGCGGCGGCGACGCGGCCGAGAACCTCAGCCGATTGGCTGTCGCCCAGGGCGTCGGCCGCCTGTTTCAGCCCGGCCAGCTCCACCAGCTCCATGTTCAGGTCAACGCCGCTCTGGGCCGCGTGTTTGATCGCCGCGTCGGCCACGGCGCTGAGGCTTTCGATGGTATGCAGGCCGTGCGGTCCTGCCGGTTCGATGGTTGTCGAGGCGGCGGCGTGCACAGTGAGGGCGCAGGAGATGCGCGGGGCCAGTTGCGGCAGGCAGCAGGCGGATAGGCCCACGTAGCGCTTCAACTTGCGTCCGCCCACCGGCTTGAGGGCGATGCGGATCGGCCCGCGGCGGTCGCCCTTGCCCAAGCTTTGCAGGAAGGCGGCCACGACCGGCGCGTCGTCTTCGCTGATCAGGTTTCGCCAGGACTGGCCGACCAAGGCCGTAGGATCCTGACCCAACAACTGATTGGCCGCGCCGAGGGCAAAGGTCACGCGGCCGTCCGGTTCCAGCTCGAACAGCAAGTCTGCGCAGGCGAAGGCGAATCCAAGAAGGCGGGCGGAATCATCAGGCATCAACAAGCATTCCCTGCTGGCTCATGCTCCCAACGACGGTTCCGTTGAGAATCTATGGGCCGACCGCTAACTTGAGCCTTGCATCCATTACAGACTTTCCGCTCGCCTTTGTTGTACACCTGACGAGTTAACAACCTGTGCGGCCGCTCGACAAAATCCGTTATCAGGTCGCCGAAATCCGACCTGGGTTTAGCAAGGCGCAGACGTCGGCCGGCAGGGGCGACGGCGCCCCGCAGATTTGCGCGGCGATATGCTCGCCCAGCACCGGCGCTGTGGTGAACCCGCGCGAGCCCAACCCGCCCAAAACATAAAGCCCGTCCGGGCCTAAGGCGCCCGCCAAGGGCATTCGGTCCGGGGTGGCGGCGCGAATCTCAGCGCGGCCTTGCAGACAATCCGGGTCGATGCCGGCCGCCATGGCCGGCAGGACCTCCGCCAGGCTCGCCAGATTGCGGCGGTGGTCGAGCGCGGACAGGTCGCGGTCCTCTCGGTCGCGATCATGGGTGGCGCCGAACACAAGTCCCCCATCAAAGGGCGCCGCGTAGCCGCCCCAGGCCATCGCCGTGTTCAGCGGGACATCGGCGGCCCAGCTGGCTTGGCCGCGTATGGGTAATAGACCAAGCCCCGCGTCCAGGCTGCGGCCTCCGATTCCAGCAGCGATGCAGACGGCGTCCGCCTCGGCGATCAGCCGGTGCTCGCCGTCCCAAATACGCCAGGCGCCGTCGATGTGCTCTAGCTGCGCGGCCGTCGCCCTTTGGGTTTCCGCCGCGGTCAACCAAGCCTGCAGGACGGCTTGGGGCCGGATCACCAGGCTGTCGGCGAACAGCAAGGCGTCCTCGTTCAAGGGCTGACCGGACATGGCGGCGGCCTGCTCGGCGCCCAGGCTGTGCAGTCGATCCGGATCAAACGCGCCGCTGGCGGTGACGGCGGCAAACCGACGGGGGTCGCGTTCGGTGTGGGCCAACTGCAAATGACCTCGGCCTCCCACCGCCGCGTCGCCCAAGGCGCCGTAAAGATCGCAGGCCCTAGCCAGAGCTTGGGCGTAAAAGGCCGCCCGCGGTCCGCCGCCCGCGTCGAGCGCCGGCGCCACCAGGGCCGCTGGATTGCCCGAGGCCCTGGCCCCAACGCCCTCAGCTTCGATCACCAGGGGGCAGGCCCCAAGGGCGCCAAGAGCCCGCGCCAGGGCGGCGCCCGCGATGCCCGCGCCGATGATTGCTACCTTGGGCGCGTCGGAAGCAGAGGAACTGGAGCCCGCGCGCCGGCCCTGCAATCGTTCGCGCTTTTGTCCATGACCGGGGTGTTTGCTGACTTCAAAACCGGCGGCCTGCAAACCTCGACGCACATCGCCGGCGACGGTGAAGGTGCCCAGACGCGCGTCCGGCGCTGATCGCGCCGCCAGGGCGCTCAGCACCTCCGGTCGCCACATCTGGGGATTCTTGGCGGGGGAGAAGCCGTCCAGAAACCAGGCGTCTGCGCAGCCCGACCATTGGTCCAATGCCCAACCGGCCTCTCCGATCGCCAGGTCAAGGGTGGCGTCCAGGGCTGGAAAGCTCAGTCGGTGAAAGCCCGGCGCCCGGCGCGGCCATTGGCCCAGCAGCTCGGCGGCCAGGTCGGCAAGCTCGGGCCAGGCGTTCAGCGCGCGGGCGGCCTCCTGTACAGTGAGTGGAAAGGCCTCAACCGAAAAAATCGCCAGACGCTGACCCGCGGTGCGCGCCGCGCGCCAGGCCTGGAGCAAGGCGAGAATGTTCAGTCCCGTGCCGAAGCCCAGCTCGCCAACAACGTAGCGGGTCCGGCCGCGCCAAGCTTCAGGCAAGCCGCAGCCGTGCAGGAAAACGGCCCGGGCTTCCGCCAAGCCGTCCGCAGCTGAGAAATAGATGTCGTCGAAACGCTGGGAGCGGGGCGAGCCCTCGGCCGTCCAGCTCAGCGCGGCTCCGTCAACCTGCGCCGTCATGCGATCTGCGCTCAAAGCAAAAGGGCCGCCCAAGGGCGGCCCTTCCATTACGCCGAAACGAAACGGATGCTTACGGCGCGGACGACGGAGCGTCAGAAGCGGCCGAAGACGCGTCAGACGCGACGTCGGAAGCGACGGCGGCGTCAGAAGCGGGAGCCGGAGCTTCCGCCTTCTTGCACGCGACGACAGACAGTGCAGCGACGGCGACGCCCGCCACGAGCAGCTTACGAAGAACTTCGGAGGTCATGGTCCTGGTCCCCTGAGGAGGTTAGAGCGTCAAAGTTACATCAACGCCATCGCCGAGTTAGCCCATTTTAAGGCCAACCGGCAAGGCTCCAATGTGGCGCTGAAGGCGAATATGCCGTCAACATGGGCATGTGCAAGTCACATCGCGCGCCGCAAGGGGCGCTTTTAAGCCCTTTTGACGTGTGATCGCCGGGTGTCTGTACCAGCGCTAGCGGTCGCTAGGGCCATTGTTCGGACGCACGAATCAGAGGCTTGGACCCCTTAACCGTCAGCCGGGATGTTGCTGAGCGCTTCTTCCAGCTCCAGGAAGCTGGGCTGTGCGGCGGACGGGACGCTGCCGCGACCGATCTCGACGGAGATCTGGGCTGCGTTGCCGTGAAGATGGGCAACCAGTACGCCTTGGATAATTTTATAGAACGCCGCCTCTTCGTCTACGATCGCGCCCAGGCGCGTGGCCATAGGCCCAACCAGGCCATAGGCGAGGAACACGCCCATGAAGGTGCCGACCAGGGCCCCGCCGATCATGCCGCCGAGGATTTCCGGCGGTTCGGTAATCGAGCCCATGGTCTTGATGACGCCGAGCACGGCCGCAACGATGCCCAGGGCGGGCAGGGCGTCGGCCAGGGCTTGCAGGGCGTGCGACGGACCCAGGTGCTCGTGATGGTGCTTTTCCAGCTGCTTTTCCATCGCGTCTTCCACCTGGTGCGGATCTTCTAGATTCATGGTCATCATCCGCAGGGTGTCGCAGATGAAATCGACCGCGAAATGGTCCTTGGTAATCCGGGGGAAGCGCGAGAAAATGTTGCTTTCTTTGGGGTTTTCGATGTGGCTTTCCAGGGCGATCACGCCCTTTGACTTCATGGTCTTGGTCAGCAGGAACAGCAACGAGAGCAGGTCGCGATAGTCGCTGGCCTTCCACTTGGGGCCTGCGAACACCTTGCCGAAAGATCCCGCTGTGGCCTTGATCGTCGTGACGCTGTTGGAGATCAGGAAGGCGGCAATGCCTGCGCCGCCGATGGCCATCAGCTCATGGGGCGCTGCTTCCAAGATTACCGGAAGCTTGCCGCCGGAGATGATGTAACTGCCGAACACCGAGGCGAACAGCACGACTATGCCGATAATCTGAAACATGCGTCCCCGCCCGATTGAGGCGGCAAGCATCCGCGTTAATGCTTAATTCCCCGTTGCTGAAGCGGGTGTTGCGGGCGCGACTGCGGCCGCTTCGCTCTGTAGGCGATGGGACAGGGCCGCCGTCAGGTACCCGTCGGCGGGCAGGCCGCGAGCCTTTTGCCAGGCGCGCATGGCCGAGCGGGTGTTTATGCCGATGACTCCGTCCGGCTGCCCGGGGTTGTAGCCCAAGGCGATCAAGGCGTTCTGGGCGCCTATGCGGTCCTGGCTGGTCATGGGCGGCTCCACCGGCCAAGCCACGGTAAGAGGGGCGGCTCCCGCGATGCGGTCCGCCAATAGGCCGACAGCCAGGGCGTAGCTGGTCGAGTTGTTATATTTGCGAATGACGAAATGGTTGGGCAGAACCAGGAAAAGCGGACCCGTCGATCCGGCCGGCGCTATCAGCTGCGCCGGCGCATTGGCGTCCGTCTCGCTCCAGTCAGAGCCCGACGCGGCCCTCACTCCGTCCAGCGCCCAGGCGGACGGGGTCTGCATGGCGCCTTCCGTGACGCTGTAGTCGAAGCCCGCCGGCGCCAGCACTTCGCGCGCCCAGCCGCCGCCACGTTTCCAGCCATAGTGCTGCAAAAGGTTGGCGGCCGAGGCGAGGGCGTCGGCGGGAGAGCCCCAGATATCGCGCCGCCCGTCGCCATCCCCGTCCACGGCGTTGGCCAGATAGGATTCGGGGATCATCTGGGTCTGGCCCATGGCGCCGGCCCAAGAGCCCTTCATTTGCTCCCGCGTCGCCGCGCCGGTGGAAATCATCCGCAGGGCGGCCCAGATCTGGCTCTCTGCCCAATCTCGCCGTCGGCCGGCCGCCGCCAAGGTGGCCAGTGAGCGGATTACATCCATGTCGCCCTGGACCGCGCCATAGGAGGACTCGGCCCCCCACACCGCGGTCAGGATCGGGCCGGGCACGCCGAAGCGATCCTCGATCGGCGGCAGCCAGCCCGCGGCGGCCGCATACTTGGATTGACCCAGCGTCACGGTCCTGTCCGACACGGCGGCGCGCATATAGTCGCCGATGGGTTTGGACAGCTCAGGCTGACGGCCGTCCAGGCTGGTCACGCGCGGGTCCGGTTTAAGGCCGGCCAGTTCTCGGCGCAGCAGATCGAGGGACCAGCCGGCGGTGGCCGAGCGCTGGAAGAAGCTCTGCAGCCAGGCGTCGAACTGCGGATCACCAGAGGCGTCAGGGGCGCCGCCCACGGTTTCGGCGGGCGGACGGCCTGCATCGGGACCCAGCCCCGGAACGGGATTGGGCCCTGGATTGGCCATCCCAGCGGCGGCCATCAACATGAACAATCGGCGGTCCATAGGTGTTAGGCTAAACGGCCTTGCGGCCGCGACCAATGATAAAGCCGAGATTGACTAAAGATGCCTTGGCCCCTATAGGCACGCCCTTCGCGTCCCCGGCGCAAATTTCTGATCCAAGGCCATCGAGTTCCGTCATGAAGGTCCGTAGCTCTCTGAAGTCCCTCAAGGGACGCCATCGCGACTGCAAACTGGTGCGTCGTAAGGGCCGGGTTTATGTGATCAACAAGACCGACCCGCGCTTCAAAGCCAAACAGGGCTGAACGAACTTAGGTTCCGCGCACCCCGCAACGCCGCCTTCGGGCGGCGTTTTCGATTCCGGCGTCATCTGGCTGGAACCCCTGTTTTAGCCATGCTCCAATAGGGCGTGCCGATCATCGATCCTTCGTTTCCCGCTGTCGCCCTAGCCCTGATCGGTTCGGCGGCTGCGATCTATTTCGCCTGCGAGTATTTCGTAAACGGGGTTGAGTGGATCGGCCATCGCTTCGCCATGGGCCAGAAGGCCACCGGCGCCTTGCTGGCCGCCTTCGGCACGGCCCTGCCCGAAAGCGTGGTGACCCTGGTGGCCGTGGCGTTCGGCGCCGGGGCGGCGAGCAAGGATATCGGGGTTGGCGCCGCCATGGGCGGGCCCTTGGTCCTGGCGACAATCGCCTATGCCGTGGCGGGCCTGACGTTGCTGCTCTGCCGTCGCCCGTTGCGCGGCGCGGACGCCGCCGCCGACTTCGCCGCCCTCAGCCGGGACCAAGCCTGGTTCATCGGCCTGTTCGTGGTCAAGCTGGGCGTGGGCCTGATCGCCTTCGCCTTCAAGCCGTGGCTGGGCGCCATGTTCCTGGCGGCCTACGCCCTCTATGCCTGGAAGGAGGCGACCGCCGAGGCGGGCGAGCCGGAGGGCAAGCTTGAGCCGCTTAAGCTTCAGCCCAGGGCGACCGTTCCCGCCACAGCCATGATCCTGCTACAGACCTTTTTGTCTTTGGCGGTGGTGTTCTTCGCCTCGCGCGTCTTCGTCAACCGTCTAGGCCTACTGGGCCACGCGGTCGGCATCGGCCCTCAACTCCTGGCCCTCCTGCTCAGCCCGATCGCCACCGAGATGCCGGAAATTCTCAACGCCATCATCTGGATTCGCCAGGGCAAGGTTCGTATGGCCATGGCCAATATCTCCGGCTCCATGATGATCCAGGCCACCGTGCCGACGGCGCTGGGCCTGTTCTTTACCCCGTGGCTTCTGCAACCGTCCCTGATCGCCGCCGGCGCTGTGACCCTGGCGGCCATGGTCATGCTGTGGGCCGGTTTTCGCAGCGGCCGCATCTCGCGCCTGATGCTGGCGGCCACGGCGCTGTTTTATGGGCTTTTCCTGGCGGTGGTGCTGTTTGGGCATCTTTCTTAGGGCGCGTTCTAGGTCTAGGTTCTGCGCCCCTTCCCACCCGCACGCTTTGACGAGACCCTGACCCCATGGCCGACGATTCCTCCTCCCTCGACGTTCTCAACACCACGGCCCAGACTCGGCTGAAGACCATCATCGAGCGCATCGAGCGGCTTGAGGAAGACAAGGCCGCTGTGGCCGCCGACATCAAGGAAGTGTTCGCCGAGGCCAAGGGCGAGGGCTTTGACGTCAAGATCCTGCGCAAGGTCGTGCGCCTGCGCAAACAGGACCAAGCCAAGCGCCTTGAGGAAGAGGCTTTGCTCGACCTTTATCTCTCGGCGATCGGGGGGCTGTGACGTTCGGATGGACCAGCCGCTGTACTTTTTCCTTCCCCGTTTACGGGGAAGGGGGACCACACGCAGTGTGGTGGAAGGGGCCTGCCCCCACCACCGCCTTTCAGGCGGTCCCCCTCCCCCGCTGCGCTGGGGAGGAGAAGTCTGAAGCGCACCGCGCCAGACCAGAAGGCGGCGGCCAAGCGCGCCGCCCTCAACGCCTTGCGCCGGGCGCGCCGCGCGGCCGACAAGGCCGGGGTGGAGTTATCGGCGTGGGAAGGCGAATTTCTGGGCTCGGTGGAGCAGCGGTTGCAAACCTACGGCCGAGCCTTCGGCGACCCGGAAAAGGGCGCTCCGGGGGCTAGTCTGTCGGCCCTGCAAGGCCTCAAGCTCAAGGAAATCTCGGCCAAGGCCAAGGGCAAGCCAAAGGCCTTGAGCCGGGGCGGATTTAATCGTCGCAAGTCGGCGCCGAACAGCTTGGACTGACCGCGCTCTGGTCCTATTTGCGGTGGTGAAGGGTTGACTTCGCGCCTGACGGACGCAAAACCCCCCGACCAAACAGTTTGTCACGAAGATTCAGGCGTTTTGCGCGCCTTTAGAGGATTTCGACATGACCCTTCGCGTCGCCATCAATGGCTTTGGCCGCATTGGCCGCCTGGTGCTGCGTTCGATCTATGAGAACGACCGGCGCGATATCGAAGTCGTCGCCATCAATGATCTCGGGCCGGTGGAAACCAACGCCCATCTGTTCCGCTATGATTCCACCCATGGCCGTTTCCCCGGCGTGGTGAAGGTCAGCGGCGACGGCCTGGATATCGGCCGGGGTCCGATCAAGGTCACGGCCATCCGCAATCCGGCTGAGCTGCCGCACAAGGACCTGGGCGTGGATATCGCCTTTGAATGCACCGGCATCTTCGCCACCAAGGACAAGGCCTCGGCCCACCTGGAAGGCGGCGCAAAGCGCGTTCTGGTGTCGGCCCCTTGCGACAACGCCGACAAGACCATCGTCTATGGGGTCAATCACGACGCCATCACCAAGGACGACATGGTGGTGTCCAATGCGTCTTGCACCACCAACTGCCTGGCGCCGGTGGCCAAGGTGCTGCACGATCTGGTGGGCATCGAGCGCGGCTATATGACCACGGTGCATTCCTACACCAACGACCAGCCCTCGCTGGATCAGATGCACAAGGACCTGTACCGCGCCCGCGCGGCGGCCCTGTCGATGATCCCCACCTCCACGGGCGCGGCCAAGGCCGTCGGCCTGGTGCTGCCCGCCTTGAAGGGCAAGCTGGACGGATCCTCCATCCGCGTGCCGACCCCCAATGTCTCGGTGATCGACCTGAAGATCGTACCCAGCCGCGCCACCAGCGTGGAAGAGATCAACGGCGCCATCCTCAAGGCCTCGCAGGAAGGTCCGCTTAAGGGCGTTTTGGCCACGACGGACGAGCCGCTGGTGTCCATCGACTTCAACCACATCCCGGCGTCGTCCACCGTCGCCCTGCCGCAAACCCAGGTGATCGAAGGCCAACTGGTGCGGGTGCTCAGCTGGTACGACAACGAGTGGGGCTTCGCCACGCGCATGGCCGATACGGCCCTGGTGATGGGCGGGCTGCTCTAGATGGCGTTCCGCACGCTGGATCAGACCGGTGATCTGAAAGGCAAGACCGCTCTGGTCCGCGTGGACTTCAATGTACCCACCCATGGCGGTCCTGCCAGCCGCGTGGTGGGCGACGACACCCGTCTGCGCGCCGCCCTTCCTACTATCCACCTGCTGCAGGCCAAGGGCGCCAAGGTGGTGCTGCTGTCCCACTTCGACCGGCCCAAGGGCAAGCGCGTGCCCGAGATGAGCCTCGAGCCGGTAGTCCAGCCTTTGTCCAAACTGCTGGGCGACCAGGTGCTGTTCGCCGACGACTGCATCGGCCCGATCGCCAAGAAGGCGATCAAGGCCCTGCCGGCCGGCGGGGTCCTGCTGCTGGAGAACCTGCGTTTTCACGCGGGCGAGGAAGCCAACGACCCGGAGTTCGCCAAGGCCCTGGCGGCCCTGGGGGACATCTATGTGGACGACGCTTTCTCGGCCGCTCACCGCGCCCACGCCTCAACAGAGGGCGTGGCTAAGCGCCTGCCCGCCTATGCCGGCGAATCCATGCGCGAGGAATTGGAAGCTCTGGAAAAGGCGCTGGGCTCGCCCGAACGGCCGGTGATGGCCATCGTCGGCGGCTCCAAGATCTCCACCAAGCTGGATTTGCTTAAGCACTTGGTGACCAAGCTGGACAAGCTGGCCATCGGCGGGGGCATGGCCAACACCTTCCTTTACGCCCAGGGCCACGACGTGGGCGCCTCCTATTGTGAGAAGGATCTGGCCGAGACCGCGCGCGAGATCATCCGCATCGCCGGGCGCAATAACTGCAAACTCTTTCTGCCGCTGGACATTGTGGTGGCTGAAAAACTGGCGCCGGGGGCCGCTGCGCGCGTGCGCGGCCTGGGCTCGGTGGACGAGGACGAGCGTATCCTGGATGCCGGTCCTGAGACGGTGGACCGTCTGTGCCGGGCTATCGGCAATTCCAAGACCCTGATCTGGAACGGTCCGCTGGGGGTGTTCGAAATTCCGCCGTTCGACAAGGGCACGGTCGCGGCGGCGCAGTGCGCTGGCGCACTGGCCAAGGCGGGAAAGCTCGTGGCGGTGGCGGGCGGCGGTGATACGGTGGCGGCCTTGAACGCGGCCGGGGTGACGGAGGACTTCACCTTCGTGTCCACCGCCGGCGGCGCGTTCTTGGAATGGATGGAAGGCAAGGTGCTGCCCGGCGTGGCGGCGCTACAGGTCTAAGGGGAAAGACATGGCCCGCATTACGCTTCGACAGCTTCTCGATCACGCGGCCGAGCACGACTACGGCCTGCCCGCCTACAACATCAACAATATGGAGCAGGGCCTCGCCATCATGGAGGCCGCCGAGCAGGCCGACGCGCCGGTGATCATCCAGGCCAGCCGGGGCGCACGCTCTTACGCCAACGACATCGTGCTGAAGTATTTGATCGACGCCCTGGTCGAGCTCTATCCCAACATCCCCGTGTGCATGCACCAGGACCACGGCAACAGCCCCGCCACCTGCGCCACCGCCATCCAGTACGGCTTTACCAGCGTGATGATGGACGGCAGCCTGAAGGCCGACGCCAAGACCCCCGCCGACTATGACTACAACGTCGAGACCACCCGCCAGGTGGTGGACATGGCCCACGCCTGCGGCGTGTCGGTGGAGGGCGAGCTGGGCGTGCTGGGCTCGCTGGAAACCGGCATGGGCGAGGCCGAGGACGGCCACGGGTTTGAGGGCAAGCTGGACCACTCCGCCCTGCTGACCGACCCGGACCAGGCAGTCGATTTCGTCAAGGCCACCGGCGTGGACGCCCTGGCCATCGCCATGGGCACCAGCCACGGCGCCTATAAGTTCTCGCGAAAGCCCGACGGGGCGGTTTTGGCCATGACGGTGATCGAGGAGATCCATAGCCGCCTGCCCAACACCCACCTCGTGATGCACGGCTCATCCTCGGTGCCGCAGGACCTGCAGGACATTATCAACCAGTACGGCGGTCAGATGCCCCAGACCTGGGGCGTGCCGGTGGAAGAGATTCAGCGCGGCATCAAGCACGGTGTGCGCAAGATCAACATCGACACCGACAACCGCATGGCCATCACCGGCGCCATCCGCAAGGTCATGGCCGAAAAGCCCGGCGAATTCGACCCCCGCGCCTATCTGAAGCCCGCCAAGGAAGCCATGCGCAAGGTCTGCTTGCAGCGCTTCCAGGAGTTCGGCTGCGAAGGCTGGGCCTCGAAGATCAAACCCCTGTCCACGGCCCAGATGGCCAAACGCTATGCCGGGGGCGAACTGGCGCACACCTTCGGCGGCAAGGCGAAAGCGGCGGCGGAGTAAACCGCACGCGCTAAGCTGTGTGGATGGCCAGCTTGAGCCCGAGCGCCCGGATCACTTTCAGAAAGGTCTCCAGCGAGGGGTTCCCTCCCTCGCCGAAGGCTTGGCGCAGGGTCTGGCGGGACAGGCCCGCCTCACGCGCCAGGGCCGCATAGCCGCGAGAGCGGGCGACCGTCCCCAGCGATTTAGCGATCTCGGCGGGCGTGCCGTCCTCGAAGCTCGCCTCCAGAAAATGAACGACGTCTTCCGGGGTCTCGATCAGGTCCGCCGGATCGAGGGGGTGTGTTTGCAGCGCCATGGCTAAAGCTCCTTGGCTAACGACTTCGCCGGCTTGATGCTCGATGACAACTAAAATGGTCGACAAAGGGAGGGACCGGCCTTTCAGCGGCAGGAGTACCTATCCCCCCTCAGTGCCCACGGCCAGTGCGCCCATTGTGGCGGAAGATAGCTGGGGTCTGTAGGATTTTGGCCGCAGGCCGTTGTGGGTGGTGGGTGGCCCGAAGGGTCGCCTACCGCCCACATCGCCGTGGTTTCCCTGCCGACTCCCATCAGGTAGGCTAGCGTGTCGATGTCAGTGCCGGTGATGGGAGCCGTGGTTTCCCTGCCGACTCCCATCAGGTAGGCTGCCGACTGGGCCGATGACACCGTGTTGATCGCCGTGGTTTCCCTGCCGACTCCCATCAGGTAGGCTAGCTCCGGTGTAACGATCTGAAACTGCTCTGATTTCCGCCGTCGAGAGGCCGCCGAAATCAGAGCAGGACCATCTGCTGGGGCGCGACTCGCTCATTCTTTTCGGCCTCACCAAGTAGCAGCTTCATGCGGGCGTACTGTTTGTCGGTCACCTGAAGCGTACGGACATTGCCCTGCTTGGGCAGGTTGCGGGTGACTCGGCCGATGTGCTTGTCCACGGCTTCTTCGCCGCGACAGACACGAGCATAGACCGAAAACTGTAGCATCATATAGCCGTCGTCTTTGAGGAACTTGCGAAAGCGGGTGGCCAGGCGGCGTCCAGTTTTGGTCGTGACCGGGAGATCGAAAAAAACGAACAACCACATGATCCGGACCTCCTCGGCTTTCATGGGAGTGGCGCAGGCGGGATCAGGGTCGGCAGTGTCAGAACCGCCGGCGTCCCGGCCTCGATGGCGCGCACGAGAGATTCAGCGGTGCGTTCACTGGCGGTCAGAAGGGTTACGGTCTCATGGCCCAGCCGCGCCTCACCCAAAAGGCAGCCCGCCATGGCGCGGCGATCCTCGACCGACAGGTCTTGGCGACAGGGTGCGCCGTCGCCGACGGTCCGCCAGGCCAGCACATCAATAAAGGGGCGGAACGGCTCGACCACGTCATCGGCCAGGTTGAAGGCGTTGGATACACTGGCGTGCTTCAGGCCGAAAGCCGGAACCAGGCCTGAACCGACCAAGGCGCGGGCGACGCCCGAACGGACGACCGCATAGCCATAGTTCAGCATCTTATTGCGCCGGTCGCCATCGTCCTGACGCCGGAAGTCTTTCCAGAGTTGGCCCCAGTAGTAGCGCGCTGCCTGCGCCTCGACGTTGCCCGGGTCGCCCGATCCCACCCTTTTTGCCATTTCGCGCAGCGTATGGCCGCCGCCCGCGCCGACAGCGTCCAGGGCGCTCGCCTGGTTTTCGATCTTGGAGCGGACCAGGGCTTGCCAAAGGCGTTTTTTCAAAGGGGCGGTGGCGGCAGTCTGTCTCGCGGCCACATCGGCTTGGCGGTGGTGGCGGTGAAAGGGCAGGGCGACCCCAGAGGGGGTGTGGGTCGCGTCAGTGAAGACAACGGCAATGCCATAGGCCATGCAGGCCGACATCAGTGAAGCGGTGAGGCTGGTCCGCGGGCTGTCGATAACCACCCAGGCGACGTCCTCCAGCGCCAAACGCACCTCGCCGTCATCCTGCCCGACAACAATCTGGTCGTCAGCCAGGGACAGGCGCGAAGGCTGCGTTAGGTGCAGGCCGCGCCACGCCATGTGCGTTTCTCGCGGAGTACTTCTTTGCGGTAACCAAGGCGATCGACATTGATCTTCTTCATCGAACGGAGTGTTTTGGCGCCAATGCCCCTGACACTTTCGTCTCGTGTGTAGTGGGGCGACAGGCTGATGGCACCGGTGGTCCGATCAGCTCCACGGAAATACCCGTCAATGAACGTACCGTCCGGCTTCTCAACTTCAATGAAGGAGAACGGGTGGATACTCCACGCGAACTCATGGCCGTCATTCATGCGGGGCCAGTCGGCCTCGGGTTTGTAAGCTTGAATGGCGGCGTTCGGTGGACCTGGCCAATCCGCAGGATCGAACACCTGATGCGGATAGACGGGAACAAGATAGTATTCCCAGGCATCGCGCTTGTTTTTCTTCCGGAATACGTCAACCCGAACCATCTCGCCGCGTTCGGCGACGCCGTTGCGAACCAAAACATCGACCTTCTTCGTTGTTCTAAGGCGAACCTTGGCGATGGGATCGCCCTTGGGCGACTGAGGTCGGCGGTCCTTTGGCTTCTTGTCCACAATCCATTGTCGCAGCGAGGCGATCAGGGCCGCGTTGCGATCAGGGTCCTTGACACGATCAAGGTCGGCCTCGGTCAAAGCGTCTACTGATTTGCGCTCATAAACCACCTGCCCCTGCGGCGTGTCCTCAATTCGGCGCACGGTCTGAGCATGACCCTCCCCACGGGCGCGGCGACGTTCCGCGCGGCTAACGAATACCTCGCGCATCACGGATTGAGCCTCATCGCGGAAACCAGGCCAGGGCGGCTCAACGACTCCGAAATCGCGCGGCAAGCCAGCGTTCTCGCGCTCCTGAACCAGTCTGGTCAGATGGTTAAGCCTGCCCTCGCTGGTCACCGCGACGATCAGAGCATCGAGCGCGTGGTGACGATCATCGGCGATCCGCTTACCGTCTTCGCCCTTTTTGAGCCCCTGTAGCCCCCAGGCCCGGCGCAGACGATTAGTCAGAGGACCGGGACGAGAGAACAGACGCCGCTTTCTGCGCGCTTCCTCAGGCTTGCGTGGAATGCCGGTGAAACGGTCGCTTTCCGGATACAGACGCGCCAACAGATCGAGCACCAAGCGGGTGGCGTATTTGGTGTCGTTGAGGTTCCTAGGGCGGAATTTCTCCGTCAGGACAGAGGCATCCTTGAGCAAATAGTTGCGTTTCTTGCGGCCCTTCATGGCCTTGTTGCTCTCGATCACACCACGAAATGTCTGCCAGCGCTCAGCGTCGTCCCCGAACCATTCGAACGGCGTGCGACCGCGCTTATTCTGATTGGCGGTGGTGAAGCATAGGGTCTTGTTGACGAAACTGTCGTCGCCCGACCGGCTCCACGGCAAAATGTGATCGACCTGTACGCTGTTGTCCGAAGCGACGATCTGGTGCGGAGCAATGGCGCGATCCGAGTAGAGACAACGGCCCGCCTGTTCGGTCCACAATTCGAACCGAAGTAGATCCTCGTAACCCGATGGCTCATGACCGCAGGTCTCCTTGAACTGATCGCGCAGGCGGTCCTTGGCGGCTGTGCGCTTGTCGATGCCGGATTTGATCTCGTCCCGCTCCTCCTTGCTTTTGCCGACGTCGCGGGCCAGTTCCAAATGGATAGCGCCGGGAAGACCATGCGCGCCGACGATGGCGTGGACCTGTTTGAGCGCCTCGATCACCGCTTTGCGGGCCACGGGATTAGAGACGTTGGCGTCAACCCACTTGATGTCGTGCACCATCCGCTCGTGCAGGGTCCCTTCGGCGCTGCCTGGCCCGGCGCGATCCGTATGGACATAGCCGGCGGCGGCGGCGGCCTTGTCGTATGTCAATCCCTCGCGCAGATGGGGCAGCATGGCGCGTGCGGCTTTGGCCGAGATATGGGCGGCCCCGGAGAACATTTTGAGTGTACGACCGTCTTCGACGGCGTCCATCAGCGCAGTGAGGACGGTGGGTTCGAGCCCGATCTGAGTCAGGCCCTGGCGGATTGACTCGATATCTTCGCGGAAGGTGATCACCGAAGCTATTGTGTCCAGCTTCTCAGGCGCATTTTGCAGCGAGCGCCAGGCGCCGTCGCCAGCAGCGTCCACGATCACGCCGCGCAGGCTGGCCGTGCCCTCGGCGGCGTTGCTGGTACGGCCAACGAAGTCCCGCCCCTCGTCAGCGCGCGCCACGCCGCCGAAAATTGTATCCTCAGATAGACCCAGCCGGTCGCGTAGCCTTTTGAACGTGAAACTCTTCTGTAGGCCGAAATCGCCCTCGGCCCTGGCGATCTGATCAGGTGTCAGCGGTCGCTCTTCCCGGCCCTCGCTCAGAGTCAATGCGCGCAGGCGAGACAGGAAGCGGAACCGTTCAAAAGAGGGCGCGCGCCTGGCGCTGCGTTTCTCCGCCGGCTCGAATGGGCAAGAGCCAAGCAGGTGCTCGCTGTCCTGAAGTGGGCGTTGAAGGAAAGCGGCCTCGGTAAAGGCGGCCTCCAGTTCCGCCGAAGCCAGGGGATTGCCGATCCGACGCTGGATATCGAACAGCAAGGCCACCTCGCGCGCCTGATCATCCCGCAGTACGGAATGGGTGAACTGGCCGTCTCGGTTACGTTTACGGTCGGCGTACAGGTCGTCGCGGGCGAACATCTCACCGACGGTGCGATATTGGGCTAGGCGGTCCCGGGTTTCGTGGATCGCCTTCAACATCTTCGAGCTGTCGTCGCTTGCGTTGGCGCCCCGCTCACCCTTCCGGTTCGACTTGAAGCCCCGATGCTTGGCGATGTGACCCAGCGCCACGGCCAACTCCGGCCCACTCAGCTTCCGTTCAAGCCCCTCAGCCCGCAGAGACCAGGGATCGAGTTGGGCGACGCGCAAGCCCGTCGGCCCTTGGACCTCGATCAGTCCGTGGCTGCGGAACAGGCGGCGAATTTCGCTCATTCGTTGGCGGCGGCGTTTCAGCACCCGGCGCATGCCGCGATGGCCGCGCCGTAGTTGATTCGTCGGCGTGCGTTCCTTGTCCGTCTCGGGCGCGTCCCAGGTGCGCGAGCCCATCGCGACAATGCGGCCGCTGCCGTCCTCGTCTTGCTCGATCACCGCCCAGCCGCAGGACGCGATGCCCAGATCGATCCCAAGCGTTCGATTTTCGTGGATATCCATTCCCATCCCCCGAATGCCACGCTTCAATCATTGACGTGCAGGTTGCAATGATGCAACCCTTGGCTCGGGAGTCGGTAGGGAAACCACGGTAAGGGGTTCCGGCCCCGCAGGATTACCCGCGAGGGGATTCCTTCAAACCGGTTTCCTTTCGATTGGAGAACCCCGGCAGGCGACTGCCGGGGTTCTTTCGTTATGACGGTTTAGGCGCAACGGAGGCGTTCCTACCCCGCTCACTCCGCAAACACCGCCCGCAGCACCCCAAGCGCGGCGCTCAAGGTCAACCGGTCTCAGAGTTGAGGCTAGGCGACAAGTCCTATTTTCCTCAAAGCCATGCAACCACTTTCCCTCGTCCGCGTTATGGAGGGCTGCGGTCAGCGTCGGGCGGAGGGCTTGTGACGGACACGGGTGACTCCGCCACGTTTTCGACTTTGGACGACCGGCAGATGCCCGGCTTGATCGCGGCGAAGGACTGGGGCGATACGCCGCTTGGACCTGTGGCTGAATGGTCTCCCAGCCTCAAGATGGCGGTGGATATCATCACAGCCTCCGGGTTCCCCATGGCGCTGCGCTGGGGTCCGCAGTTTGTGTTGATCTACAACGACGGCTACCGTCCCATCCTCGGCGACAAGCATCCCAACGCCCTGGGCCGACCCGCCGCCGAGGTCTGGTCGGAGGTGTGGCCGCAGATCGAGCCCATCCATGAGGCGATTTATGGCGGCGACAGCGAAGCGGTTTTCGCGCGCGACATGCTTCTGCGGATCCAAAGACACGGCGACCAATGGGAGGACGCCCGGTTCACCCTGAGCTACAGCCCCGCTCCGGACCCTACGGCCCCAAAAGGCGTGGGTGGAATCTTTGTCGCGGCCATCGAAACGACCGACCGGTTCGAAGCGGAGCGCCGCAATGTGGCGGAGCGCAAACGCCTGGAAGTTATGCTCAGCCAGATGCCCGGCTTCGTCGCCATTCTGTCCGGCCCTGAGCACGTCTACGAGTATTACAACGAGGCCTATGTCGCCATATCCGGTCCGCGCGACTTCATGGGCCGCACCGTTCGAGACGTCTTTCCGGAGCTGGCGGGCCAAGGGATTTATGAGCTGCTGGACCAGGTCTACCGGAAGGGCGAACGCTATGTCGCTCGCGGCTTGGCCATCCGTCTGGCGGGCGACGCCGAGGATCGTTTTATCGACCTGCTCTATGAACCGATCCGCAATGATGCGGGCGACGTCACCGGGATTTTCGTCGGCGGCTATGACGCCACCGAGACCTACAGGACCGCCGCAGCGCTCAGAGAATTGAACTCTGAACTGGAGCGCCAGGTCATCGAGCGGTCCCGCGAGCGCGGCCTGGTTTGGCAACTCAGCCCCGATCTTCTCGGCGCCCTGAATTCGCAAGGCTATTTCATCAGTTCCAACCCGGCCTGGCAGTCCGTGCTCGGCTGGTCCGAAGCGGAGGTCGCCGCCCAGTCGATCTTCGACCTGCTTCATCCGGACGATGTTGAGCGAACGCGCGCCGGTTTCGAGCTGACCCAACGCGGGCAGCCGGCGATCCGCTTTCCTAATCGATACCGGTGCAAGGACGGCAGCTACCGCTGGATATCGTGGGTCGGCATTCCCGAAGACGGGATGGTCTATTGCAGCGGGCGCGACATCACCGAGGAGGTGGCCGCTCAGGATGAGTTGGCCCGCGCCCATGACGCCCTGCGGCAAGCCCAGAAGATGGAAGCGGTCGGCCAACTGACTGGCGGCATCGCGCACGACTTCAACAACCTGCTGGCCGGCATCGCGGGCAGCTTGGAGCTGCTCGACCGGCGCTTATCAGAAGGTCGAGCGGACGGCGTGGAGCGCTATATCGCGGTGGCCCAAACATCGACACGCCGCGCCGCCGCGCTCACCCAAAGGCTCCTGGCCTTTTCGCGCCGACAGACGCTCGATCCGGTGCCCACGGATGTGAACCGTCTGGTGGCCGGCATGGGCGAGATGATCCGGCGAACGGTGGGGCCGAGCGTCGAAGTGGAGGTGGTGGAGGCCGGCGGCCTGTGGCTGACCAAGATTGATCGGTCGCAGCTGGAAAACGCCTTGCTGAACCTCGCCATCAACGCGCGCGACGCCATGCCTGACGGAGGCCGCATCACCATTGAGACCGCAAACAAGTGGCTGGATCTGCCGGCCGCCAAGGCCCGCGATCTGCCTGCGGGCCAATATATTTCGGTGTCTGTGACCGACACGGGAACGGGCATGGCCAGTGACGTCATCGAACGCGCCTTCGACCCCTTTTACACCACCAAGCCCATCGGGCAGGGCACGGGGCTGGGACTTTCGATGGTCCATGGATTCGCGGGGCAATCCGGGGGGCAGGTCCGCATCTATTCCGAACTGGGCAAGGGCACGACCATGTGCCTGTACCTGCCCCGGTTCGTCGGCGAACTGGAGCCGGAGGCGCCGGAAGAGCCTCCGCCCCCCGCCTATCAACGCCGGCACGAAACCGTACTGGTCATCGACGACGAAGAGACGGTGCGCATGCTGGTCTGCGATGTCCTGGGCGAAGCGGGCTATCAGGTGCTTCAGGCCGCCGACGGCTCGACCGGTCTGAAGATCTTGGAATCAGAAACGCCGATCGACCTGTTGATCACCGATGTCGGCCTGCCCGGCGGCATGAACGGGCGACAGGTGGCTGACGCGGCGCGCCTGAAAAGGCCGGACCTGAAGGTGCTGTTTGTGACCGGCTATGCCGAGAATGCGGCTGTCGGCAATGGGTTATTGGACCATGGCATGTCCGTGATGACCAAGCCCTTCGCCATGAGCATACTGACCACACGTGTCCGAGAGATTCTGAATGGTTAAGTCTCTACCTGCGCCAACTGCTCGGCGCGCCGCCTCGCGCGCGCTTCGGCGCTGTTGACCAAGGCCCATCGGAGGGTGCGAGCCAGCCCCGAAACACCGAGCCGCGCCGCTGCACGGCGAGCGGGAGACAGGCGAAAGCCATGCATCTGGGCGGCCCAATCGGGCAGCAGGTCTTTGGCTGCGTCAAAGGCCATCCCAAGGGCGGGCGCGGCGGCGAGGCTGGGCGCGGGCTGGCGAAGGAGGGCCTGGGTCACTTCGCGCGTGCGCCCATCATAGCGCAGCTGGGGGCGTTTGGCGCGTAGGTAGGCCGCCACTGCACTGCGGCTCTGGGGCGGCGAGGGGGCGCCAAGCCGCCGGGCGATCTCGGCCGTTTCGCTCAAATAGCGGTCCTGCTCTGCGGCAGGAAAGGCCGGATCGACGTAGCGAAGATAGGCGGCGAGGAAGGAACTGACCTCCGCCACATGCACCCAGGTGAGCAGGTCGGGGTCCTGAGCCGCGTACGGCGCGCCGTCAGGCAGGGTCCCTGCGACTTGGGAATGGATGTTTCCGACACGGTCGATCAAGCCTTGGGCTTCGGCCCGGTCGCCATAGGTGGTTCCGGCGATGAAGCTGGCCGTGCGCTTCAGCCGCCCCGACATGTCTTTTCGAAAGTTGGAGTGATCCCACACGCCGGCCAACGGGCCGGGGTGCAGCATTTGCAGGAGCAGGGCGGTTATTCCGCCCACCATCATGCTGGTGAAATCGCCGTGCACCTTCCAACAGGCGCTGTCCGGGCCAAACAGGCCGGTGTCCTGCCGGTTTTGCTCCACCGTATCGTCGCCCGTCCCGCCGACCAGCAGGCGGACCTGCGAGACAAGCGCCTGACGGACCGTCGGTAAACCGAGGAAGGGCTTAGCTTGAGGCGCCATGGGCTTATAGATAGCAGTCGCGGGGCGGTTCGGCAGCGTTGATCCGCCGCCGAGGCAAGGATGTATCGCCAAGATGAACGCTGTGTCCGCTTCCGCCCCTCCGGTCCTCCTCTGGTTCCGCCAGGACCTGCGCCTGAGCGACAATCCCGCCGTGGACGCCGCAGCGACAAGCGGGCGGCCGGTCATCCCGTTGTTCATCTTGCACGACGCCAGCGACGGCCGCCCTTGGGGCGCGGCCTCGCTGTGGTGGCTGGATAAGTCGCTTCAGGCTCTGGACGCCGATCTGCGGGCGCGCGGCTCGCGGCTGATCCTTCGGCGGGGCGATCCTGCGATGATCATTCCCGCCCTAGCCCAGGACCTGGGCGCTAAGGTGATGTGGAACCGGCTCTATGGGCAGGCTGCGGTTATGCGCGACAGCGACCTGAAGCGCGAGCTTCACGCGGCCTCGTTCAACGCTTCGCTGCTGGTCGAGCCCTGGCAAGTCAAAACCGGGTCCGGCGGCGCTTTTCAGGTGTTCACGCCGTTCTGGAGGGCGGCGCAGGCCGCTATTGCGGATACGGACGGCTTGGCGGCGCCGCGCCGTATCCAGGCGCCCGCTCAGTGGCCCGGTTCAGACCTTCTAGCGGACTGGCGGCTGCATCCATCCGGGCCGGATTGGTCGGAACGCTTTGAGGGGACACCGGGCGAGGCGGGCGCAGGACAGGCCCTGTCCGCCTTTATCGCCGGCAAGCTGGACGGCTACGCCGACGGCCGCGATCGGCCGGACATGCAGGCCACCTCGCGCCTGTCGGCCCACCTGCACTGGGGCGAAATTGGTCCGCGCCAGGTGCGCGCCGCGGTGCTGGCGGCGGTGAGCAACGGGGCGAGCGCAGAGCAAGGCGAGAAGGTTCTGGCCGAACTGGGCTGGCGCGAGTTCAACCACCACCTGCTCTATCAGCACGGCGCGCTGTATCAGCGAAATATCCGGCGCGACTTCGACCGTTTCCCCTGGCGCAGCGACCCGGCCGCCCTGGCCGCCTGGCGCGAAGGCCGCACGGGCTATCCCATCGTCGACGCCGGCATGCGTCAGCTTTGGGCCACCGGCTATATGCACAACCGTGTACGGATGATCGTCGCCTCGTTCCTGATCAAGCACCTACTGATCGACTGGCGCGAGGGCGAGGCGTGGTTCTGGGACACGCTCACCGACGCCTGCGCGGCCAACAATCCCGCCAATTGGCAATGGAGCGCCGGCTCGGGCGCGGATGCTGCGCCGTTCTTTCGTGTGTTCAATCCTGTGATGCAGGGCGAGCGGTTCGATCCGAACGGCGACTATGTGCGCCGCTGGATTCCGGAACTCGGGGCCTTGCCGGCCAAGATCATCCATCGGCCCTGGGAGGCGGAACCTTCCGGCTATCCCCGTCCTTTGGTTGAACATAAGGACGCCCGCGCGCGGGCGTTGGAGGCCTTCAACGCCATGCGCGCAATCTGAGCGTGCCATTGATCTGGCTCAATCACGCGAGCTGATTTGGGGCCTATAGGGCCGGTGTTCATCAAAAGGGCAAGCGCATGCATTTCGATGCGATCATTCTGGCCCGCCTGCAATTCGCCTTCACTGTCGCGTGGCACATCATCTTTCCAAGCTTCACCATCGGCTTGGCCAGTTATCTCGCTGTGCTGGAGGGCCTATGGCTCCTGACCAAGCGCCCAGCTTTTCGCGCGCTATACCAATTCTGGATCAAAATCTTCGCTCTTTCCTTTGGCATGGGCGTCGTGTCCGGCGTGGTGATGAGCTACGAATTCGGGACCAATTGGAGCGTTTTCGCCGCCAAGGTGTCTCCGGCCATCGGACCCTTGCTGGGCTTCGAGGTTCTGACGGCGTTCTTCCTCGAGGCCAGCTTTCTTGGCGTGATGTTGTTCGGCGAGAAAAAGGTCGGGCCGCGCCTGCATTTTGTAGCCACCTGTATCGTCGCCGCTGGAACGGTTGTGTCGGCCTTCTGGATTCTGTCCGCCAACAGCTGGATGCAGGATCCCGCCGGTTTTGTTATGGACGCCCGCGGCCGGTTCATCGCCACCGACTGGTTGCAGGTGATCTTCTCGCCGACCCTGCCGCTTCGGTTCGCCCACATGTTGCTGGCGGCCTATCTGACTACGGCCCTCGTGGTTGGCGCGGCGTCAGCTTGGACGCTGATCCGGGAGCCCAAACAGGCTGAGTCGCGCATCGCTCTGCGGATGGCCATCGCCATGGCGCTGATCGTGGCGCCGCTTCAACTGATGGTCGGCGACAGCGCCGGCAAGCAGGTGGGCGAGGTGCAGCCCTCCAAGCTGGCGGCCATCGAGGCCTTCTGGGACACCAAGAGTCATCAGCCGTTCAATATCGTCGCCTGGCCTGATCGCGCCGCTCAGGCCAATCGCTTTGCCATCTCGATCCCCGATGTTGGCAGTTGGATCACCCACGGGAGCAAAGACGCGGTCGTGACCGGATTGAAGGCCTATGCGCCGGCCGATCAGCCGCCGGTCGCGGTGGTGTTCTGGGCGTTCCGCGTCATGGTCGCCCTGGGCCTTTTGATGATTGTGCAGGGCCTATGGGGCGCATGGCTTTGGTGGCGTGCGACGTTAGAGACCGCCCGCCTGTTCCTTTGGTTTAGCACCGCCATGGGTCCCGCAGGGTTCATCGCCGTAGTGGCCGGATGGACCACCGCTGAGGTCGGTCGCCAGCCCTATGTCGTGTTCGGCCATCTACGCACTGTTGATGCGGTGTCTCCGGTAGGCGCAGGGCCGATCTCGGCTTCGCTGCTGGCCTTCGTGATCATCTACGCCCTCGTGTTCTGCGTCGGGGTGCTCTACATCCTGCGCCTGATCGGCCAGGGTCCGGCGCCGGGCGCCGTTGCGGACCCGCCGAGCGCGCCCCGTTCGCCGGGGTCGGCCCTCGCCGCCGCGCCCAACGCCTTTGGCGATCCGTCTAAGGAGCCGCGCGATGACGCTTGATCTGCCCTTGATCTGGGCCGGCGTGCTCGCCGTTGCTGTGCTGATGTATGTGCTGCTGGACGGCTTTGACCTCGGCGTCGGCATCCTGTTCCCGTTTGCGCGTTCAGATGAGGAACGCGACGCGATGATGAACTCCATTGCCCCGGTGTGGGACGGCAATGAGACCTGGCTGGTGTTGGGCGGAGGCGGCCTATTCGTGGTTTTCCCCGAGGCCTACGCCATTTTGCTGCCGGCGCTCTATCTGCCGATCATGGCCATGCTGGCGGGTCTGATCCTGCGCGGTGTGGCGTTTGAGTTCCGTCTACGCGGCCGCCGAACCGGCAAACGTTTGTGGACTTGGGCCTTCGCCGGTGGCTCGATCATGGCTGCGGCGGCTCAGGGCCTTGTGCTGGGCGGTTTCATTCAAGGCGTAGCGGTTAGAGACGCGCAGTTCGCCGGCGGAGCCCTTGATTGGGCCACGCCCTATAGCCTGCTGGCGGCCTGCGGCTTGGTCGCAGGATACGCCTTGCTCGGCGCCGGCTGGTTGGTGCTAAAGACCGAAGGCGGCCTGCATGAAGCGGCCCGGCGTTGGACTATTCGCGCCGCGCCCATCGTCGCGCTGCTGCTCGGCGCTGTCAGTGTGGCGACGCTAATCGTTCACCCGCTGCTCGCAGCCCGCTGGGGCCTGCGCCTTGGCGCGATTGACCTCGGACGTCTGGCGCTGCTCTCACCCATCCCGCTGCTCGGGCTGGCAGGCCTGATTGTGGCGTTCTTGGGCGGCCGCAGTCAGAAGAGCCACGCATTTGGGCCTCTGGCCGGCGGCTTTCTTGCGTTTCTCTCAGGTTACCTCGGCCTCGCCGTCAGCTTCCTGCCGTTCGTCGTTCCCTATAGCGTCACCTATACTGAGGTTGCTTCGACCCCGGCGGCGCTAGGGCTGATGCTGATCGGGACGCTGGTCCTTCTGCCGGTGATCCTCGGCTACAGCGCCTGGGTTTACTGGATTTTCCGCGGCAAGGTCGGGGCCGATGCCGGCTACCACTGAGCCCAAGAGCCTGGTCCTTCGGCTGGCGTGGTTCTTCGGCATCGCCGCAGCAAGCGCCCTCGTTGTCGGCGTGGCGGCCGAAGGCCTGCGCTTTCTGATCCTGCATTGACGGGGAGGCATGCTCGGCTTAGCGGCAGGCCATGAGCCTTCCTCTGTGCCGCCTCTATTTGATCACCCCGCCGGTCATTTCTGACCTCGCCGCCTTTGCCGGCGAATTGCAGCTGGCGCTCGACGCAGGCGATGTGGCCGCCTTGCAAATCCGGCTGAAGGACGCGAGCGAGGCGGACATCGCCCTAGCCGTGCGGGTGCTCAAACCCATCGCTAACGCCCACGATGTCGCGGTGATCCTCAACGACCGTCCGGATTTGGCCGCGCGTCTTGACTGCGACGGCGTGCACATCGGCCAACAGGACGGCTCCTTCGCCGAGGCGCGGCGGCTCGTCGGGCCAAATCGAATGATTGGCGTTACCTGCCACGACAGCCGCCACTTAGCGATGGACGCAGCGGAGGCGGGCGCCGACTACGTGGCGTTCGGCGCCTTCTTTCCCACCCGGACCAAACAGACTCAGTTCGCTCCGGCGCCCGACATCCTCACTGTGTGGCAGGAGACCATGCAGACCCCCTGTGTCGCCATCGGCGGGATAACGGTGGACAATGCCCGAAGTCTGGCCCAGGCGGGCGCGGACTTCCTGGCTGTGACCTCGGGAGTGTGGAACGACCCCCTGGGGCCGGCGGCGGCCGTCAGGGGCCTGAATTTCGAGATCGGGGAAGGGGTCAAGGCGCGGGCTTAAGCGCCGTCCTTGCTTCAGGGACCCCGCATCGCTAGGGTCCGCGCCCATTCCCGCCCCGTCCCGGATTTGCCGTGAGCACGCCCACCACCCTCGTCAAGATCATGATCGACGCCGCCCGCAAGGCCGGTCGGGGCTTGGCGCGCGACTTTGGCGAGGTGGCTGAACTGCAGGTCTCCAAGAAGGGCGCGGGAGACTATGTGTCCGCCGCAGACCTGAAGGCCGAACAGGTGCTGGTCGACGAACTGGTTAAGGCGCGGCCGGGCTATGGCATTCTGGCCGAGGAGCGCGGCGAGGTCGAAGGCACCGACAAGACCCACACCTGGATCATCGATCCCCTGGACGGCACCACCAACTTCCTGCACGCCATTCCGCACTTCGCCGTCAATATCGCCCTCAAGCGCGAGGGGGCTATCGTCGCCGCCGTCACTTACAATCCCGCGTCGGCCGACATCTTCTGGAGCGAGCGGGGCAAGGGCGCCTTTCTTAACGACAAGCGTCTGCGCGTGGCCGCTCGGCGCGATCTGACCGAAAGCCTGCTCGCCACCGGCATTCCCTTTGTCGGCCGGCCCGGTCACGCCACGTTCCTGAAGGAACTGCACCAGACCGCCCAGCGGGTTTCCGGCGTGCGCCGATTTGGCTCTGCGGCTCTGGATTTGGCTTGGGTCGCAGCGGGCCGGTTTGACGGCTACTGGGAGCGCGGACTCAAGCCCTGGGATGTGGCGGCCGGCCTGCTGTTGGTGACCGAGGCCGGTGGCAAGGTGTCCGGGCTGGATGCGGACGAAGACCCGTTGATCAGCGGCAACATCTGCGCCGCCAATCAGGAATTGCATCCGCTGATTCTGGAGCGGTTGAAGGCTGTTTCTTAAGCCCCTGCGCCAAACTGAAGCCGAGCCAGGCGCGCGTATAGGCCGCCGCGCGTGACCAGATCGGCGTGGGCGCCTTCTTCCACGATGCGGCCCTCGTCCATCACCAGGATGCGATCAGCCCGCAGAACTGTGGCCAGGCGGTGGGCGATGACCAGGGTGGTGCGCCCCGTCATGGCGCCGTCCAGCGCCTTTTGCACAAGGTCCTCGTTTTCCGCGTCCAGCGCGCTGGTCGCCTCGTCGAGCAACAGGATCGGCGCCTCACGCACCAAGGCGCGCGCTATGGCCAAGCGCTGGCGCTGGCCGCCGGACAAGGTGCGCGCCCTTTCACCGATGGAGGTGTCGAAGCCTTCGGGCAGAGCGAGCAGGAAGCCTTCTGCCTGGGCCGCTCGAGCCGCCGTTATGGCGCAATCGCGATCAGCGTCGGGACGACCAAAGCGAATATTGTCCAGAGCCGAACCCGAGAAGAGCGGAATATCCTGTGCCACTAAAGCCATACGCGCCCTCACCTCTGAGGGGTCGGCAAGCTTTATGTCCACGCCGTCGATCAGCACCGCGCCGGCGTCCGGGTCGAAGAAACGCAGCAAAAGGCGCAGCACGGTGCTCTTGCCCGCGCCGGAGGGTCCGACCAGAGCAACCCGTTCACCGGAGCGGATTGTGAAGCTCATGCCCGTCAGGGCTTGCATGTCCGGGCGGCCGGGATAGGCGAAGGTGACATCACGGAACGCGATTTCGCCGCGCGCCGGCGTGGGAAGCGCGACCGGATGAGCCGGCACGCCGATGACCGGCTTGGCGGCGAGCAACTCGGTGATCCGCTCCATGGCGCCGGCGCCTTTCTGAACCTCGCCCCAGACCTCGCCCAGCGAACCCACCGAACTGGCCGCCAGGAAGGACAGGAACATGAACTGAACCAGGACGCCCGCGCTCATGCTCCCGGCCTGCACGGCTTGCACGCCCCACCACAGGATCACCGCCACCGCGCCGAACACCAGGAGCATGGCCCCGGCCGTGAGGACGGCGCGGGCCAGGATGCGGGTCTTGGACACGGCGAATGCGGCTTCAACAGCGCTATCAAACTGATCTGCCGCGCTGCCTTCGCGGCCGAACGCCTGCACCGTGTCCAGGGCGTCCAGAGTTTCCCCGGCATAGCCGACCGCCTCTGCGAAACGGTCCTGGGCGGCGACCGACAGTTTGCGAACGCGGCGGCCGTATATGATCAGTGGCGCCAGCACCAAAGGAATCAGCACCAGGACAATGCCGGTCATGCGTGGGCTTACGGCGATCAGCATGCCTAACGCCCCGCCGGCCAAGAGAGCGTTGCGTAGTCCTGTGGAGGAGGACGAGCCCACCAGGCCTTCGACGATGGCCACGTCGGTGGTCATGCGCGAGAGCACCTCCCCGGTTCTCACCTTGAGGAAGTAGCCTTGATCTAGAGTGAGGATGTGGCGGTAAAGAACCTGCCGTAGGTCCGCCACCACCCGCTCTCCCAGCCGGGTGAAGAAGTAGAAGCGCGAGCCCGCGGCGATCGCTTGGACCACAGCGAACAGGGTCAATAGGGCGAAGGCGACGCCCACGTGAGCAAATCCCTTGCCCCCGGGCAGACCGGCGTCAACAACGGCGCGCGCGCCCACCGTGAGCGCTAAGGTGGCCCCCGAGGACAGAAGCAGGAATACGATGGCGGCAAAAGCGTCGCCCTTATGCGCGCCGACAATAGGCAAAAGCCGGGCAAGCGGACGCAGATCTCGCGCTTTGGCCCGCCGTTTGGCGGCCGCGCCCATGGCGTCACGCAGGGCCGGACCCGGCCTTGGCCGTTCCGGGGCGTGATCGACCGCCGCCGTGGTGTTGGTTATCGCGTCCATGCAGTGCTTGCCAGTTCCCGAGCAAACATTGTATACGCCCGGCTTCCTTTCGCCCGCCCTATTTCGGCGGGTTTTTCGTTCCACCGCCTCGCGGCAGGGTGCAATCGGTCAGCAAGATGAAACAAGATACTCACCCAGACTATCACTTCATCACCGTGGTGATGACCGATGGGACGTCCTATCAGACGCGTTCCACCTACGGGAAAGAAGGCGCGACACTCAATCTGGATGTCGATCCTAAGACCCATCCGGCTTGGACAGGCGGCAACCAGACGCTCCTCGACCGCGGCGGTCGCGTGTCGCGTTTCGCGGCCAAGTATGGCGGTTTCTTAAAGAAATAGGGCCGTTTAAGGGCTCATGCCTAAAAAGCCGGCTTTGTAGGGGCCGGCTTTTTTTGTGCGTTCGGCAGGGGGTGCGACAAATTAGCCCGGTAGGCCAAACGCGGCGGCGAGGCGCTCGTGTTGAGCCAGAACCGGGTGCTCGGATTCGTCAGCCGGCTGCAGGTACATGCGCTTATCCAGGTGCAAGACCCGCTCATAAAGGCGAGTGGATCGGTCAAGCAGGCTGAGCAAGCTCACCGGCAGATCCTCTTCGGCTTCCGAGGGCGCTTCGACCCGTGGTTCGGTCAGGCGATAACGGTCATTGAAGGCTTCGGCGGCGGGCATGTCGCCCTCACGAACCGCGCGCTGGACCAACAGCCAGGACGCCACCTGCATCAAGCGCGTGGTCAGGCGCATGCTTTCTCCGGCGTAGGCTAGCGCCCCGCCGCGCGACAGCAATTTGGAATCCTGACGCCCGGCCCCGTCCAGATAGGCGGCGGTCTCTTCGACCAGTTCCATGCCTTCCTGAAATGTACGCTCGAACAGCTCAGAAGCCGTGAAATCCTGTACGCCGCTCGCTTGCGTCGGCGTGGCCGCTCCAGCGTCATTCATAGTCCGCGCCCTTTCCAGGCCTGGAGACAACCTGTCCCCTGAAGCGCCCAGGCTGCAACAGCCATGCCAACCTCAATCCTTGCCCAGCTTAAACAGCGCGTCGGCCGCGGCGCGCCCGGCCTTCTTGCGTTCAAGCTGGCTTCGGGTGCGGGCGATCTCATCTTGAAGACGCTCGATTCGGCTTTCCAGTTCGTCAACGCCGAACAGCTCCAGATCCTCTCGGGAAACTTCTATCAAGGCTACGCCGCGCGCTCTTCGCGGCTCGACCGGCTCGTCCGACATGGGCGCGCCTCCCTTTGCTCCATCCGTCCAAACGGATATCTCACGCATGACGATAGCATGACGCAAGCCAAAGAGCCCAGCCGATGACCGATCCCGTTTTCGAAGCGGACATGATGGCGATCTATGTCGAGGGGGGCAAAGGCCCTGCCGAGGCGCTGAAGCTGGGCGCGTGTCGCCGCCCTGAGCCCGGTCCAGGCGAGATTCTGCTCCGTGTGCGGGCCGCCGGCGTCAACCGGGCCGACCTGATGCAGCGGCGCGGACACTATCCGCCTCCGCCCGGAGCCTCCGACATCATCGGCATGGAAGTGGCCGGCGAAGTGGCGGCGGTGGGCGCAGGGGTCAGCCGCTGGGCCGTGGGGGATCGGGCGGCCGCCCTGCTGCCGGGCGGCGGCTACGCCCAATACGCCATCGCCGAAACCGGCTGCGCCTTGCCCATTCCGTCAGGCCTGGATTTTGTTCAGGCCGCCGCCCTTCCTGAAGCGATCTTCACGGTCTGGAGCAATGTATTTGAGATCGGCGCGCTCAAACCCGGCGAGACCCTGCTGCTGCACGGGGCGACCTCCGGCATCGGCGTCACCGCCATTCAATTGGCCAGGGCATTGGGCGCCAAGGTGATCGCCACGTCGCGCGGCGCCGATAAGGCCGCCCAGGCTAAGGCCCTGGGGGCGGACCTGTCGATCGACTCGTCGGCTCAGGACTGGGTCGAAGCCGTAAAGGCCGCAGGCGGAGCGGATGTAGCCCTCGACATGGTTGGCGGCGAGCAGGTCGCCAAAGACCTGTCGGTGATGAAGCCCCACGGCCGGGTGGTGATGATCGCCTTTCCGGCGGGGGCCAAGACCGAGATCGACCTGGCGGGGATTTTGATGCGCCGTCTGACCCTGACCGGGTCGACCCTGCGCGCCCGCAGCACGGCGGAAAAGGCGCGGCTCGCCGAGCAGGTGGAGGCTCATGTTTGGCCGCTGATCGCCTCGGGCGTCTTCAAGCCCGTGATCGACGCGGTGTTTCCCTTGGCTGAAGCGGCCAAGGCCCACGCGCGATTGGAAGGCGGCGAGCATGTGGGAAAGGTTGTGCTCAGCGTTTGAAACCAACCGTTCCCTTTGCGGGCGAACGGCCCTATATAGCGCGTGAACAACACCCGCCCGGCCGCAAGGCCGGGCGCCGTCGTTTTTAGCGGCGGATTCGGAGAAAAAACATGAGCGACATCCTGATGCCCAAGGCCACCGCCGTGTGGCTGGTGGACAATACGTCCCTGACTTTTGAGCAGATCGCCGATTTCTGCGGTCTGCATCCCTTGGAAGTGAAGGGCATCGCCGACGGCGAGGTGGCGCGCGACATTCGCGGCGCCGACCCCATCGCCAACGGCCAGCTGCTGCGCGAGGAACTGGACGCCGCGCAGGAAAGCCCGGCTTACCGGATGCGTCAGCAAAAAAGCCGCCACGCCGAACTGTTGAAGCCGGCCAAAAAGGCGCCGCGCTATACCCCGGTCTCGCGCCGTCAGGATCGCCCGGACGCCATCGCCTGGTTCTTACGTCACCACCCCGAGGTGGCCGACAGCCAGGTGTCCAAACTGCTGGGCACCACCAAGGCCACCATCGACCAAGTGCGTAATCGCTCGCACTGGAACACCGGCAACATTAAGCCGGTCGATCCGGTGACTCTGGGCCTGGTCACCCAACTGGAGCTGGACGCCGTTGTGCTCAAGGCGGCCCAAAAGAAGGCCAAGGATGACGCCCGCAAGGGCATTGTCAGCGAGGGACCCAGCCTGCGTCCGGCCGCCGAAACCGGCTTGGTCGACCCGGCGGCGGAGGCTCGCGCCGCAGCAGCGGCGGCGCCTGACTCAGAATCCGCGCCGACCAAGCCTGTGGCGGACAAGGATGTCTTTTCGGCAGACGTGTTCAGCGACGCCGATGTGGGCGACGACGACTGATTGGTTTAGTGCAACGACCTCGCTTGGCGCAGGTTGTCCATCTCTTCCTTCAGCTTGAGCTTCTGTCGCTTGAGTTCTTTCAGTCGTTGGGTGTCCGAAGCCGGCCTTCTGTTCTCGTTCTCGATTTCCCGTTCAAGGGTTTGGTGTCTGACACCGAGTTCACGAATACGGGCTTCAACGGCCATTACCGAGCCTCCATGCTGAATCGCCCTTGAAGTGAACACCTCCCTGGGGCGACTGTCAGATCACAATGGGGTGCGGGCCGTTAACAAGGGTTTGGCGCCATTTGCATGGGCACGGAGGCTTCAGCGTGAGGCATGGACGTGACTGATCCGGTCAAGCCGCGCTTGGTGGTGGGGGTTTCCGGGGCCTCGGGCGCGGTCTATGGCGTGAGGGTGCTTCAGGCCGCCGCCGAATTGGGGCTGGAGACTCACTTGGTGGTGTCCAAGGCCGCCGCCCTGACCCTGCAGCAGGAAGCGGGACTTGCGCCCGCCGACCTGGCCGCCATGGCCACAGTCGCCCACCGCCTGGGGGACATCGGCGCTTCGATCGCCTCGGGCTCCTTTTCGACTCTGGGCATGATCATCGCACCCTGTTCGGTGCGAACCCTGTCGGAAATCGCCACCGGCATGACCACCTCCCTGCTCACCCGCGCGGCCGATGTGACCCTGAAGGAGCGCCGGCCTCTGGTGCTGATGGTGCGCGAGAGCCCGTTCCACCTGGGCCACCTGCGCACCATGGTCAGGGTCACCGAGATGGGCGCCATCATCGCGCCGCCTCTGCCGGCCTTCTACGCCCAGCCGCACACCTTGGCCGAGGTGGTCGATCAGTCCGTGGGCCGGGCGCTGGACCTGTTTGGTCTCAATTGGCGACCGGTCAAACGCTGGGGCGAAGACATCGGCCCGGCCGTCATCCCGTGAAGCTTTGGCCATGAGCCTGTGGAACTGGGCGCTGGAGGCCTACGCCCGGCCCGGGGTGGCCGAGGCCTGTCTGGAGTTGCAGGATCGGCACGGCCAGTCGGTTCCCTATCTGCTGTGGGCGGCCTGGGCGGCGCGGCGCGGCGTGTCCCTGCCGGCGGAGGCATTGGCGGCCGGCGCCTGGCTCGCGCGGGCGTGGGACGAGGCGGCGGTGGCGCCCCTGCGCCAGGTTCGGCGGCGATTGAAGATACCCATGAGCGGCATGCCGGATGACCCGCGCGAGGCGGCGCGCGCCCAGGCCAAGGCGGCTGAGCTGGCGGCTGAACAGGCCTTGATGCTAGCGTTGGAGGCCATGACCCCGGCTGGCGGCGGCCAGGTTCCTGCGCTGCTTCAGGCCCTTTTGGAAGCCTCTGCGGCCTGGGAACCGCAAGCCCCGCGGGCCGCCATGGCCCTCCTGGCCCAAGCGCTCGCCTGAGCGGTGCGTGAGCCGGCTTTACCCAAGCAGCGACTGTGTTCTAATGGCCTCCCAGTTGCTCCGGCGTCGGGACCATCCATCGCATGAATGACGATGAACTTTCGGCGGAGGCGGAGGCTGTTCTGCGCGCACGCCTGGCCCAGCTTCGCCAGGAACACCAGGACCTTGACGACTCCATCCATGCCCTGGAAGGCGGCCCTCGCCCCGACCAGATTCAGATCGCGCGCCTAAAGAAAAAGAAGCTGGCCCTGCGCGACCACATCGAACGCCTGGAAGACCAGCTCACCCCGGACATCATCGCTTAGCAAGATTTTGAACCACCAAGCTCACGAAGGACACCAAGAGGTCGGCGCCATCGGCGGGCCAGGGGATCGCGAAGCGAGAATGGATTTATCGCGCAACTGCGCGATTCTTTGCCAGGAAGACGTAAAAACTCAGGGTTTCGCAGGTTTGCGCAGGTACATGGCCGCATCGGCCTCGGCCAGGGCCTGCTCCGCCGAGTCGGCCCCGGCAATCTCACGCACGCCGTAGGTCACGCCGATGTGGAAGTTGAGGGCCTCGAACTGCACGGGCTCGATGATCACCCGCGCGCGCAGGGCCTCGGCCTTGTGGGTCGCTGCCTCCCGGTCAGCGTGCAGCAGCAGGACGGCGAACTCGTCCCCACCCAGACGCCCGACCACGTCCGATTCACGCACCTCGGCCAGCAGCCGCTCGGCCACGGCCAACAAGGCTGCATCGCCTGCCGCGTGACCGAACCGGTCGTTGACCCCTTTGAAGCCGTCCAGGTCGAAGTAGATCAGACTGGCCGGAATCTGGTGCCGCCGCGCCACTGCGATGGCCCGTTGAACCTCGCGCATAAAGGCGCGGCGGTTGAGCAATGGGGTCAGCGAATCGCCGTCGGCCAGGCGTTCGGCCTCAGCGAGCTGTTCGCTCAAGGCCTTCACCTGGGCGCGCAGGTCTTCGATCTCCCGCGCCATGGCCGTGGCGTCTGACGGGACCTGTGGCTCAGAACACGCGCCGGAAGCGGTCATGGGGAAAGCTTACCGGGTCGGCGCTGAGTCTCAAATGTATTGCGCTGCTCATGGCGTCCGGCGGGCGCTGCCCCTACTATCCGCAAGAATGGCGCCTCAGGGGCGCGCCGCTAGAAGGATCCCGACCGGTGCTACGCATCGCCCTGCTAACCTTCATCCTCATGTTCCTCGCCCTCTCGATGCTCTATCGGGCGTGGCGGGTCTTTCAGGCCTTGAAGAGCGGCAAATGGTCGATGCGGGGCGCTGAGGTGCTGCTGGCGGACCGGCCGAAGATCTATTGGCGCATTGTCATCATGAACGGCGTGACCCTGGCCATTTCCCTGTGCGCGGCCGTCGTGGTCCTACGGGCGCTGCTATTTGCGACCTAACCGACGCCTGTGGTTGCAGCCCCATCGGCGCAGCCTATACTCCGCGCCCTTCCGGGCCGCCCAAGGCCCGCACAGTTGGGGCATAGAGCAGCATGGGCGCCAGCGCGCCGGTCGCCATCATTATGGGCAGTCGGTCCGACTGGCCGACGCTCAAGGCTGCGGCCGATATACTCGACACCCTGGGCGTGGCCCACGAGGACAAGGTCGTCTCGGCCCACCGCACACCGGACCGCATGTACGCCTTCGCCAAGGGGGCCAAGGCCGCCGGGTTCAAGGTGATCATCGCCGGGGCGGGGGGCGCGGCGCATCTGCCGGGCATGACCGCTTCCATGACCGAGTTGCCTGTGTTGGGCGTGCCGATTAAGACCGCCAGCCTGGACGGCATGGACTCGCTTCTGTCCATCGCCCAGATGCCCGGCGGCATTCCCGTGGCGACGCTGGCCATCGGCGCAGCCGGCGCTAAGAACGCCGGCCTGCTGGCGGCGCAGATCTTGGCCCTGGCCGATCCGGCCCTCGACGAGCGCCTGACCGCCTGGCGCGCCGCTCAAACGGCTTCGGTGGCCGAAACTGTGGAAGATCGCTGACGAATGGCAGTTGCGGCTCCACTCCCGCCCGGTTCGATGATCGGCGTGCTGGGCGGCGGTCAGCTCGGCCGCATGCTGGCCCTGGCCGCTGCGCGGTTGGGCTTCGATGTCACCGTGCTGGAGCCCGAGCACGATTGCCCGGCTTCGCGCGTCGCCGCCCGCACCCTCACCGCAGCCTATGACGATCCCAATGCGTTGGAGGATCTGGCCCGCACCTGCCAGGTGGTGACCTTCGAGTTCGAGAACGTGCCCGCCGCCGTGGTCGATCAGCTTGAGGCTTTCGGCGCCGTGGCCGCGCCCGGACGCCTCGCTCTGGCCACCGCCCAGGACCGCGTGGCCGAAAAGACCTTCCTGCGCGCCCGGGGCCTAGCCGTGGCCGACTTCGCCGAGATCAACACGGCGTCCGACATTGCCGCAGCCCTGCCCAGGCTCGGCTCGCGCGCCCTGCTGAAGACCCGCCGCGAAGGCTATGACGGCAAGGGCCAGACCTGGGTGCAGGGGGCGGATGACGCCCAGGCCGCCTTCGCCCGCATCGACGGCCGTCCCGCCATATTGGAAGCGGCCGTGCCCTTTGTGCGCGAGCTGTCGGTCATCGCCGCGCGCGGACGGGGCGGCGAAATCGCCTGCTATCCGCCCGGCGAGAACCGCCATGAGAACGGGGTCCTGCGCACGACCCTGGCGCCGGCCGATATCTCGCCCGAAACCCTCGCTCAGGCCGAGGCTATCGCCTGCACGGCCTTAGCGGCCCTGGACTATGTGGGTGTGATCGGCGTGGAGCTGTTCGAGCTGCCGGGCGGCGCTCTCGTCGTCAACGAATTCGCCCCCAGGGTGCACAACTCCGGCCACTGGACCCTAGACGGCTGCGAGGTCGATCAGTTCGAACAGCACATCCGCGCTATCGCCGCCTGGCCCCTGGGCCCGACGCAAGCCCTGGCGCGGGTGGAGATGCAAAACCTGCTGGGCTTTGAGGCCGAGGACTGGGCGCGCCTCGCCGCCGAACCGGAGGCGCGTCTATGGCTCTACGGCAAACGCCACCCGCGCGAGGGGCGCAAGATGGGGCATGTGAACCGGTTGAAGCGCTAAAAGGCCGGCGCAGCCCGTCGGCTTTTCGTCGATTAATTACGGCCTCGGATCGCGGAAAACTGGCGCAAGGCCGTGGGGGGCGGATCGCGCCCGCGACGTCTCGTTTTCGAAGGTGGTCGTAGGACGTGTTGAGCGTCTGCGCGCGCCTGTTCCGGCGTGAGCGCACATGCGAAAATCAAAGAAAAACTTGGGCAATGGCCCGCTGACGGCCGTGGCGGGTTCACTTGCCATTTTCGGGGGCGAAGTTCTTGAGCGTCCGCTCACCGACAGCTTGAGCCTGCGAGCGTCCGAGGCGGGGTCGTTGGGCAAGGTGCTGTCGGATAGGACGTTCAGCCTCATTGGCCCGGATGAGGACGCATCCGTCGTGCTCATAACGACCGGGCGTGTCGATAAGTAGTCCTGCGACGGCATCGAGCGCTGGCGTTTCACTGACCGCCGTACCTCACCTTCCCCAACAACCCCGCCGCCTGTCCCGCCAAATCCCCCTTCGGCAGCCCCGCCTTCCATTTCTCGAAGCTCATCACGTCGCCCACGCGCCGCTCGACAAAGGCGTCTGCCTCCGCCTTGCCGGCGGACAGGCGCACCATCAGGGCCGAGCCCAGGATGGCCGACAGGATGGCGCGTTTGGAATAGTGGTTCTCATCGCTCGCCGTATCGCCGGCCCAGCGCCAGACGGCGTCGGCGGCCTCCCATTGCAGGCGCAGGGCCAGCGGTAGGTTCGTCGGCAGGGCGAGGAAGCCCGCCCAGCGGCGGCTGGCGGCTTCGTGCTGGGCGGCGGCGTCCTGGCGCGCTTGGACGGCGCGGATGATGCGCTGGCGGATCTTCAGGCTGCGCGGGTCCACATCGGCCAGGGCGTCCAGCATCGCCTGGTCCAAACGGCGGCTATAGAGCGCGGCCAGGTCGCGCGGGCCGCCCGGCATGAGCAGCTCCACATCGCCCGCCGACAGGCCGGCCCCTTGGGCCGCGCGCACTACGGTCTTGGCGCTCCAGCCATGCTCGCCCGCCAGCTCCAGCGCAGCGTCCAGCACCTTGGCCTCGGCGGCCTCCGCCCAATTGTCGCTCGTATGGCTCATCCTTTTCAGGATAACGCCTGGAGGCGTGCAGGGCGATGGACAATTAAAGTCGGCTCTGGTATCAGCCGCGCCAAGCACGGAAGGAGACTTCCGGGCGCAATTTCCTGTTCGTCGGTCTGGGTCCCTGCAGGGGAATAGGATCGGCGTTGCTTCGGAGGACCGGGTCATCGTCCAGATTTTCGTGCGCGACAATAATGTCGACCAAGCCTTGAAGGCGCTGAAGAAGAAGATGCAGCGCGAAGGCTCCTTCCGTGAAATGAAGCGCCACGTGCATTACGAGAAACCCTCGGAAAAGCGCGCCCGCCAAAAGGCCGAAGCCGTGCGTCGCGCACGCAAGCTGGCCCGCAAGCGCATGCAGCGCGAAGGCCTGATCGCCGCGCCGAAGAAGCCCGTCCGGGCTTAGAGTTTTCTCTGAATCGAGCTTTGAAGCCGCGCACCCGTTGCGCGGCTTTTTGCGTTTAGGGCGCCGCAGCCGCCGCTTGGGCCGGCGCCGGCGCGTCCAGGTCAATCAGGGGCGAGACAGACCCCTTCGGCAGCGCCGCCGAGTCCATCACGAACATGATGCCCCGCACGATATGATCGGCGTACTTGAGGCCCAGAAGCGAGGCGTGCTCGGAGCCTTTGACGACTTCGGTGTAGCCGTGATGGGAGGCCAGCGCGGAGGCGTCGTGCTGGGGCTTCCAGGCCGCCCCGTCTCCGTGCTCGGCGGTGATGACCGCCACCGGCCAGGCGGGGTCGTACTGGCCGGCCTCGCGCGCCTGCTGGGCGGTGAGGGCCCAGGTCTCGACCTCTTCGTCGGACACCCGGTTGTGCCGGGCCGAAGCGAACATCTCTCGTTTCTCGGCCTTGGCCTGAGGCGTCAGGCCGATCTTATCGGCGAAAGGCGTCATCTTGACTGGTTGCAGCAGACCGAAGGCGGCAATCACCGCTACGGCGTGGGAGACTCCGGCAAAGGCGCTGACGTAGTGGCGGGTGTGCGGGTCGTCCATGTCCTCGGGCGTAGCGGCGTCGACCAAAACCACGCCTGTCACCTGTGAGGGATTGCGCGCGGCGAACAGGCGCAGGCGCAGGCCCGCCATGGAGTGGCCGACAATGACGAACGGCCCGGGCTCATCGGCCGCCTTGAGCAAAGCTTCCAGATCGGACACGACCGCCAGGCCGTCGCGCGGCGAAGGGCCAGGGTCGGACCAGCCCAGACCCGCCCGGTCATAGGCGCACGAGCGCACGTCCAGATCGGCCAATTGCGTCTGCACCACCGCCCAGTCGGCCGAGAAGCCGAAGGCGCCGGCCTCCAGCAGAACCGTCGGCTTGGTCGAGACGCCGCGATCAGGCCCGGCGCAGACCATCCGCAGGCTGCGCCCGCCGATGTCGACCATCCGGCCTCGGACAGGCGGGGTTGCAGCCGCAGCGGTCATGGCGCCTCCGAAGACGGTCAAGACAAATAAGAGGGTCAGCAGGGCTAAGCCGCCGCGCCGGATCCGAGGATTCATCCGCAAAGACTAGGCGGTGCGGGGCGCCAATGGAAAGCCCCCAAACCGCCCTTAGCTGTCACAGGGCCTTCAGTATGCCTTCGACCGTCTTCTTGGCGTCGCCGAACAGCATCATGGTGTTGTCGCGGAAGAACAGCTCGTTCTCCACCCCAGCATAGCCCGGCGCCATGCCGCGCTTGAGGAACAGCACCGTGCCGGCCTTTTCCACATCCAGGATCGGCATGCCGAAGATGGGCGAGGCGGGATCGGTCTTGGCCGCCGGATTGGTCACGTCGTTGGCCCCGATGACGAAGGCCACGTCGGCGGAGGAGAACTCTGAATTGATGTCCTCCAGCTCGAACACCTCGTCGTAGGGCACGTTGGCCTCGGCCAGCAGCACGTTCATGTGCCCGGGCATGCGGCCGGCCACCGGATGGATGGCGTATTTGACCTCCACGCCCTCGGCTTTCAGCTTGTCGGCCATCTCGCGCAGGGCGTGCTGAGCCTGGGCCACCGCCATGCCGTAACCGGGAACGATGATCACTTTTGAGGCGTTCTTCATGATGAACGCCGCGTCGTCCGCCGAGCCCTGCTTGACCGGACGCGTTTCGACCGGACCGCTCGGTCCCGCCGAGGCTGCGGCGCCGAAGCCGCCCAGGATCACCGCGATGAAGCTGCGGTTCATGGCCTTGCACATGATGTAGGACAAGATGGCGCCCGACGAGCCCACCAGCGCCCCGGTGATCACCAGGGTGGTGTTCTCCAGGGTGAAGCCCAGGGCCGCCGCTGCCCAGCCCGAATAGCTGTTGAGCATGGACACCACCACCGGCATGTCGGCCCCGCCGATGGGGATGATCAGGGTCACGCCGATCAGCAGCGCCAGGGCGAACACGCCCCAGAACGCGCCTTTGGCCGCTCCGCCCGACATGACCAGCACGACGATCAGCACGACGATGGCGACGCCGATGGCCAGGTTGAGCAGGTGGCGCTGGGGCAGCAGGATCGGCGCGCCGGACATGTTGCCGTTCAGCTTGGCGAAGGCGATCAGCGAGCCGGTGAAGGTCACCGCGCCGATGGCCACGCCGAGAGACAGCTCGATCAGGGATTCCAGTTTCACGCCGCCGCTGGGGTCCGCGATGCCGTAGGCGGCGGGCGTATAGAGGGCGGCTACGGCCACCAGACAGGCGGCGAGACCCACCAGGGAGTGGAAGGCGGCCACCAGCTGGGGCATGGCCGTCATGGCGATCTTGCGCGCCGCAACGGCGCCGACCGCGCCGCCCGCCGCTACGCCGCCGAGGATCAGCAGCAGGGTGACGGGGTCCAGCGCGCCTCGGCCCCACAGGGTTAGCAAGGTCGTCGCCACGGCCAGTGCCATGCCGATCATGCCGAAGAGGTTGCCCTGCCGGCTGGTCACGGGGCTGGACAGCCCGCGCAGGGCCAGGATGAACAGGACGCCCGAGATCAGATAGACGATGGCGGCGAGATTGGCGCTCACTGGGCCTCTCCGCTCTTGGGCGCGTCCTTGGGGCGTTCCTTTTTCTTGTACATAGCCAGCATGCGCTGGGTGACCAGGAAGCCGCCGAAGATGTTCACCGCCGCCAGGGCTGCGGCCACGGCGCCCGCGCCTTTGGACACCCAAACAGACGCGCCCCCGGAGCCTTGGGCCGCGGCGGCGAGCAGGGCGCCGACGACGATCACTGAGGAGATGGCGTTGGTCACCGCCATCAGCGGCGTATGCAGGGCCGGAGTGACGCTCCACACCACGTAGTAGCCCACGAAGATGGCCAGCACGAAGATAGCCAGGCGAAACACGACGGGATCAACCATGTCCATGATGATCTCCTAGGCCTTGAGGGACGGGTGAACGATCTGGCCGCCGTGGGCGACCAGGGCGGCTTTGAGGATTTCATCCTCCAGGTCCGGCGCCAGGACGCCGTCCTTGCCGATCAGCAGGCCGGCGAAGGCCAGAAGGTTGCGGGCGTAGAGCGCCGAGGCGTCGGCGGCGATCCGGCCGGGCAGGTTGGGTATGCCGAGGATCTTCACCCCATTGGCGGTGACGGCGACTTCGCCGAGCTTTGCGCCCTCCACATTGCCGCCCTGCTCAATGGCCAGGTCCACGATCACCGAGCCCGGCTTCATGGTGGCCACCTGGGCAGCGCTGACCAGCTTGGGGGCGGGGCGGCCCGGGATCAGGGCGGTGGTGATGACCATGTCCTGTTTGGCGATGTGGCCGGACACCAGCTCGGCCTGCTTGGCCTTGTACTCGGCGCTCATTTCCTTGGCGTAGCCGCCGGCGGTCTGGGCGTTCTTGAACTCTTCGTCCTCCACGGCCAGGAACTTGGCGCCCAGGCTCTCGACCTGTTCCTTGGTGGCGGGGCGCACATCGGTGGCGGTGACCACCGCGCCCAGGCGGCGGGCCGTGGCGATGGCCTGCAGCCCCGCTACGCCCACGCCCATGATGAACACCTTGGCGGCCGCGACCGTCCCGGCGGCGGTCATCATCATCGGCATGGCCTTGCCATAGGCTTCGGCGCCTTCGATCACGGCCCGGTAGCCGGCGAGGTTGGCTTGGCTGGACAGCACATCCATGACCTGGGCCCGGGTGATGCGCGGCACGAACTCCATGGCGAAGGCGGTGACGCGCTTGGCCGCCAGCGCCTCCAGCGCCTCGCGCTCGCCGTAAGGATTGAGCATGGCCGCGACGATGGCGCCGCTCTTGAGCGCCGCGATCTCTTCGGCGACGGGCGCGCGCACCTTGAACAGGATGTCGGCGCCCTCGATGGCGGATTTAGTGGTCTTGGCGATCACTGCGCCGGCGGCGACGTAATCGGCGTCAGTATAGGACGCCGTGAGACCCGCTCCGGCTTCCACAGTGACCTGCGCGCCCAGGCCGATCAGTTTTTTGGCGCTGTCCGGCGTGATCGCGACCCGCGTCTCATCCGCCCGGCGCTCTCGCGTGACCGCGACTTTCAAAGTCATGCCCTGTTCCTGCTGTTAACCGGCGGGGCCGACCCATGCGGCCCGACCCTAACCTTCAGCGCCAATTTGAACCCAACTCCGGGAGAGCCGAAGCACACCCCGGGGCGCAATTTGTTCTACACTGTAACAAAGCGCCGTCAGGGCGATCCGTCTAGCGCAATTGACACTCGGCTGGCCAGGTGAAGGGCGCACTGCCCGATGTTCGGAGTCCGCTTGAATCCGATATGGAGCGCCGGACCCGGCGGCGAAACCGGACTTCAGTTTCGGCTGACGGGCCCTAGTGGGCGGCCTTGGGCTTTTCTCGCAAGAGCAGGTAGCCGAGCACCGCGACGATAATCCCCGCGATCGCCGCCGCGATGAAGCCGGCCGAGGTGCAGAACCACAGCACAAGGAATAGCAGGCCGGCGGCCACCGCCAGCGATCCCCATTTGGACATCAGGATGAAAGCGTGAAACGAAGCCTGATTGGCCTTGATATCCATTTCGCCATGCGTGTAGCCGTGAGCTTGGTTAGCCATGACCGCCTTCTCTTCTGCAATATTGGGGCGGAACTAACCCATTGCGCGGCAGGGCTCAAGAGCCTTGCAAATCGCGCCTCAGCCTAGGTCGCCGGCGCCCGATTAATCGACGTCTGCGCGTCAATATCGGCTATGTGCCGCACTGCGGGATCGACTGAGCGTCCTAAGCGTTGGGATTGGGTCACTTCCATAGGATAGACCCATGGCGCCCCCCCCCACACTCAGGCTTATCGAGTTTCAACCCCAGCCGATTTCAACCATCGCCCTGATCGGAAACTATCCGCCCAGGCGCTGCGGCATAGCCACCTTCACCGCAGATGTTCGCGAGGCTTTGCTGGGCGCTCGGCCTGACCTGACCTGCGAGGTCTACGCCATGGTGGACGAAGGCAACGCCTACGCCTTCCCCGAGGAAGTCTGTTGTGAAATTCGCCAACAGCAGCCGGACGATTATCGCGCCGCTGCGGCGCGCCTGGCCCGCACTCAGCCTGACGCCATCTGTGTGGAGCACGAGTTCGGCATCTACGGCGGTCCCGCCGGCGAGTATCTGATGCTGATGTTGGACGCCGTCGACCTGCCGGTGGTGACGACCTTACACACCGTGCTGGAGCAGCCGAACCGGGATCAGAAACGTGTGTTCAGCCGACTCCTGGCCCGATCATCCCGTCTGGTGGTAATGGCCGAGCGCGGACGGCAAATCCTGCGCGACGTCTGGGGTGTGGCGGACGACAAGATTGTCGTGATTGCACACGGCGCGCCTGACCGCGCCCTGCTCGATCCCGAACCGTTCAAGGAAGCCCTGGGCGTGGCCGGTCACGAGGTCCTGCTCACGTTCGGCCTGCTGTCCCCCAATAAGGGCATTGAGACGGTCATTCGCGCCTTGCCCGCCATTATCAAGGCGCGGCCGACCGCCCTGTATCTGGTGTTGGGCGCCACCCACCCGCATGTGTTCGCCCAAGAGGGCGGGCGGTACCGCGAGTCCTTGCAGGCCCTGGCCGACAGCCTTGGCGTTGGCGACCGGCTACGGCTGGTCGACGCCTATACCGACACGTCTCAGCTGGTGGACTATCTGCATGCGGCCGACATCTATGTGACCCCGTATCTGAACGTGGCGCAGATTACATCAGGCACGCTGTCCTACGCCGCAGCCCTGGGCAAGCCCATCGTATCCACCCCCTATTGGCACGCCGAGGAGCTGTTGTCCGGCGGTCTGGGGCGGTTGGCGCCCTTCGGCGACAGCGAGGCCTTCAGCGCCGAAATCATAGCCCTGCTCGATGATCCTGAGGCCCGACGCGCCTTGAGCGAACGGATCTATGACGCCAGCCGCCACACGGTGTGGAGCGGCTACGCCGACCGCAAGCTGAAAGTTATTGACGCGGCCCGAACCCTGCGCCGGCCGGCGGTGGGCGCCCCGCGTGGACCCGCCCCGTGCAGCCCTTCTCTGGAGGCGCTAAGCCGCCTGACCGACAGCTGCGGCATTATCCAGCACAGCCTGTTCGATATACCTGATCGTCGTCACGGCTACTGCCTGGACGACAACGCTCGCGCCCTGATCCTCATGCATCGCCTGCCCGGCGGCTTGGGACCGGAACGCCGCAGACTGGCCACGCTTTACGCGGCCTTTGTCCAGGACGCCTGGAACCCGGATAAGGGACGCTTCCGTAATTTCATGAGCTATGAGCGGCGCTGGCTTGAGACCTACGGCTCGGAGGACAGCAATGGCCGGGCGGCCATGTCCATCGCCGCCAGCATGGCCGAAAGCCAGGATCCGGCGCACCGACTGTGGGCGCGGTCCCTAATGGGAGAAGTCCTGCCCCATCTGGACTCCATCCAGGCCCCGCGGGCCAACGCCTTCATCCTGCTGGGCTTGGCCGGGCTGTTGAAGCTGGGCTGGGAGCGTGGCCCGGTGACCAAGATGGCCGCCGCCAAGCTCAAGCGCTTGTGCGATCTGTTGACGGTCCGCGCGCGAAAAGGCCTGCCGTGGTTTGAGGCGACGCTGTCCTATGACAACGCCCGCCTGGCGGAGGCGGTCATTCGCGCTGGCGCCGCCTTGGGCGATGCGCGGGCCGTCTCGCAAGGATTGAAAGCTCTGGACTGGCTGTGCCGCCGCCAGACCGGTCTTGGCGGCCACTTCTTGCCCGTAGCGACGACTGATTTCGGCCTGCCGCTGGACTCCTCCAGTCTGTTCGATCAGCAGCCTCTTGAAGCGGCCGCCACCATCGACGCCTGCGAAGCGGCGTTCGCGGTCACCTCTGATCCGCGCTGGATCGCGGAAGCCGAACGGGCCTATGGCTGGTATCATGGGGCCAATAGCCTTGGCGTGTCGGTCGCGACCCCGGACGGCGAATGTTATGACGGGCTGACCTGGAGCGGGATCAATCACAACAAGGGCGCTGAATCAGTGGTGTCTTTCCAGCTGGCGACCTGCGCCAATGCGAGATTGAGACTGACGATCTCCGAATCGTCCAAGACGGTCGCGGATAGGTGAAGCCGCCCGGAAAAAAGGCGCGACCCTTGCTCGAGATTCTTCCTATGCGGCTGCAGGCCGAGCCCGACCGGGTGGTCATCCGCCCGTTTGAGATTGCGCCCGAGCCCAGGTCGCTGCACGCGACGCAAACCTGCCGAGTCCAGCGAATCGTCTCGGCGGTGCTGGCCATGGACATGCGCACCTGTCAGTCCGAACTGGCCCTGGTGGCCAAGGACTTCGAGCAGCGCCATTGGCAGACGCGCAAGGTGTTCCTTGATCGGTTCGAACAGGTCCGTTCGGCGCTGAACCTGAATGTGGATATTCGCGAGGATCGCAAGGAGCTGATCGGCGCCTATTTCTGCCACGAATATTCCTATACCTCCGCCGCCCTGATGAACCCCTCCATCGTGCCTCACCCAGACCAGTCCGGCCTCACTCAGGGGGCGGTGCGGGTGGTGCTGTCCCTGCGCGCGGTCGGCGAGGGGCATATCTCGTCCATCGCGTTTCGTGAGGGCATCTTGGACCACAAGGGCGGATTTGAGCTGTTGCCCCGTCCCCCCTTCTCAGTGGCCGCCCGCGCAACGATCCAGCCGACCGAGGCCAATGGCATGGTCACGACGGCGGAGCGGTTCGTAGAGGCGACCTTGTCGGGCACGGTGATCTTTCCGTTCACCGCCCAGCAGCGCAACGGGCTTGAGGACCTGCGCCTCGTCATGATGACCGATGACGAGGGTCCCATTTATTACGGCACCTACACCGCCTATTCGGGCTTCAATATCGCGTCTGAATTGTTGGTGACGCGCGACTACCGCACGTTTCAGCTGAAGCCCATGACCGGCTCGGCGGCGCGCAACAAGGGCATGGCTCTTTTTCCGCGCAAGATAAACGGCGCCTACGCCATGATCGGCCGCCAGGACGGCGAGAACCTGTTCTATCTGCGGTCGGACGACATCCTCAATTGGAACGAGGGCCAATTGCTGCTGGCTCCGCTTTATCCTTGGGAATTGGTCCAGATCGGCAATTGCGGATCGCCGATTGAGATCGATGAGGGCTGGCTTCTGCTCACCCACGGCGTCGGCGCCATGCGCAAATATTCCATCGGGGCCGTGCTGCTCGACAAGGACGACCCCTCCAAGGTGCTCGGCCGCACCGTTCATCCCATCGTCTCGCCCTCCGACGATGACCGCGAAGGCTATGTGCCCAATGTCGTCTACACCTGCGGCGCCATGGCCCACGGACGCCGCCTTTTCATGCCCTTTGGCGTGGCCGACAGTTCCGTGGCCTTTTGCTTTATCGACCTGGATCAGCTCCTGGCGGCGATGCAGTTCGGCTAGAATGATCGTTGCGCCCCATCATCCCAGGGCTTCGAACTCGTCGATCAGCCGTTCCATGCGGTGCAGGCCTCCCTCCCAAAAGGACTTTTCGCGCGGATCCAGGCCGAACGGCTTGAGCGCCTCGACGTAGGTTTGCGATCCGCCCGCCGCCAACAGGGCCTCATAGCGCGGGGCGAACCCTGCGGGGTCCTTGAGCCGCTCTTCCATCAGAGCCTCCACCAACAGGTCGCCGAAGGCGTAGGCGTAGACATAAAAGGGCGAGTGCACGAAGTGGCTGACATAGGCCCAGTAGTACTCATAGCCGGGGTTCAGCTTCACGGCGGGGCCCAGGCTCTCGCCCATCACTTGCAGCCAGATGTCCCCGATCCGGTCGGGCGAGACCTCGCCGGTCAGGCGCTCGGCGTGGAACAGGCGCTCGAAGCGGTGGAAGGCGATCTGGCGCACCACCGTATTGAGGCCGTCCTCGATCTTGCCGGCCAGCAGGGCGCGGCGCTCGGCCTGTGAGGCGTCGGCCAGCAGGCGGTCAAACACCAGCCCTTCGCCGAAGATGGACGCGGTCTCCGCCAGGGTCAGGGGCGTGTCGGCCAGGAGCGTGCCCAGCGGGGCGGCGAGGGTCTGGTGCACCGCATGCCCCAGCTCGTGGGCCAGGGTCAGCACGTCGCGTCGCTCGCCCATGTAGTTCAAGAACACATAGGGGTGCTTGTCGGAGGTCACCGGATGCGAAAAGGCTCCGGACGATTTGCCCGCGCGAGGCCGCGCGTCGATCCAGGGGTTGTTGAAGAAGGCGCGGGCCTTGTCGGCGAAGGCCGGGGCCAGTTGATCGAAGGAGGCCAGGACCAGGGCCTTGGCTTCCTCCCAGTCGTACCGGCGCGGCTGGGCCTGATCGAGCGGCGCGTTGCGGTCCCAGTAGTCGAGGGTCTTGCGGCCCAGGGCCTTGGCCTTGAGGGCGTAATAGCGATGCGACAAGCGCGGATAGTGTTGCACCACCGCCGCTTCCAATGCGTCCACCGCCTCGGCGTCCACTTCATTGGCCAGGTGGCGCGAGGCGGCGGGATCGGCAAAGCGCCGCCAACGGTCTTCCACCTGCTTTTCAAAGGCGATGGTGTTCAAGCTCAGGGCCAAGGTCGGCGTGGCCTGCTCCAGCGCCTTGGCGAGGCCCTGGGCTGCGGTCTTGCGTTGGGCGGGATCGGCGTCCGACAGGCGGTTCAGCGCCTCGGGCAGAGTGAGGCTTTCGCGTCCGACCTTCACCACCATGCGGCTCAGGGTCTCGTCGTACAGGCGGGACCAGTTGGCGACCGCCGGAGCGCGGTCGTTGAGCAGACGCTCCATCTCATCAGACAATTCGTGCGCCCGCATCAGACGCACGCGGCGCAGCCAGGGCCGCCAATGGGCGGCGGCGGGATCGGCGCGCAGGGCCGTCTCGATCTCCGCCTCGTCCAGCTGATTGAGCTCCAGGGTCAGGAACAGCGCTTCAGCGGCGATGGTCGAGGACTGGGCGCGCATGTCGCCCTCGAACTTGGACCAGGCCGCATCCTCGCGGCAGGTGGAGGTCATCAGCCCGGCATAGGCGCCCAGGGACCACAGCTTGTTGGTGGCCGCCTCATATAACTCTGCAGCGTGGGCCAGCAGGGCGCCCAGGCGCTGGGGGTCGGCCCGAGCCACGACCAGCTTGCCCTTCAGTTCGGCCAAGGCGGCGTTGGCCGCGCGGGCCGCTTGCAGATCCTGTTCGACGCGCGGATCGTCCCGCCCGTCGTATAGGTCGGTCAGGCTCCACTCGGGCAGCTCGGTGGCGGCGGCAGGCGTATGAATCGTCATGGCTGGACGTATAGCGGTTGGGCGGGGCGGCCGCGTAGTGATTTGATCCAATTCTTCCTTCCCCCTCGACGCAGGGCAATCGCGTATGGTGAAGAGCGAGCCGGATCAGGCTCTCCTCCCCTGTGCAGCGCAGCGGAACGGGGGAGGGGGACCGCCTGAAAGGCGGTGGTGGGGGCTTTACTGCCGCAAGAGGCCCCTTCCACCACGCTTCGCGTGGTCCCCCTTCCCCGCTGCGCAGGGAAGGAGATGAAGTCGGGCGGGCGACTTCCTCATATTCGACAGCCGTGGCCCATGGGGGACGAGTGGGTCATCGGCAACCTTTCCTCAATCTCTCCTCAACCGGACCTTTACCCCCATGGGCGCATAACCGTCCCAAAATAGCCCATGCCGATAACGGCAGGGTCCTTTGATGGCGGTGTCTTTTCATGACCAAAACGGTCCTAGTCGTTGACGACGATCCCACCCAGCGCCGCCTGATCCAGGCGGTGCTGGAGCGTGAAGGCTTCGCCGTGGCCCTGGCCGAGGGCGGCGATCAGGCCCTGGCGCGGCTGATCTCGGGCGGCCCGGCCGACGCTGTGATCCTGGATCTGGTCATGCCCGGTTTGTCGGGCATGGATACGCTCAAGGAAATGCGCACGCGCGGCTTCATGCAGCCGGTGATCGTGCTGACCGCCACCGGCGGCGTGGACGTGGTGGTCAAGGCCATGCAGGCCGGGGCCCAGGACTTCTTCATCAAGCCGGCCTCGCCCGAACGCATTTTAGTGTCGATCCGCAACGCCCTGCAGATGGGCGATCTGACCGCCGAGGTGGACCGGCTGAAGAAGAAGACCGGGGGTCGGCTGACCTTTGCCGATCTGGTCGGCGCATCCCCCGCCATGGCCCAGGTCAAGCGCATGGGCGAGCGAGCGGCCAAGTCACAGATTCCGGTGCTGATCCTGGGCGAAAGCGGCGTGGGCAAGGAAGTGATCGCTCGCGCCGTGCACGGCGCCTCTGATCGCGCCGGCAAGCCCTTCGTGGCGGTCAACTGCGGCGCCCTGCCTGAGAACCTGGTGGAATCCATCCTGTTCGGCCACGAGAAGGGCGCCTTCACCGGCGCCCATGACAAACATCTGGGCAAGTTCCAGGAGGCCAACGGCGGGACCCTGTTCCTGGACGAGATCGGCGAGCTGCCGCTCGACATGCAGGTCAAGCTGCTGCGCGCCTTGCAGGAGAGCGAGATCGACCCCGTGGGCGCCAAGCGCTCGGTCAAGGTCGATGTGCGCATCTTGTCGGCGACCAATCGCGACCTCGCCCAGCAGGTCAAGGAAGGCCGTTTCCGCGAGGACCTGTTCTATCGCCTGAACGTGTTCCCCATCGAGGCGCCGTCCCTGCGCGAGCGGCGCGAGGACATCCCGGCCCTGGTGGAGCACTTCGTGCGCCGCTTCAATATCGAAGAAGGCAAGCGCGTGGCCGGGGCCAGCGCCGAGACCCTGGCGCTGCTGACGGCCCACGACTGGCCGGGCAATGTCCGCCAACTGGAAAACGCGGTCTATCGCGCCATCGTCCTGGCCGACGCGCCCTATCTGCAACCCTACGACTTCCCGGCGGTGTCAGGTCTGCAGCCGCCGGCCGACAGCGCGCCCGCGTCCGTCATGCCCGCTCTGCCCACCTCAATGCAGCTGACGGTGGACGACATGCCCGTGGCCTCGCCCGTGCGCGTGCTGGACGAACGCGGCCACCTGCGCACCCTGGAGGAGGTCGAACGCGACCTGATCCAGCTGGCCATCGAGATATACGCCGGCCACATGTCCGAAGTGGCCCGCCGCCTCGGCATCGGCCGCTCGACCCTCTATCGCAAGGTGCGCGAACAGGGGATCGAGGGCGTGTTGGACGAGGCGGTTTAGCCCACCACGTACGGCGCCTCGGCTTCGATCGCCCCTAGGGGTTTCTCGTTCAGGACCGACTCGAAGGCGCGAAGGCGTTTGTAGATGGACTGCAGCTCCACAATGGTCGACCAGGAATTGACTAGGTACTGGAACGAGGAGCTGACCTGGCTGAACGCGCCCATGATCTGCTGCATCAAGCCGAAGGTGATGGTGGCGGCGATAACGGATGGTCCGAGCAGGACGAGCGAAAACACCACATCGGTTTGCAAATACAGATAGCGCGCGACATTGAAGTACATATAATTGAAATATAGCCGGAAATAGTTTTTCCGCACATTGGCGAACAGTTCGGCGACCGTCGGCGGTTGCGCCCGATCCGCTTCGTCCTCGCCGTAAACCAACTCCTTGCGATAGGCCGCTTCCACGCGTTGATTTCGGAAGTTCAGCCCGGGCAGTCGGATACCCACAATCGCGAGCAGGCCGGTTCCGAAGGCGGACCACAACAATGCCGCGATCACCAAGGCGTTGGGCACATCGCCGAGAATGGGCAGGGTTTTCACGTGCGTTGATAGGCGCATGAGCACAGGCAGGAAGGCGATCAGGGTCATCATCGAATTGATGAAACTGCCCCCCATGTCCTCCATGGTGGTGGAGAAGCGCATGGTGTCTTCCTGCACCCGCTGCGCTGCGCCTTCCACGCTTCGCAGCTTTTGCCAATTTTCCACGTAGTAGTCGTTCATGGCCCAGCGCCAGCGGAACACATAGTGGCTGATGAAGAACAGGTTCAGCACCGTCACCGTGATGCCGAACAGGGCGATCTCAAGGAAGGTCGCAATCAGGCCGTAGAACTGGCCGAGAGTCACCGGCGCCGTCTTGCCGAGCGCCTGTTGTACGAAGTCCCACATGGGCCCGTACCAGTTGTTGATGGCGACGCTGACCTCGACGTTGATATAGGTCGTCAGGATGATCAGAGCCGATCCCAGCACCGACCAGCGCCACCAGGGATGGGGCGAGAACACGCGCCAAAAGGCGGCAAATGCGCCGACGAACACCAGGTAATAGAGATAGAACCAAAGCAGCGGCTTGGACCAGAACAGGCCAAGTCCGACGATGGGCGGCGCCCCCGGGGCGGCTGGCGGCAGCCCGAAGACCGCGCCCAAATGCTTGCCGCCAGCATACCACAGGCCGATGGCCAGAGCCGTCCACAACACGGCGGACCAGAAGAACCACTTGGGGCGGGGGAAGAACGATACGAACATCTACGAGGGCCTCCTAAGACGCCCCCAAACTCGCCATCCTTGCGCTCAGACGCAAGCGCTGCTTTCAGCTAGAGCCGCGCTTTAACTGCCGCGACCACCCCTTCGGCGGTGATGCCGAACTTTTCGTAGAGCACCTGATAGGGCGCGCTGGCGCCGAAGGTGGACATGCCGACGAAGCCGCCGTCCGGGCCAATGAACCGCTCCCAGCCCTGGCGCACGCCGGCTTCCACCGCCACACGCACGGGGGCCTTGCCGATGACGGCGGCCTGATAGGCCGGCTTTTGCTGCTCGAACAGTTCCCAGCAGGGGGTGGAGACCACCCGCGTGGGCACACTCTCGGCTTCCAGCAGCGCGCGCGCCTGAACCGCGATGGCCGTCTCGGTGCCCGAGGCGAAGATCGTCGCCTTGGCTGGGCCCGAGGCGGCGATGAGCTCATAGGCGCCTTTGGCCGACAGGTTCTCATCCGCCGAGGCCCGCACCTGGGCGGTCTTCTGACGCGACAGGGCCATGATCGAGGGCGTCGTCTTGGCCTCCAGCGCCAGGCGCCAGCATTCGGCCGCTTCGATGCCGTCTGCCGGACGGAACACCAGAAGGTTCGGCATGGCCCGCAGGGCGGCCAGGTGCTCCACCGGTTGGTGGGTCGGGCCGTCCTCGCCCAGGCCGATGGAGTCGTGGGTCATCACATGCACCACGCGCACGCCCATCAGCGCCCCCAGGCGGATGGCCGGACGGCTATAGTCTGAAAACACCATGAAGGTGCCCGAGAAGGGGATAACCCCGCCGTGCAGGGCCATGCCGTTCATGGCCGCCGCCATGCCGTGCTCGCGCACGCCATATTGGATATAGCGCCCCGCATAGCCCGGCGCGTCGAACGCCTGGGTTCCCTTGACGTAGGTGTTGTTGGAGCCGGTCAGGTCGGCCGAGCCGCCGATCATCTCGGGAATGGCCGGGACCAGGGCCGCCAGGGCCGCGCCCGACATCACCCGGGTGGCTTCGGCGATGGGCTTCTGCACCAAGCCGTTGATGTGGGCGTCCAGAGGGTCAAAGGCGCCGGCGGGCAGTTCGCCGGATAGGGCCCGCTTGAAATCTGCGCCCAACGGCGCGGCGTCCAGGCGGCCCTGCCAGCTCTTGCGCACCTTGCGTCCCTTGCGCCCCGCCGCGCGCCAAGGCCTCAGCACCTCGTCGGGCACGACGAAGGGCGGGGCGGTCCAGCCCATGGCCTTGCGCGCGTCGGCGATCTGGTCGTCGAACAGGGTGTAGCCGTGGCTGTGCGGATTGCCTTCCTTGGCGCCGGCGCCCTTGCTGATCTTGGTCTTGCAGGCGATGAAGCTGGGCTTGGTCTGCTTGGTCGCCCAGGCTAGGGCCCGGCGGATGGCGCCGTGGTCATGGCCGTCGACGGTCTTGGTCGCCCAGCCCGCCGCCTTGAAGCGCAGCACCTGATCGCCGGTTTCGGCGATGGTGGCGACCCCGTCGATCGTGGTGTTGTTGTCGTCGAACAGGACCGTCAGCTTGTTCAGGCCAAAGCGCCCGGCCAGGGAAATCGCCTCGTGGCTGACCCCTTCCATCAGGCAGCCGTCCCCGGCGATGACCCAGGTGCGGTGATCCACCAGCTCGTCGCCAAAGCGCGCGTTCAGATGACGCTCGGCCATGGCCATGCCCACGGCGGTGGCGATTCCTTGGCCCAGCGGCCCGGTCGTCGTCTCAACCCCAGGCGTGTGCCCATATTCGGGGTGTCCGGGCGTGGCGGAACCCCATTGGCGGAAGTTCTGAATCTGCGCCATCGTCACGGCCTTGAAGCCGGTCAGATGCAGCAGGGCGTAAAGCAGCATCGAGCCGTGGCCCGCTGACAGCACAAAGCGGTCGCGGTCGGCCCAGTCGGGGGCCGAGGCGTCATATTTGAGGAAGCGCGTCCACAGCACGGTGGCCACATCGGCCATGCCCATGGGCATGCCCTGGTGGCCGGACTTGGCTTTGTGCACGGCGTCCATCGACAGGACCCGGATGGCGTCGGCCATGACGATGGGGTTGGCGGGCATGGGAATCGGCGTCTCTGACAGGGCGGCGGAAGTGCGTCCTAGGCCATGCCCAAGGCGCTTGGTCAAGCCGAGCGGTTCAACCAAAACGCGCCATCCGCATTCGGATGCTTTCGGGCGCGGGCCGCAGCAGTCTATAGAGGATGAGAAGGCCTGATGATGAGGGAGGCGAATGCAATGGCGCCGGAGTCGGACGTGGAAAACGCGCTGGACATCGCCGTGCGTCGGCTGGAGCGGGCGACCGCCCTGCTGGAAAGCCGCTTGGAGGGATTGGCGGCCAAGGCGGACTCCGGAGGCGCCTTCGACCAGGACCGCGCCATGCTGGCCGAGGAACTGGACGCCGCGCGGGGTCGTGAGCGGGCGCTGACGGCTGCGGGCGAAGACGCCGCCCGCGCCTTGGACCGGGCGATCACCGAGATCAGCCAAGTGCTCGGCGCCCGCGCCGGCAAGGAGGTCTGACATGGCCCAGGTGAGCATTGAGGTGAACGGTCGATCCTATGTGGTCGGCTGCGAAGACGGGCAGGAGGCCAATCTGCGCGAGCTGGCCGCCGTGTTCGACAGCCAGGTCCGCCAGGTGTCTTCCGAGGTCGGCCAACTGGGCGAAACCCGGCTGTTTTTGATGGGCGCCTTGCTGATGGCCGATGAGCTGGCGGACGCCAAGGCCCGGCTGGCCCGCGCCAGCATTGAGATGGGCCATCTTCAAGCGCGCGTCGACCACGCCGAGCAACGCGCGGTCGCCGCGCTGGACGCCACCGCTAAGCGGATCGAGGCGCTGGCGGAAAAGGCCGCAGGCTGAGTCTTGCGCGTCGCGCTTGTAGCGAGCGGCGGGCGGCCTTAGATTAGAGGCGGCGGGTCTTGCTGCGGCTCTCGTCGAAGGCATCAAATCCCGGGGACCTTAATCATCCTCATCGGGAGCTGTCCCTCGCCAGGATCGTGGTCCTGGAGACACGGCGCCCACCTGGTTATCCAGGTCCGAGGGGATTTCAACGCCCTCACGGCCCTCGCGGCGCCGCCACCCTATTTGGTCCTTCCCCGTGAAACGGGGGAGGGGGACCGCGAAGCGGTGGAGGGGGCGTGCGGTCGCAGACCATCACTCTTAAACGCGCTCGGCGATTGCGCAGAGCTTTGACGTCCGCAGAAGTCGCGCTCTGGGTTCAGCTCAAGGGGCGTAAGCTCAGCGGGTTCCATTTTCGTCGGCAATGCCCGATGGGGCCCTATATCCTTGATTTCTATTGCTCCACCGCGAGGCTCGCCATCGAATTGGATGGCTACAGCCACGGGGTTGAAGGGGCCGAACTGCACGACGCGCGCCGCGATGCTTGGTTGCGCACGCAGGGGATAACGACCTTGCGCTTTTGCAACGACGACGTGAGAGACGATCTTAAGTCGATGCTCGCTACGATCCTGGCCGAAGTGCGGCGGCACGCCCCCTCAGTCAGCTTCGCTGCCAGCTCCCCCGTGCACGGGGGAGCATGAACAAACCCGCCCTGCGCGCTCAGCTTCGCATGCGGCGGCGCGAGCTGTCGGCTAGCCATCCAGGCGCGGGCGATCAGGCGGCGGGGCATTTGGCGGTGGATGAACTGCCGCCGTTCTCGGTTGTCGCCGGCTACCACCCCCTGGGCGGGGAGATCGATCCTTGGCCGGTGCTCAGGCGCCTTGAGGCGTCGGGCGCGACAATCGCTCTGCCGGTGGCGCTGGATCGTCATAGCCCGCTGATCTTTCGCGCTTACGAGACCGGGCAACCGCTCGAACCGGACGCCGTGAACATCCCCGCGCCGACCCACTCCGCCGAGAGGCTGATCCCCGACCTGGTCATCGCGCCCCTATTGGCCTTTGACCGCGAGGGCCATCGTCTGGGCCAGGGCGCGGGCCATTACGACCGCACGCTTGAGGGCCTGCGGGCGCACGGCCGCGTGTGGGTTATCGGCCTGGCCTATGCGGGCCAACAGATCGACCGGGTCCCCTGCGAAGCGCACGATCAACCGTTGGACGCCATCCTCACCGAAACCGGCTATCATGTCGTGCTGAGGTAAGGACGACGAATGCGACTGGCGTTTTTTGGCGATGTGGTGGGCCGCTCAGGCCGCGAGGGATTGGCTGACCATCTGCCGGGGATCAAGCGCCGGCTGGCGCTGGATTTCGTGGTGGTCAATGGCGAGAACGCCGCGGCCGGCTTCGGCATTACCGAAAATACCGCCAATGAGATTTTCGAGGCGGGCGCCGACTGCATCACCCTGGGCAATCACTCGTGGGATCAGAAGGAAGCCCTGACCTATATCGTGCGCGAGCCGCGCCTGATCCGGCCGCTCAACTATCCGATCCTGGCCGACGCGCCGGGCCGCGGCGCCTGGCTGTTCGAGATCGCGGGCGGCAGGCGCATCCTGGTGATCAATCTGCTGGGCCGGGTGCACATGGACGCGCTGGATGATCCTTTCGCCGCCGTGGACAAGGCGCTGAACGATTGCCCCCTGGGCGTGGCCTGCGATGCGGCCATCGTCGACATGCACTGCGAGGCGACCTCTGAGAAAATGGCCATGGGCCACTTCTGCGACGGGCGCGCCAGCCTGGTGATCGGCACCCACACCCATGTGCCGACCGCCGACGCCCAGATCCTCAACGGCGGCACCGCCTACCAGACCGACGCCGGCGCCTGCGCCGACTACGACAGTGTGATCGGCAATCAGAAGGAAGAGCCCCTGCGCCGCTTCACCACGCGCATTTCGCAAGGCCGCTATCAGCCGGCTTCGGGCCCGGCCACGGTGTGCGGCGTGTTTGTGGAGACCGACCCGGCCACGGGACTGGCGCGCCGGATCGAGCCGATCCGTCTGGGCGGGCGCCTTTCGCCCACCGAGCCGGCGGTCTAAAAACACCCGGGGCAATAACGCGAGTGTCGACCTTGAAGACCATCACCCTGCTCTGCGCCAGCGTCGCCGCCTGCCTGATCGCCCTCGGCGCCGCGGCCAAGGAGGACGAGCCGCTGACCCTGTTCATCAGTCCGTGCGGCGAGCCGTTTTTTGGACCGCAGTCTCAGCCCTATCCCATTGTGACCTGGTTCAAACAGGTCGACGCCAACGCGGATGGCAAAATAGATCGAGATGAGTTTCGCGCAGACGCCGAGCATTTCTTCAAGAAACTGGACCGGGATGGCGACGGCGTCCTGAATTCGGATGAGGTCTACATCTACGAAAACGTCATCGTTCCTGAGATTCTCAACCGGGATAGCGCCTCTCTTCGGTCCGGCGTGATCCGCGCGAGCCTCCAGGACGATGGCGGCGCCAAGCTGCAGAAGATCCAGGATTCGGGCGACGGCACGGATACCCCGCCTAAACCGGTGCTGACCAATCAGGGCGCGGCCTTTTTCGGGTTGTTCAATGACCCTGAGCCGGTGATGTCGGCGGACCGCAACTTCGACTTCCGCATTAGCCACAAGGAATTCATCGATCAGTCCGACCGGCATTTCGCTCGCCTGGACGTGAAGGGTCGCGGCTATTTCACCCTGGACGATCTGCCCAAGACCCCCGCTGAGGCCTATTTCCACCTCCGGCGGACGCCAGCGCGCTAAGGCCTTAGTCCGCCGCCACGGCCGCGAACTTCACCGCATGCACTCGGCGTGAGCCGATGGCGCCCACCAGGGGCGGGCGGCTGAAGAGGCCGGCGAAGGCCGCATCGCGCACGCTGAGCCCTCCGGCATAGGCGCCGTAAGCCGGCAGGATCAGGCGCTCGCCATCGGTGATGAAGCAGCGCCGCCGCACGCTGCGGGCCGAAGCCACCACCCGCGCGCAGGGATGCAGATGGCCAGCCACCTCGCCGCGCTGAGGTCCAGGCTGAGGCTCGTGGCGCAGGATCAGAGGTCCGATCTTCAATTCGTCGATGGTTTGGCCGGGTAGGGTTCCGGGACCCTGCGGGTCATGGTTGCCGACGATCCAGAGCAGGGTCCGTCCCAGGGCGATAGAGCCCAGCGTTTCCGCGTCTTCGGGGGCGATGCGTCCGTTCGCCTCCCGGTCATGCAGGGTGTCGCCCAACAAGACGACGGTCTCCGCATCCGCTCGCGCGGCGTCGCCGGCCAATCGCCGCAGGGTCTCGCGGGTGTCGTAGGGCGGCAAAAGCTGGCCGCGCCGGGCGTAGGATGACCCCTTCTCCAGATGCAGATCGCCGCACACCAAGGTCCGTTCGGCCTCGATAAACAGCGCGCCCGAGGGCAGAAGCGTGGCCCAGACGCCGGCGACGCGGACGTGGAGAGCTTCGGCGCTGGAGCGGAAAGCCAAAACTCCAAATGAAATGTCATCCTCGGAAACGGCGCAGCCGTTATCCGAGGACCCAGCCGCTCCAGGCGTTCCGCTTGCTGGGTCCTCGGACTCGCCTTGCGGCGCCCCGAGGATGACGATCTTCTTCTGAGCGTTGCTCACCGCATCGCCTCGGCGATCAGGTCGTCTTCGGCTTCTTCGAGCACCCAGTCCTGGTGCGCGCCGGGCACGGACTCACGGCCAATCGTGAGCAGCAAGGGTACAGCGAAGGGCGAGACCTTGGCCAGGTGTGAAGGGCGGATGCGGCCCCGGATGCGGGCCAGAAGGTCGCCCAGGCGGCCGATGTCCAGTAGGCCCTGGGCCGTGTCGGACCGGGCGCAGCGCAGCATCAGGTGATCGGGCTGGTGGCGGCGCAGGACGTCATAGATCAGGTCGCTGGAAAAGGTCACCTGGCGTCCGGATTTCTCATGGCCGGTGAAGCGCCGCTCAATCAGGCCCGAGATCAGGGCGCAGGTCTTAAAGGCGCGCTTCATCATCACGCTTTCCTCAAGCCACGATTCCAGATCGTCGCCCAGCATGTCCTGCTGGAACAGCGCGTCCAAATCCAATTCGTCCATCGGCCGCGCCGCCCAGATCGCCAGGGCGTAGTCACTGGCCACGAACCCGACCGGCCCCACCCCCGCCCGCTCTAAGCGCCGCGTCAGCAACATGGCCAAGGTGGTGTGCGCCAGCCGGCCCTCGAAACTGTAACAGCATAGGAAGAAGCGTCTGTGGCGGGGGAAGGTCTCCACCAACAGATCGTCCATCGCCGGGATGATGGAGCGCTGCTTCTGGGCGTGCAGCCACTCGCACACATCGTCCGGCAGGCGCCGCCAGCCCGGCTCATCGGCGATGATCGCTCGCACGCGCCGGGCCAGGAAGGTGGACAGGGCGAACTTGGAGCCGCCCCAACTGGGCATTTTGGGATCGGTGTTGGGCACCGGGGTGACCAGGGCGTCTGGACCCGTCACACCGTGGAAGCGCCAGACCTGACCCGCGAAGATGAAGGTGTCGCCGATTTCAAGCTGTTCGAGATAGCCTTCCTCCGCCTCGCCGATCTTGCGCCCGGCGCGGCGTCCGGCGAGCAAGCGGATGTTCAGGGTTTCCGGACCGACGATGGCGCCGACGTTGAGGCGGTGGCGCAGGGCGGTCTGGCCGTTCCTCACGCGCCACAGACCGTCCTGGCCCTTCACGATGCGGCGGAACTGGTCGTAGGTCTTCAGGGCATAGCCGCCGGTGGAGACGAAATCGACCACGGACTCGAAATCCTCCCAGCTCAGGCTCGCATAGGGTCCGGCCGAACAAACCTCCGTATAAAGATCAATCAGGTCGAACGGCTCGCCGCAGGCTAGGCCCATGACGTGCTGCGCCAGCACGTCCAAGGCGCCGGTGCGCTCAAGCTCGCCGTCCAAGGCGTTTTCGGCCACAGCCTCGCGCGCGGCCTGACATTCCAGCATCTCAAAACGGCTGGCGGGCACCAGCAGGGCGTGGGACGGCTCGTCCAGCCGGTGATTGGCCCGCCCGATCCTTTGCACCAAGCGGGCGGACCCCTTGGGCGCCGCCAGCTGAATCACCAGGTCCACCTGACCCCAGTCGATGCCCAGGTCGAGCGTCGAGGTGCACACCACCGCGCGCAACTCGCCCCGCGCCATGGCGGCCTCGACCTTGCGGCGCTGCTCGGCGGACAGGGAGCCGTGGTGCAGGGCTATCGGCAGATTGTCCTCGTTCAGCCGCCAAAGCTCTTGGAAAGCGAACTCGGCCTGCCAGCGGGTATTGACGAACACCAGGGCGGTTTGGGTCTTGCGGATCGCATCGTAAACCTCGGCCATGGCGTGCTGGGCTGTGTGGCCCGCCCAGGGCACATGGCCCTGCGACAACAGCACTTCGACCACCGGCGGCGCGCCGGGATCGCCCAGGACGAGGTCGATGCCCAATTTATCCATCCTTCCCCCTCGAGGGGGGAAGGGCAGGGATGGGGGTGTTCGCGCTGAGCTTGGAGGAAAAGAGGTGGAGGCGCCTCCTAAGAGTTCTGGAGATTTGTCGCGGGCCACACCCCCACGCCCGACCTCTCCCCCCTCGAGGGGGAGAGGAGGCTCGTCACCCTGCACAGG
>CAYVHP010000126.1:0-26288 GCA_964451265.1 uncultured Caulobacteraceae bacterium | reverse complement strand
TGCTCTTGGCCCTCGTCTCCGAGGTCGCCTCGATCCGCGACAGGTTGGATACCCATGAACGCGTGGCGGGCGAGGGACAGGCGCCCAGCCACGCCGCCGTAGAGGCCTATCGGCCGGATGCTGCGGCCGACGGGGACCGAGAGGCCTGGCGCGACGGCTATATCCGCAGACTGTTTCGCGTGATCACCGAGGACGTCGAAGCCTTGGAGCGCGAAGAAGACAAGCCGTGAGCCCTGCGCGGGTCGAGCGCGCTTTCGTCCGCATCGACGATGGGCTCGTGCACTATCGTCATGCGGCCGGGCAGGAGCCGCTTGGCCTTACCCCCTTGGTGATGGCCCACGGTGGTCCAGGATCGTCGCTGGGCTTGGCGCCCTTGATCGAGGCGCTGGGTGCAGATCGCCCGGTGTTTGCCCCCGACATGATGGGCAACGGCGAGTCCGATCCACCGCCCGCCGCGCCGACAAGCATCGCCTTTTACGCGGACTGCCTCATCCGGGTGTTGGATCGGCTGGACCTGCCAAAGGTTGATCTTTACGGGCACCACACCGGCGCCCAAGTGGTCTGTGAGCTGGCCATTGCCCAGCCGGGTCGCGTGCGCCGAGTCATCTTGGACGGGGTAGGGCTATTCACCGATCAGGAACGCGCTGAATATCTGTCGCGCTATGCCCCCCAGATCGTGCCCGACGCCGAGGGACGGCATCTGCACTGGGTGTGGGATTTCATGGCCCACACTACGCAGCACTTTCCGCACTATCGGCGAGATGAGGCGCACAGGATCTCCGGCGGCGCTCCGCCGGCGCCGCCCGTTCTGATGCAGCGCGCGGCGGAGGTCCTGAAGGGGTGGTCAACCTATCACCTGGCCTATCAGGCCGCGTTTGCTCACCGCTTGGCCGACCGGCTGCCCCTGCTGACGGCGCCGACTTGGGTGCTGGAGGTGGAGCGTGATCCTCTGGCCCGTTACGCGGTCCAGGCCGCTGCGCTCGTCCCTGGCGCCAAGCTGATGAAAACCACCTACGCGGATCGCGCCCAGGCCGTGAAGGCCTGCCTGGACTAGCGTCTGCGGGCGATGATCATATCCGCCGCCTTTTCCGCGATCGCGATGACCGGGACGTTGGTGTTGCCGCTGGTGACCGTGGGCATGACGGATGCATCGACCACGCTGACGCCGTCGAGCCCGCGCACCTTGAGGGCGTAGTCGACCACGTCGGCTGCGCCCAAGCCCATGCGACAGGTGCTGGTCGGATGCCAGTTGAGGGCGGCGGTCTGGCGAAAGAAGGTCAGCCATTCCTCGTCCGTTGGGGCGTTTTGGCGGGGTGCATAGACCTGTCCGCCGAACGCCCGCACAGGGCCCTGTTGAAGGGCTTGCAAGGCCAGTCGGCAGCCGCGCAGCAGACGCGCCCGATCACGCTCGCTGTCCAGCAGGGCGATTGTGATTTTGGGCGCGATATCCGGGTCTGCTGATCCTAGTGTGACGGCTCCGCGCACTTCCGGCTGACAGGGGCTGACCACGACCGTCAGGCCATCCCGAGCCATCTCCGCGTCGGAGCCAAAGCCAAAGGGCATGATTTGCAACTGGACGTCTGCGACCGGCGATTCGGGGTCGGTGCGGACAAAAGCCTGCACGTGATTGGCAGGGCTTGCCGCCGCCCCGGAGCGGTTAATCGCAAAGCGCAAGCCTTCACCCAGGGCGGACAGGCCTTTGCGCCGGGTGTTGTAGGTGCGGCTGTGCACGTGCGCCGACAGCTTGATATTGACGTGATCGTTAAGGCCGCGACCGACGCCCGGCAGGTTATGGACCACCTCGATGCCGAGAGCCTTCAGCTCTTCGGCGGGGCCGACGCCCGATAGCAGGAGCAGTTTGGGGGCGCCGATGGCGCCGGCGCTGACAATGGTCTCGCATCGGGCGTGTAAGTCTATGGTCTTGCCGCGCCGAAAGACGCGTACGCCGAGGCAATGGAGACCATCGAACAACAGCTTTTGGGCCTGAGCGCCCGTCATGACGGTCAGGTTACCCCGCCGCCACGCCGGCCCCAGGTAGGCGTTAGCGGCGCTATGTCGCCAACCCTTCTTCTGCGTCGCTTGAGTCAGCCCGATCCCCTCGGCAATGCCCACGCTGTAGTCATCCACCGGCGGAACCCCCAGATCGATCAAGGCCTGCATGGCGGCGGCGCACGACGGATCGGTCTGGTCGAACCGCCGAACCCACAGCGGACCATCCTGGCCGCGCCGCGCGTCCGGCGGACCCGTCCAATGCTCGATGCGCTTGAAGTAGGGGGCCATGTCGCTCCAGCCCCAGCCCGCAGCGCCATCGGCCGCCCACCGATCATAATCCGCCGGCAAACCTCGGCCATAGACCATGCCGTTGATGGAGGATGATCCCCCGACAACCCGTCCCGCCGCCCACGTCAGCCGCCGGCCGTTCAGGGTGGGGTCAGGCTCGCCCAGATAGCTCCAACTGAGGGCTGGGTTGGTCAGCGCGCCTTCGAGCAGCCCTGGAACTTTGATTTGCGCCGATAGATCCCTTCCACCGGCCTCGACCAGTAGCACAGAGCAAGCCGGGTTTTGCGACAGCCTTGAGGCCAGGGTTGAACCGGCGCTGCCCGCGCCGATGATGATGTAGTCCCAATCGCGCTGCACCGGCCTTGGCACCCCTTGCGGTCAAGCTAGGTCAAACGGCCGAAGACGATCCGGCCAAGCCAGAAAAAAAGGCCCCGAGCATCCCGCTCGAGGCCTTCAGTGCGCCCCACAATAATCGTGTCCGTAGCGGGGAGGCTGAACGGACGCGACCCTGGCTTCGAACCTTGTCCGGCAATGGATGAATGGCCAATAGCGCCCGAATATTCATCCGCCATTCGGTCAATTCCAAGTTTGCCATCCTCCTGACCCAGCGACATCGCCCTAGTCTTTTTGAGACCCGTCTATGCCTAGGAGGACCCTTTGGAACCGGCCTATTTCACCAAGTACGACCAGCTGAAGATGCGGCGCGACGCCGACGGCATTCTGGAGGTCAGGTTCCATACACGCGGCGGACCGTGTCTGTTCGGCCCGCGCACCCATGAACACATGGTCGACGCCTTCTATGACATCAGTCGGGACGCCGACACGCGGGTGATGATCCTGACCGGGACCGGAGACAGCTGGATCGCCGCCTTCGATGAATCCCAAGGCACCGAGAAGGACGATTTCACCGTGCCCAGGAACTGGGACCGGGTCTATTGGGAGGGCAAAAAGGTTCTGCAGAACCTGCTGGATATCGATGTGCCGGTGATCGCGGCGGTCAATGGACCGGCCCTGGTCCACAGCGAGTATATCCTGACCTGCGACGCTGTCCTGGCCTCCGACACAGCAGTTTTCCAAGACCTTCCGCACCTCGCCTTTGGTCTGACGCCGGGCGATGGAGTCCATGTCCTGTGGCCGCACGTTCTGGGGCCGGTGCGCGGTCGCTATTTCCTGGCCACCCAGCAAAAGATCGGCGCCGAGGAGGCGCTGCGTCTGGGCGTGGTCAACGAAGTGCTGGCGCCGGATGATCTGATGCCGCGCGCCTGGGCCCTCGCGCGCCAGCTGGCGGCGCTACCCACCTTGACCCTGCGCTACATGCGCGTGGCCACCGCCCAACGGCTGAAGGAGCTGGTCGTGCGCGAGGTTGGGCACGGGTTAGCCTTGCAAGGCCTCAGCGGCGCCGCCTTGGGCAATCCGGGGCCCGATCCTCGCCCTCAGGACGTACGCAAGTAGGATTTCATCCGGCCAGGGCGGCCAGGACGATAGCCTCGTCCTTATCCGGCGCATCGCCGGCCGCGCCCATGGCGCCGATGGTCTGACCGTCCTGGTCGACAATCGGCGCGCCGCCGCCCAGCAGAACGACCTTCCCGCCCAGCACGGACAGCACGGACGGACCAGCCAGGGCATTGCCGGTGAGTGCATCGGCGATTTGTTTGGAGGTGCAGCCGAAGGTGAGCGCGGCGCGCGCCTTGCCCTGGGCGATGTCCACGCCCGCTATGCCCGCGCCGTCCTCGCGAAGAGCGAACTTCACGTAGCCGCTGGCGTCGATCACCGACACGGACATGGGGTTCATCTTGTCCTCGCGGGCCTTCGCGATGGCGGCCTTGGCCAGGCGTTCGGCGAGCGAGAGGGTCAGTCGGGTCATGGTCTATCCGTTCTTTGGCAAGGTCGAGAGGATGAGCGCGCCCAGGCCGCCGCTATCGGCGATCTGAACGGGCGTGCGGGCGGCTTGAAGGGTCTGGATTGGATCGTGCCTGTGCGCAGCCCGAGGATAACGATGATAGGTCTGGCGCGATCTCATCAGAGCGACGGTCTGGTCATGCAGCCAGGCTGCGTCGAAATTGCCCTGGGTCTGTCGCTGGGCCTGGACCCGACCGTCGAACCAAGGCTGGTATATCTGATTGTCGCGCAGCATCAGCCAGGCCTTCACCCAGTGAGCGCCTTCCGGCGACAAGGGCAGTTCGGGGGCAATGACCTCGTCGGCGATGTCATCGGGTGTTTGCGGGTGCTCAAGCAGCACACTCGCCAACTGCGCGTGCCCGGCGGCGGCGAAGATCGCGGCGGCTGCGCATCCGCTGCCCATGGCGGCCAAGGTGAACCGCTTCAGGCTCAGGCTGTCAGCGACGGCGGCCAAGGCGTCAGCGGCGCACTGAAGAATGGGACGCTCCAAGGCTGGGGCGTCAGAGTCGCCCACGCCGGGCAGGTCCGGTGTGACCACATAGGCCGAGGCGGACAGGTCGCGCGCCAGGCTTTCCAACGCCAAGCCCGTGCCGGGCGCGTCGTGGACCAGCAACACTGCAGGCTTTGAGGGATCGCCATAGGCTCTCACGAAAACCTGGCCGCTGGGCGCGTTGATGAAGCCCTTGGCGGGATTGGTCCCGGCCAGGACCGGCTTGGCGGGCGGCGCAGGCGCGGCGCCGTCGCCGGGGAGACCCGCGGCGAACTGGACGATGGCCTCATATTTGGCGGCGGGGTCATGTTTCAGCCGCTCAATCGTCTGCCCATTACGCAGCGGGGGCAGTCGGTCCAAGTGACCGAACAGCATGTCCTCGGCGCTGCACATGAACACGGTGGGCACGCTCAGGGCGGCTAAGGCGATCTGCGCCTTGTCACCGTAGTAGCAGGCGGCCTTGTAGGCGGGTCCGTAGGTCTTGCACGACCGGTAGTACATCGAAGTCCACAGCTCGATTTCGTCGGGCGTGGGACGATCAACGGGATTGAGGCGCTTCACGTCGCGCGAACGCCAAGGGAACCAGGTGAACTGATCGCGAAAGCGCACCCAGGTTGATGTCAGGTGGCCGCCCAAGGGATCGGGAATCATGGACTCGAAATAGCCTTCGAACAGGACGTCCATCTCCGCCTGGGTAAAGATCGGCAGGCCTTCCAGCACCACGCCGGTCACCTGCTCAGGCCATCCAGCCCCCAACTCCAGACCGATAGCGGCGCCGGTATGGGTTCCGTAGACCCGGCAGGGGGGCAGGCCGAGGGCCGCCATCGCCGCCGCTGTGGCGCCCGCCAGATCCTTGACGGTCAAGACATCGCCGGGGAGGGGATCGGACTCGCCAAAGCCGGGCGTGTCTAGGGCGAAGCAGGTAAACCGCCGCGACGCTGCGGCCATCTCGGCCGCCAGCATTTCGCCGTCCCCGGGCGAGCCGTGCAGCATGACCAGCGGCGGGCCTTCACCCAGCCGCCGATAGTGCACGCGCCGACCGGCGACCGACAGATATCCGCGTTCGATCTTGCTCATGACAAAGCCCAATCGGGGCGACGCTTTGGCCGATGTTTCAGGTGGCAGGCTTCACAGGGGCCGGCGTCTGTTCGCGCGCATAATGCTCCAGGCTCGAATAGTTGGGCCCATACCATTTGGTCGGCGCGGTCATGTAGTCGGGATAGCGCTTGCGAATGCGCTCAAGCACCGGCTCGGGGATACGCTCGATGGTCGAGGCGGAGCTGAAGGCGCCGTCGTACATGATATGACCAGGCATAGGCCCCATCAGCATCCAGGGCAGCCAAGGCGTCACCCGCACCCAGCTGCCATTGTGGGGCAGGTGGGTTTTGGTCGGGTCTTCCAGATCCTCGCGGCGGATATAATAGCGGAACAGTTCAGAGGACTGAATCATCGGGCCTGAGGATTCCCGAGGCCATTTTTCCGGGCTGAGCAGGTTCGGATAGTAGCCGTGGTAGTCTTCGGTCATCAGGATGGTGTCTTCGCCCAACTCGCTCCAGCGCAGCAGATAGGGCTTGCCGCCGGGGACGGCCTGACCGGTGGTGACCGTGCCGGGCAGGGCGGGCGGCTGGATCGTGGAGGCGATGATCCAGTTGTACGGATCGTTGTGCACGTCCACCACCTTGACCGTTTCGCCGGTATAGGGATTGTCCCAGGTGTCCAGAATCGCTCCCGTTTTTGGATCGGTGTAGAAGATCGCTTCCTTGGTCATCCGCTGATAGCTGCCGTCTTTTTGGCGCAAAACGCGGATGGTGCTGAACACTTCGAACCCGAACAGCGTCCGCACTGCCTCATTGGGGCGGATGCCGCAGACCACGCCGGTGCAATGGCCGTAGACCTGCTTGCCGGTGGTGTCCGCTTGCAACCGGGCGGCGGTCTCGCGGTTCCAGATAGGGTCGTCAAAGCGGATGGGAATGCGCTTGGGCTTGGCGGCCGCCGCGGCCGGCTCGCTGCCGCCGAGACCAAACGCCAACGAGACGGCGCCAACAGCCAGGGCGTTGCGGCGGGTCGCGCCTTGAGATTTTGTCGTTTCACTCACGTCAGTCTCCGTTTCGCGCAAATTCGGGCATTGATGACAGGGCCTAGGCCACGATGTCGGTTAGGCCTTGCCGATCTTTTCGAGGATCGAAATGACCGCGTTTTCAGCCGCTTCGCAGGCGCCTTCGATGCCCGCATTGACCCGGCAGTTGTGCTCTCCGGCGAAATACATGCCGCCGATAGGCTTGCCGACCAGGGGGCCGTATCGCTCGATGTCGCCGGGTTGGAAGTAGGCGACGTGACCTTTGGAGAAGGGATAGGTCGACCAGTTGTGAATGTGCTGGACCTCGACCAGGCCCGCCGCCGCCGGACGCAGGCGGACCAGTTCGGCTAAGGCCTTCTGGGCGACGTCCTGATCGCTCATCGCGTTAAGGGCGCCGATGGCTTTGCCGTTGACATAGGCGCGGAAAACGCCGGCCGCCTGGGTGTGAGACGGCGTTACGACGAAGAATTCAAAGGGTCCGTCGGTCCACATGGCGGACGGCAGCCCGTCCTTTTCCCAGAAGGGCTGGCTATACTTGAAGACGATCTGGATCGCCTGATCAGACCGCTGGCGCCGCCAGGATTCCCGCTGCTCGGCCGGATATTTGCCGTCGATGGGAATGTCCCGCAGGACGGTTGGCGGAATGGTGTTGATGCAGGTCCGAGCGGTGTAGGTCGTGCCGTCGGTACAGGTCACGGTGACCGAGCGGGGCTTGGCGTCGATGTGGGCGACGATCTTATTCAAAGCCACGGGGCGCTTGAGTGAGGCGGCCATGGCCGTGGTGAGCGTGTCGGCCCCGTCGGGAAAAACGCTATAGGGGCCGTTCTTGGCGTCCCAGAAATAGTAGTGGTTTTTACGTAGAAAATCGAGGGCGTTGGCCTCGTCGAGATCCCAGGCGGCGACCGAAACATCCATCAGCCGCAAGGCCTCGGGCGATGCGCCCTTCTGCGTGAGATACTGGCGCAGGGACATGCGATCAATCGGCCGGAATTTAGGCTTGAGCCAATCAAGCAGCTCAACCAGCGGATCGTCCTTGGTGATGTAGTGACCCAGCAGGGCCAGGGGCAGGATGGCTTTTTCGCTGTCTGACAGCTTGTTCATCGGCGAATGGGCCCAATCGGCCACCGGCGGTGCGCCGCCGATGCTGACGCAGGATTGCGGCAGGCGTGTTTCGCCCATGGCGCCGGCCTGGGGCGCCGCCAGGGGAATGTTGAGGTCGGAGGCGTTACCGCGAACACGGCCGTAGCCGAACCCGACCTGCTCGGCGCCGTACTCCGGACGCCCTGGTATATCTCTGGCCGTCCACACCCGTCCGCCGACGCGTCCGCTGCCTTCCAGGATCGCCACCGAAGCGCCGGCGCCCTCAAGCATGCGCGCGGCGTGCAGACCGGATATTCCGGCGCCCAGGATCAACACATCCAGTTTTGGCGGTTTGGCGGGCGATGCGGCCCAAGCAGGCACGGCAGCGGTGGCGATGGACGCCCCTGCGAGGCTGAGCGCTGTTCTCCGGGAAATGGACTCGGACTGCATGATCGTCTCCCAGGGCTTTCAGGCCGATTCAAAGCATCAGAGGGGGTCGGGCGACACCAACGAAAGGCGGTTTGTGTCCGAATTGCAGACGGTTTGTAAAAACAGCGACGAGTTTCCTATCGGCTTTTGAGGGCAAGATAGGCGATGAGGGCGTCGCGATCAGACTTTCGGCGCAGGCCCTCAAAGCCCATGGCCGTGCCCGGCACGACCTTCTCCGGATTGCTCAACCAGTGGTCAAGCATCGCCTCGTCCCACACGAAAGCGTGCCGTTTCATGGCGGAAGAATAGGCGTAGCCCGGCAGTGAGCCGGCCTTGCGGCCGATCACGCCCATCAGGTTTGGTCCGACCTTGGGCGAGGCGGTGCGGCTGATGTCGTGGCACGAGGCGCACCGCAAAAAGATCAGCTTTCCTCTTAAAATATTGGCTGCCAGCGCCGGAGCGGGCAGGGCGAGTTCGCTCAATACCGCGAGCAGAACCGCGCAAAAGACTGTCGCCCGAAGATGTGCAGGCATCGCCAACTGACGTCCTCTTCAAAGAGATCCTCAACTTAGCGGCTCGATCTGATCGGGCGCGCCGGACCCCAGGATTGCCCGCATTGTGGATAGCCAGAGGCGGTCGCCGAGTGAAGTCGGCGCCCGTTTTGCAGAGCGCCTTTTCTAGTCGCTTAAGAGCCAATGCGCTCAAATCCGATGCATCCAACTGAATCTTCGCTGCACCGCAGTCGGTTGACACGAGGGTCGTTTCGATAATGGTATAACAATGTACCAAGTTGCCCTGGGTCGGTCGGCCCGAGCATGAACCTTAAGGCGTACGCTGATCGCTGAATCCGGCTCCTATTTGATGGATAATCGACATGGATGAGCGGCAAGAAGTAAAGTCATTGAAGAAGGCGCTGCGTGCGCTCGCCTTCCTGAATTACCATGGCGAAGCGACGGTGACCGAGGTCGCTAACGCCATCGGCGTGCCGCGAACCACATCTTATCGCCTGCTCGAGACCCTGGCCTCCGAGGGCTATGTGGAAAAGCAGGCGCACAGCAATATCTATCGCCTCACCAGTTTGGTGCAGAAGCTGTCCTCCGGTTTCGGCGATTGCGACCTGGTCGTCGAGGTGGCCAAGCCGTTCGTCAACCGCGTCGGCGCCGAGGTGCGCTGGCCGATTGCCCTGGCCACGCCGATGGGCTCCGAAATGATGGTGCGCCTGGCCACCGACCACGACACGCCCCTGGCGATCGATCGCTATTTAATAGGCTTCCGCACGCCCATGCTGCATGCGCCGACCGGCCTGTGCTATTTGGCCTTCTGTGACGAGGCGACCCGGGCGTCGATTCTGGACCTCATCGCTCGGTCTTCGCCCTCCGAGGCCCGCCAGCCGAACGGCGCCGCGAATCTGGAGTTCACGCTCAAGCAGGTTCGTCAGCAGGGCTTTTGCCATATTCGCTACGCAGAGTACCGCGAAGGCGGACTAGCCGTGCCCTTGTTCGCTGACGGCAAGGTCGTCGGCGGCATTGTGATGCGGTACATCAAGTCCACGCTCAAGACGTCACAAGTCGAAGAGCATTTCGTGCCGATCGTGCAGAAACTCGCGGCCGATGTCGCCGAAAGCTACGCCCTGCGGCTGGCGCGCGCCGGACTGGAAGCCAACGACGACGGACCCAAGGCGCCGGTTCCCATGCACCCCTTTGGTGATTTCCGCCTGCCGAACGCTCTCCCATCGGCGCACGCGCGAACGGCTTAGTCTGGCGGAGAGGCCTGCCGCCAAGGCGGGTCCTGAGGATGAATTGAGCGTGCAGCCCTAGCTCAAGGCGCACGAAGCGTCATGCGCGGCAAATTGATGTTTGCGCGATAACCGCCAGCTAAAATGAAACCAATCCGGTTTCCGTTTCCAATTCTGCAATAAGTACAAGATACAACTCGCCTGATCGGCTGCGTGTCGGGCGTGAATTACTAATGTACGTTGTGCGAAGACAGCTGCTCATCCTCACGCCATGTCGCCGATAGCGTGCTCCACACGCCACTTCCGGACAATTCGTGCCCCCTGGCCGAATTGTGGTCACCCGAAACAATGCGATTTCCAAGAAAGCTTCCGTGAGGCGTCATTCGCAACGACGCGGGAAGAAGAGGCGCTGATTGTCGGCGCCTGCTCCGTGACCCGACGAAATTCGCACTGGGGGTAACCAACATGACTCGAAATAGACTTTTGTTCACGACGGCCTTGGCCGGGGGATTGATGTTGTCAGGCGGGCTCACCAGCACCGCGTGGGCCCAGGCGGCCAAGACGGCTGCTTCAGCGCCGGCGCCGACAGAGTTGGTCGTTACGGCCCGGGCTCGCCCAGAGAAACTGCTCGAAGTGCCGATTTCTGCTCAGAGCTTCTCAGCGACGAAACTCGCCTCGGCCAACATCACTAATCTCGACACTTTGCAAGCCTCGGCCGGCTTCACCTTCAACAGCGCCCAAGCCAGCTATGGCGGCGGCGGCCGCCAATACCCTGACCTGACTTTCCGCGGCCTGTGGAGCAATGTGGGCGGCTCTCTCGGCGGCTCCTCCGGTGCGCTTTTCGTCGATGGCGTCTATATTTCCGGCGGCGCGGCATCGGTGACGTTCGCCGACGTTTCGTCTGTGGAAGTGTATAAAGGGCCGCAGAACGTCTATTTCGGCAAGAACACCTTCGGCGGGGCGGTGAATTTGATCACCTCCAATCCCGGCGATGAATTTCACGCCAAGTTCAGCGGTGGGTACTCCACCAAGGGCTCCTATGACGACACGGCCTCGGTTGAGGGCGCCATCCTCCCCGGCCTGTTGACCGGTCGCCTGACCGGCGAGCTCTTCCATCAAGGCGCCCAGTACACGGCCTACGACGGCGGACCGCTTGGCGAACAAGACACCAAGGGCATCACGGGCGTCCTGTATGCGACCCCCACCCCCGATTCTTGGCTGCGGGGCCGATTCCATTATGCGCAAGACAGAGACTCCGCCGCCGCAGAAGGCGAAGTTGACGGCACGAAATATGGGACAAGCTGCCCTGGCGTGGCCAACCCTTACTTCTGCAGTGGTATTCCCGGGCTAGATAAGATCGCGCACCCGCGCACCGTCATGGTCGGCAGTCACATAGACACGGCCGAGTTGACGAACATTCAAACCAACAACTTCTTTGGCACCCAGGAGCGGTGGGGCAACAAGGCTCCGAAAGTCAACGACTACGGCCTGGCGCGCGACAGTCTGCAGGGCTCGGTCGCCGGCGGCACAAAGCTTCCCTACGACAGCACCTTCCAGTTCACAGTGGGTTATAACCAAGCGGCCAGTGACGACGCGATTCAAGCAGACCACATCGGTCTGCCGAACACGACCCCCGGCTACATCTTCTTCGACAGCAATGTTGTGAGCATCAACCGCGACTTCTCGGCGGATGCCCGGGTGGTCAGCAGCGCGAGCCAGCCGCTGCGCGGCGTCTTCGGCGTGAACTACTTCCAATCGTCTGACCAAGTGGCGAGCGGCAGCTCTGTAGCCACCAACAGCACCGACAAGACTTGGGCCGCTTACGGATCGTTGGATTATGATATCCTTTCAAATCTGACGGTTACGGGCGAGCTGCGTTATCAACGCGATACGATCGCCGCAACTCAGGGCATTATTACCTATTCAAAGAGCTACAATACTGCCTTACCGCGGGTGCTTTTGACCTATAAGCCGCAAAAGGGAACCACCCTCTACGCGAGCTATTCCGAAGGCGTTCAACCGTCGCAGCTCAATAACGCCTATATCCACGGTCAGGCTGACCTAGCGAGCAGTGGCAACGCCTATCTGGCCAACGCCTTGATTCCCTACGGCGGCAGCAGCGCCCTGACCAACATCCCCAAGGTCACCGTTTACGAAATCGGCTGGAAGCAATCGCTGTTTGATAACCGCGCATTCTTCAGTGTCGATTACTACAACCAGACCTGGGACAACGCTCTGGTTCAGACCTTTATCTTCGACCCCCCGAGTTGCTTGACCACCTATGGGCCAAATTACGCGGAAAATCAGAACACCGTCTGCCCGCTGGGTCACTCGGGTCAGAGCATCATCGGTCTGTCCAAGAACACAATTCAGGGTATCGAATTCGAGGGCACATTCCGGGTCACCCCGAAATTGACCGCGCACACGGCCTTCGATTGGACCGATGGAAAGCGTAAGAATTACTCTGAGTTGGGCACCGCCGCCATGTTCACCAGCGGATCTGTTCCCAATGAAAACGGCCTGCGCATCGACGAAGTTCCGCAGTATCAATGGGAAGGCGACCTCTCATATAAGGACCATCTGAAGGGGCCTTATGATTGGTACGTCAATGGTAATGCGACCTATACCGGTTCCCAGTTCATCGACCCAACCGACACTGGGGTCCTGAATGGCTACTACCGGGTCAATCTCTCGGCCGGGATCGTCAAGGACAACTGGACCGTCGAACTTTACGCCACCAACCTCCTGGACGACAAAAGCTGGGATTCGGCATACCGGTTCCCGTCGTCCTACTTCGGCTATGGCTATGCGCACATGGCTGCGATCGTGACTGCCCCGAATCCTAGAAATGTCGGGATCAAGTTCACCGCCAAGTACTAAGTTGCGCTGATCGCTTAAATCATCATGTAGCTGGTGGGCTCGTCCGAAAGGGCGGGCCCATCAGTGTTTAAGGGGTCGTGCATCACAGGGAGACGCGGTCCCTGAACCTATTACGCTGATCTTTATGGCCGGCTTTGCGGTCGCCCCCGGCGAGGGTCTGGCCCAGACCTAGACCCAGACCCAGACTAAGCCAGAAGCCCTCGGCTATGATCCGCGCAAAATCGCTGAGGGTTCTGGTCCGCCTTCAAGCCAACTTGGATCCGGCGGCGACAACGCCCTGGTGGTACGAAGCGGTTCTCTACGCGATTGTCGAAGGCCATCCGCCGCGCATGATAGTGCGGGCGGAAGGCTGCGAAACCTACGTCATGCGGCGCGAACCGGAGTGTTCGTGACCAATCTGTTCAACGACCAGAACTGGAACTACGTGTCCAAGGTCCCGGACGTGACCGAGTTCACCTTCGCCAAGCAAGGCGTTCTGGTGCAGCCCGCTCCGCCTCGCGAATTTGGGGTGCGCGTGAAGTACAAGTTCAACTAGTCGACTTGATCTAACAACGGAAACGCCGGCGCGCACACCACGCGCCGGCGTTTTTGCGTCTGGTCGCCTAAAAGGGGGCGGGGCGATCTCGCCTTGTCACCCTCGGGGCGCCTGAAAGGCGAGCCCTAGGACCCAGCCGCGAAGACCTCAACGCGCGGTATGGCGCCCGGCTTTAAGCCTGGAGCGGCTGGATCCTCGGACAATCGCTTCGCGATTTCCGAGGATGACATTTTTTGGGAAGGCCAAGTTTTGGGGAGGCTATGCGCCCTGGAGAGGCCGGGCGCCTACTTCGCCCAGGTCTTCTCGAAGTCCCACACATCCTGGAAGCCGATCCGGCCGCAGAATTCCTTGAAATTGAACAGGTCTTCCGCCGGATAGGCCCCGGTATCCTTTAACGCCCTGAGGTTCTTCTCCATAGCCGCAGCGGCCACGAGGCTGGTCATAGAAGGGAAGATGGCCAGGGCGTAGCCCAGCGCCTTCAGTTCGCTCGCCGGCAGGATCGGCGTCAGGCCGCCGTCGGCCATATTGGCCATGCAGGGCTTATCGAGCGCGGCGCAGGCGGTCTTCATCTCGTCCGGCGTGGTCAAGGCCTCGGGGAACAGGATATCGGCCCCCGCCTCGCCATAGGCCTTCAGCCGCTTAAGCGTCCCGTCCAGCCCCTCGCTCTGGCGCGCGTCGGTGCGGGCGATGATCAGGAAGTTTTCCTTGTCCTGCCGCGCCGCCGCCGCGACCTTGATCTTCTCGACCATGTCCTCCAGCGGGATCAGCCGTTTGAAGGGCGTATGGCCGCACTTCTTAGGAAACTCCTGGTCCTCAAGCTGGATGGCGGTGACGCCCGCAGCTTCGTAGCCCTTGACGGTGTGGTGCACGTTGAGCAGGCCGCCATAGCCGGTGTCCGCGTCGGCGATAACCGCAGCGTTGGAGGTCTTCACCAGCGTCGCCATCCGGTCGAGCATCTGGGTGTAGGTGGCGATGCCCGCATCCGGCAGGCCCAGCGAGGAGGCGGTCAGCCAGTAACCCGTGCCATAAACGATGTCGAAGCCGACCTTGTTGGCGACCACGGCGGCGATCATGTCCTGCATGCCGGGGGCGACGATGAACTCCTTGCGGGCGAGCTTCTGGCGGAGGATCGGATTGGCCAAGTTTAGTCTCCCGCGTAGAGCCAGGGCGCCTGGGCGCGCTGAGCCTGTTCAAAGGCGGCGATGCGCGCGCCTTGTTGGGTGGTGATGATGGCGATCTCGTCCCAGCCCTGGAGCAGGGCTTTGCGCCGCCAAGGTTCGACCCGGAAGGTTATCTCCGGTTCATTGCGCCGGCCGATGGTCTGGCGCTCAAGATTGATTTCAATGGGCAGCCCGGCCTGGGCGTCGGCCATTAGTCGCGTGAGGTTATCGGGCGACACCGTCACCGGCAGAATGCCGTTCTTGAAACAGTTGGCCTGGAAGATCTCGCCGAAGCTGGTGGAGATCACGCAGCGAACGCCCAGGTCGCGCAGGGCCCACGGCGCCTGTTCGCGGCTGGAGCCGCCGCCGAAATTGTCTCCCGCCACCAGGATCGGTGCGCCGACATAGCGAGCCTGGTTCAGCACGAAATCGGCGATGGGCTCTCCGTTCGGCTGGTAGCGCCACTCGAAGAAGGCGTACCGGCCCAGGCCCTTCTTGGCTGTGATCAGTAAGAAGCGCGCGGGAAAGATGATGTCAGTGTCGATATTAGCCTGGGGCAGGGGGGCGGCCAGTCCGGTCAGGCGGGTGAAGCTTTCCATGGTTACAGATACGCGCGCGGATCGGCGATACAGCCCGCGATGGCGCTGGCGGCCGCGGAGGCGGGGCTCATCAGGTGGGTGCGGGCGCCGGGGCCCTGGCGGCCCTCGAAATTGCGGTTGGATGTCGAGGCGCAGCGTTTACCGGGGGCCAGGCGATCATTGTTCATCGCTACGCACAAGGAGCATCCGGCGTCGCGCCATTCAAATCCGGCGTCGAGGAAGATGCGGTCCAGGCCTTCAGCCTCAGCTTGCCGTTTCACCTGGCCGGATCCCGGCACGACGATGGCGTTTACGCCGGGCGCCACGTGGCGGCCGTGCAGCACGCCCGCCGCGGCGCGCAGGTCCTCGATACGGCCGTTGGTGCATGAGCCGATGAACACATTGTCCAACGCGAGGCCTTCCATCCGTGCGCCGGGCTGAAGATCCATATAGGCCAGGGCCTTTTCGATTTTCAGGCGATCAGCTTCGGTTGCCGCGGCGGCGGGATCGGGCGTAAGGCCGGCCACGGACCCGCCCTGATCGGGGCTGACCCCCCAGGTGACCTGCGGTTCCAAGTCGCCGACGTCCAGGAGGATATCCCGGTCGAAGGGCGCATCATCGTCCGAGCACAATGTTCGCCAGTAAGCGAGGGCCGCATCCCAATCCGCGCCCGTCGGCGCCATGGGCCGACCCTTGAGATAGGCGAAGGTCGTGACGTCCGGTGCGATCAGGCCCATGCGAGCGCCCGCTTCGATGGACATGTTGCAGAGGGTCATGCGGCCCTCCATCGACATGGCCCGCACCGTCTCTCCGGCATACTCAATGGCAAAGCCCGCTGCGCCTCCGGTCCCTAGGCGCTGGATTAGGGCAAGGATCACATCCTTGGCGGTGACGCCCGGCTGCAGGCGCCCATTGATGGTCACCCGCATGTTGCGCGCGCGGGTCTGACGCAGGGTCTGGGTGGCGAGGACCACCTCGCATTCGGAAGCGCCGATGCCGAAGGCCAAGGCGCCGAACGCGCCGTGAGTGGAGGTGTGGCTGTCGCCACAGACAATGGTCATGCCCGGCTGGGTAAAGCCGAGCTCAGGGCCGATCACGTGCACAATGCCCTGGCGCGGATCGTCCAGGCCCACATGCATGATGTTGAACGCCTCCGCATTTCCCGCCAGCAACGACACCTGCTCGCGCGCCTGAAGGTCGGCTATGGGTTGGTCGCGACCTTGGGTCGGCACGGCGTGATCCACAACAGCGAGCTGAGCTTGGGGCCGTCGCACGGCGCGGCCGGCCGCGCGCAATCCCTCGAATGCCTGAGGGCTGGACACCTCATGGATCAATTGGCGGTCAATATAGAGCAGGGCCAATCCGTCGCCGTAGTCATGCACGACGTGAGCGGACCACAGCTTGTCATAGAGGGTCTGACCAGACTGGGTCATCCAAGGTCTCAGGCGAAATTGGACGACTTGTATAGAGCGGGGCGGTTCAAAAGATATAGATTTATATCATTTGTCCGCTGATCGGTCAGGCTTAGCTTTAGGCCTTATCAGTCAATAGACCAAACATTGCGGCGGTCTGCGTTTCGTTGGGTGCGGAAGTGGTAGTGGAACCGGTCCGGACGATAGTGCGCCTCGATGAATTGCACCGGACGACGTCGAGCGCCGCGCATCAGCCGGGCCACTTTCAGCAGTGGCGAGCCGATGGCCACGTCGAGCACCGACGACATGGCGGGCGCCGCCGCCACCGCGCTGATCCACTGCTCCGCTTCCTGGGGCGTGACGCCGGCGCGCTCCAGCAGGGTGAGCATAGACAAGGTGGAGAGTTCTTCGAGCGAATAGCCTTGGGCGATGGTCATGGGGATGTAGTTGACCAGATAGGAGAACGGCTCTCCGCTCAGCTTTCGCAGCCTGACGGCGCGTTGAACCGGCTGGTCCGGTTTGATCTCCAGGCGCTCGGCGATGAAAGCGCCCGCCGGCTCCTCGCGCACGTCCAAAAGCTCGACGTCCGTTTGCAGGCCTTCGCGTTGCAGGCTTTCCAGCAGGGTGTGGAAGGAGCCGAAGACCATGGGAATGATGGCGCTGCCGGCCACCGTGGTTCCCCGGCCGCGATGGCGCAGCACCAATCCGCGGGCGGCCAGTTCGTTCAGGGTCCGTTTGACCGTAATGCGCGAAACGCCCAGGAGCTTGCACATTTCCTGCTCGCCCGGCAGCAGGGTTCCCGACGGCAGCTGCCCTGAGACGATCCGTTCGCGCAAAACCAGAAAAATCTGATGGTAAAGCGGGGTGGGCAGGTTCTCATCCACCATGTCCGGCGTGAGAAAACTGTGCGCGTCATTGCCCATGGTGTTCGGCCCCGACGTTCCGGCCCGTTCCCCGCATCGCCATCGCATAGATCACGAATGCCATCGCGACACCAACAAACCAAGCGTAGTTGTAGAGGCCGGTCCAGAGCGGACCGATGGCGCCGAACACCGACGGCGCGGCGGTGTGCAAAAAGCCCGGGAGATTGACCAGAACCGGCGCGATGAAGGCGATCAGGGCGGCAGGATTCCATCCGGAGCGATAGGCGTATCCGCCTGTGGCCGAGTAAAGGTCGTCCACCGCCAGATGTGTGCGCCGCACCACCCAATAGTCGGCGATCATGATCCCGGCGATGGGGCCGAGCAGGGCGCCGTAACCGGTCAGCCAGACGAAGATGTAGTCCTGGGTGTTCTCCAGCAGCTTCCAGGGCATGATGCAGGCGCCGATGGCGGCGGTGATGTAGCCCCCCGTTCGATAGGAAATTCGCCGGGGCCAAAGGGCCGAGAAATCATAAGCGGGTCCCACCAGATTGGCGGCGATATTGACCGATACCGTGTCGATGGTGATGACCAACAGCCCGACCATTACCCAGACCCCGCCGATGTGTCCGGAAAGCTCTACAGGGTCCCAGATCGCCTTGCCGTAGATGATCACGGTCGCCGAGGTGACGATCACGCTAACCAGGGCCAGCAAGGCCATCGGGCCGGGCAGGCCGATCGCCTGGCCGACAATCTGGTCTTTCTGGGTTTTTGCGAAACGGGTGAAGTCGGGGATGTTCAGGGCCAGGGCGCCCCAATAGCCGGCCATGGCCGAAAAGGTCGGCCAGAACACGATCCAGAATTGTCCCTGCTTCAGGCCGCCCGGACCAAAGGCCGAGGGCTTGGCCATGAGGGGGCCCAGGCCGCCGGCGGAGCTGAGCGCCCACCAGACCAATGCCACGCAGATCAAGACTTTCAGGGGTGCGGTCCAGGTCTCGAACCGCCGAATGGCGTTCAATCCCTTTGCCACGAAAAACAGCTGGCTGGCCCAGAAGATGAAGAAGGCCGCGAGCTGCCAAAGACTGATGCCCAGCAAGGGAATACGCGGCCCTGTCAGGGCATGGCCCGCGAGCACGCCCATCAAGGCCAGCAGGACATTGCCGCCGATCCACGTCTGAATGCCGTACCAGCCGCAGGCCACCAGGGCCCTGGCCAAGGCAGGTATTCGTGCGCCCTGCACACCGAACGACGAGCGCGCCAGCACGGCGAAGGGAATGCCGTATCGGTAGCCGGCATGGCCGATCAGCAGAATGGGAACCAGCACAACAAGGTTGCCCAGCAGAACGATCATCACCGCCTGCATGGCCGACATGCCCTGCTCGATCATGCCGGCCGGCAGCATATAGGCCGGTACGGCGATGACCATGCCAAGCCATAGGGCCGCGAAGTGCCGCCAGCGCCAGGTCCGGTCTGCGGCTGATACCGGCGCCAGATCCGCGTTGCTTAAGCCATTGTCGGTTGTTGGCATCGATTCCCCCTCGAAAGCCGGTTCAAGATGTCAAGCGTCGTCGCGTGCTCATGCGACCAGCTCGATCAAGGCCCCATCCGGACAGCGCACCACCCCTTGCCGCAGGCCGCCATAGACAACCCCGGCGCGCTCCTTGGGCTCGCTCAACCAGTCGGCGGCGACAGCCTTAAGATCAGGGTGTTCCAGGGTCACGATGGCGATCCCCGGCGGCAGGTCGCCCGGGTTTTGCGGTCGCGCTCCTGCGGCGTCGGGGTACTGGTCGAATTCCAGAAAGGCGTCGATGTCGTGGCCGCCGGTGGCGATCCGGTGCTTGGTGTCCTCGGGTAGGCCGAACGCCTTGGACAGCATGGTGTAGCGCAGCGACACCTCATCATGGGCGGCTAGACCAAGATCGTCGGCGAACCAGCGGCGGGTTTCGGTCAGGTTGGAGCTGGCCAGGACCATGATGAACAGACGGTCGATCAGGGCGCGGGCGACCGGCAAACGCACGCCGTTCGCCTGGCCGCGAATCTGGGTCAGGTAGACGATCTCGTCGTCCGGCCCGCGAACCTGCATGGGGAAAATCTCCGGCATGCCGTCCAATTCGCGCGGCGGTCCGATGATCTCGTAAGGCGAGGCCTGCATGCGCTGTTGCACGGCCAAGGTGTCGGACACGCAGATTTCCATGGCGGCCCAGCCGAAGGTGCGCAGGGGCTTGTAGGCCGCCGGAGGGTCGGCCCGCACGAAACGCAGGAACACCTGGGCGCCGGAGGCCGGGCGGCAAACGATGTAGGCCCGTCCGAACGTCGCCGGCGCGCCCCAGCTGGCGGCCAGATCTTGGTCAACCACGCCGCGTTCGACCACGACATAGTCCATCCAGTCGACGTAACGCTTGGCGGCGGCTTCAACATCGCGAACGGCAAGTGTGGCGGCGCGAAGCAAGTTCACGTTTTGGAGTCCGCGGTCAGCTCAACCGCAACCTCTTCGGAGAGCAAATCGCCCTGTTCGCTCGCCGTGATCGCCTCGCCTTCCTGCTGCACGATCCGCAGGATGCGCGCGATATATTCCTGGCTCCACAGTGATCGCTGCGCGGCCTGGTCGGCCGTCGGCGCGAAGGCTTCGATCTCGTCGCGAGACAGCAAGCCCTTGGCTTCCAACAGCCGCTCCAGGGTGTCGATCCGCTCGCGGGCGACGGCCAGCTCCTGAGCCACGGCCATGGTGATGGCCAACACCCGTTCGACTTCGGGGTTGAGAAAATAAGGGCGCTTGCCCGCCGGCTTGCGTCCGGCCTGTTCCAAGGCGAGGGAAATGCTCATCGTTCAGCGCCCACGAGCCGCCAGGCGGCCTTGCGTCCAAAGTCTTCCACCGTGTCGTCGGCGGCGGCGGGGAAGATGTCGCGCGCGTCGGCGCTGACGTGGTCGTGGATCAGCTTGGCGGCGTCAAATCCGGCGTCCACGAAACAGCGATCCAAATCGATTTCGTGCAGCGTGCTCCAGAACGGCTCGTTGTTGTAGAAGGCGTCCCAGTCGCGCATGGCCTGTTCGAACAGGGGCATCTGGGGCGTGTACTGCGGCTGCTCCACATGGAGCACCACGCCGCCGGGCTTCAGCAGGCGGTGGGATTCTCGGAAGATCGCTTGCATCGAGGTGAGCGACAGTTCGTGCAGGAACATGGTGGTCTGGATCCAGTCGAACGACTGGTCCTCGAACATCGACAGGTCGGTGGCGTCCGCCTGGACGAATCTGACGTTATCGATCCCGAGGGACTTGGCCCGCGCCAGGGCGTAGCGCAGCATCGGCGCGCCCAGGTCCACGGCGATTACCTCCGCCTCTGGAAACGCCGCCGCGATCGGCAGGACGTTGTGGCCCAAGGTGGCGCCGATATCTAAAATCCGCTTGGGCTTGAAGTCCGGCTTATGCTGCTTGACCCAGTCGACGATGGCCCGTCCGCCGCCATCAGACCAACGGCCCAGAAGCCCGCCCGTGGTGATGAACAGGCCCACGTCATAGTTGGCCCCCGCCGAGACATCGCCCGGGAACTGTTCGGTGTGGTAGCTGCCGGCCATGCAGTGGTGATCGACCGCCGACACATAGCGAGGCATCGGCAGGGCCGGGTTCAGGGTCAGACGCCCCTTGTCGCCCGCACTGACGGCGGCCTTCGCGGCCAGAGCTTCGGCCTGACGCAGGGCGATCCAGCGACCCGCTTGCTGGCGCTGCTCCATGGTCATCCGTCGCAGGGCGGACCAGGTGTTGAACATGGGATCGCGCAACAGGGCCTTGCGCACCTCGTGACGGTCTCGGGCAGGGCGCCCAGCCTCGGCCCGCGCGGCGGGCTCGACCCGGCTTTCCCAGGCGGTGCGTACGAAGGGCGCGACCTGGGTCGCCAGATGGCGATTGAGCTGGGCCAGGAAATTGATCCGCGCGACGTCGTCGTGGGTGGTCTGGGGGAAGATGGCGTGCCGTCCGATCACGCGGGAGTCCGGCAAGCCGTCGTAGGCTTCCACTGCGCTCGCTGTGACCGTTTCCCCAGAGTCCATAAGCCTTCTCCGCAATGCGGTTACAGGCGCCGATAGGCCCCCAACCCAGGAATATCTGCTTTAAGGGTATATCTATAGGTCAACCAGTGCGCCTCGGCGGCAAAACTCACGGGGCATTCGCATGGCGGACACTCGCATCATCGCGCTGTTTAATTTGAAGCCAGGGATTAGCCTTCAGGCCTATGAATCCTGGGCGCGCGCCGTCGACTTGCCGACCGTGAACAATCTCCCCTCCATCCGCCAATTCGAAGTGTTCCGAACGACCGGCGTCCTGGGCTCGTCAGAACCGCCGCCCTACAGCTACATTGAGATCATCGATGTGCGCGACATGGGTCAGTTCGGCGAAGACGTCGCCACCCCGGTCATGCAGTCCGTCGCCAAGGATTTCACCGGCATGGCCGAGGTGGTGTTTCTGATGACCGAGAAAATCACCTGGCGGGACGAAGCCTGAGCCATGGGGCAGTTCTCGGGCATGACCGCCGTCGTCACCGGCTCGGGGCGACGCAAGGGCATCGGCGAAGCCATCGCGCTCAGGCTGGCGCAGGAGGGCGCTGCGGTCGTGATTTCCGACATCGGGGCCTCGCGCGACGCCGCGACGCCCGACGCGATGATCGGCGCCAGCGAAGAGATGCAGGCCATTGCAGCCGACGTAGCGGCCCTGGACGCTGACGTCTCGACCTTCGCCTGCGATGTGCGCGACTTTGAACAGATGCAGGCCATGGCCGCCCATGCGGTCGAACGGCACGGGTCTTTGGACATCTGGGTCAATAACGCCGGCATCGGCTACATTATGAAGCCCTTGATGGAGGTCTCGCCGGCCGACTGGCGGGCGGTGATCGACGTGAACCTGACGGGCGCCTTCTTTGGGCTGAAGGCGGCGGCTGAGGTGATGATCAAGCAGGGCCGCGGCGGACGCATCATCAACATCGCCTCCCAGGCCGCCAAGTCTGGCTTCCGTCACGCCCAGGCCTATACCGCGTCCAAACACGGCCTCGTCGGATTGGTGCGCTCAGCCGCGATTGAGCTGGGTCCCTTCGGCATCACGGTCAACAACGTCTGCCCCAACCACGTCACCACGGGCCTGGGCGCCTGGCAGAACGAGTATTTCGCCAAGGTGACCGGCGCGGCGTCGGTGGACGACTATCTGGCGCAGATGGCCAAACGCATTCCCCTGGGCAGGCCCGGCCTTGTCGAGGATACGGCCAATGCGGTGGCCTTTTTGTGCTCGGATCAGGCGGGCTATATCACCGCTGAGAGCATGAACGTCTCCGGGGGCGAGGAGCCCCATTGAGCGGGCCTGCGGACCTGTCGGCCGGGGCGGCGGATCAGTTTGTCGATCACGCCCTGGGTTTGAACTGGGCCGATATTCCTCAGGCTGCGCGTGACGCGGCCAAGACCTTTTTGCACGATACCCTATGCGTCGGCGTCGCCGGATCGGTCGCGCCCAATGCCGCCGCCATCCTGAGCGTGGCGCAAAGTTGGGGCCAGGGCGGGCCATGCTCGGTGCTAGGCCGCGGCGACCTGCGCCTGCCGGCGGCCTCGGCGGCCTATGTCAACGCCTTCCAGATTCACTGCCAGGAGTTCGACTGCGTTCACGAGCCGGCTGTCCTGCATCCCTTGGCGACCATCGTTTCGGCCCTGCGCGCGGAGGCGGAACGGAGCGGCCCTTACACTGGCCAGGACTTTTTGACGGCGATGATCGCCGGGGTCGATGTGGCCGTCGGCCTAGGTCTGGCGCCGACAGAGCCCTTGCGCTTCTTTCGCCCGGCCACAGCCGGCGTGTTCGGATCGGTCGCCGCCCTGGCGCGTTTGCGCCGCCTGGACCGCGCGGTCGCGCTCGACGCCTTCGGCCACGCCCTGGGCCAGGCCTCCGGCACCATGCAGGCCCATGTGGAAGGCAAGCCCGCGCTTCCCGTCCAGGTGGCCAATGCCGCACGGGCCGCCATCGTCGCCGTCGATCTGGCCGTGGCGGGCGTGAAGGGCCCGCAAAGGTCCATTGATGGACCGTTCGGCTATCTGACCCTGTTCGAAGGCGGCGTGGAACTCGAGCCGGTTCTGCGGGACCTGCCGACGATCAGGCGGATCACCGAGGTCAGCTGGAAGCCGTTTCCTACAGGCCGGGCGGCGCACGGCGGTCTAGTCGCATTGCAGGCCCTGATGGCCGAGGGGCTGTCGGCGGCCAACCTCCAGAGCCTGGAATTTACGGCGCCGCCCCTGATCAAGCGCTTAGTCGGCCGTCCGGCGCGGCCGGGGATGGATGTCGCCTATGCGCGCCTGTGCCTGCCCTGGCTGGCGGCGGTCGTCTTGACCTCCGGCGAAATCAGGCTCGGGGATTTTACGCCCGAGCGCTTGGCTGATCCGGCGCTGCAAGCGTTGGCCGAAAGGGTCAGGGTCTTGGAGGAGGGAACCAATCCCGCAGCCTTCACCCCACTGCGGGCCGCCGCCGTTACCCATGACGGTGTGAAAATAACGGCAGAAGTCATTGATATGCTGGGCTCGCCAGCCTGCCCACTTAGCCCTGATCAGCACATGCAAAAAGCGCGGCGCTGTCTCGCCCATGCCGGGCTGGAGGCGTCGCATGAGCAACTCGCCGCAGCCATCGCGGGGCTGGACACCCTCGACGACGTCGCGCCCGGTTTGAGGATATGACCCGGTCCGCAATTCGGTCAGGACCCGGTCGGCCGCGCCCAAGGCGAACGTGCCGGGCGATGTTCAGCCCCACCACCCGCAGGAGATACCACCTATGAAGGCCTATCAGATCGGCGAGCAGACCGGTTCGGCTGGTCTAACCCTGGTCGATCGGCCCGACCTCGTGTGCGGGCCCGATGAAGCGGTGCTGCGGGTGTCGGCGGTCTGCCTGAACCATCGCGACCTCAAGGTGCTGTCGGGCGAATACGGCGGCCGGCGTCCGGCCGAGCGCACGCCGGGGTCCGACGGGGTGGGCGAGGTCATCGCCGTGGGCGCCAATGTCAGCAGTATCAAGGTCGGCGAGCGCGCCACCTGCGGCCACTTTGTCACCTGGCTGGACGGGGCCTTCTCACCGGCCGCCTTCGCGGTGGATGTCGGGACCTCAGTCGACGGCTGGCTGGCCGAGCAGGTGAAGGTCCCTGCGGCGGCGCTGATCAAGGCGCCGGACTCCTTGACCGACAAACAGGTCGCGCCCTTGCCGTCAGCCGGCCTGACGGCCTGGAACGCCCTGGTGGAGGTCGGCAAGATCAAGGCAGGCGATCTGGTGCTGCTGCTGGGCACGGGCGGCGTGTCCATCTTCGCCCTGCAGATCGCCAAGATGCATGGCGCGGTGGTGGCGATTACCTCGTCCAGCGACGACAAGCTGGCCAAGGCGCGCGCACTCGGCGCCGACATCACCATCAACTACGCCAAGCGCCCCGACTGGTCCGTCGCCCTGACGGAACTGACCGGCGGGCGCGGCGCCGACATCGTGGTGGAAACCGGCGGCACTGAGACCCTGGGCCAATCCATCGTAGCGGCCGGGCCCAACGCGCGGATCGTCATCATCGGGGCGCTGTCCGGCGGTTTCGCGGTGAATCTGCCCAATTTCGCCAGCGTCATTGGCAAGAACCTGACCTTGCGCGGCATTGCAGCGGGCAACCGCAAGATGCTGTCGGATTTCATCAAGGCGGCCGAGGCGTCCAGCCTTCATCCCGAAATCAGCCGGATATTCCCCTTCGCCGAGGCGCGCGCCGCCTACGACTACCTCGCGGGCGGGGGCGGCATGGGCAAGGTGATGATCGACGTGTCGGGCGCAAACCAGGGCTAGGAACCAGGGCAATCGCCGATGAGTGAACTTGCCGTCTCGGCCGCATCTCCTTCCCTGCGCAGCGGGGAAGGGGGACCACACGCAGTGTGGTGGAAGGGGCGTCTTGGCGCCACAAGAGCCCCCACCACCGCCTTTCAGGCGGTCGTTCGGCGCATGCGCCTCACCCCCCGTTTCGCTACGCTTCACAGGGGAGGAGAGGCTAACTTGGCTCGCTACTCCCCACATGCCATTCTCCTGAGATAAGGCCCCGCCATGAGCAGCCTGTTCAAACAGTCCGGCTATGACGAAGACACGCGGATGGGCTTCGGCAAGAAGCCCGCCGTGGTCGTGGTCGACTTTCAGCGCGCCTTCACCGATCCGCGCTTTCCCCTCGCCCAGTCCGCCCATGTGCAGCGTGCGGTGGAGAACACCGCCATTCTGCTTAAGGCGGCGCGCGCGGCCGGGGCGCCGGTCGCCCAATCCTACACCGCCCACGCTTCCGAGCGCGATGCGCCGCACTGGAAGGTCAAGGCCGTCACCGAGCTGTTCCGCCACGGCTGGGAAGGCTGCGAGCTGGATCCGCGCCTGTATGATCCGACCTATGACGCGGTCTACTGCAAGGCGGCCCCGTCGATCTTCTTCGGCACTTCGGTCGCCTCCTTCTTCGCCAAGGAGCAGGTCGACACCGTGTTCGTCACCGGCTGTACCACATCGGGCTGCGTGCGCGCCTCAGTGATCGACGCCTTCTCCCACGGCTTCCGCGTGATGGTGCCGGAGCCCTGTTCAGGCGATCAGGAAGAAGACGCGCACAAGGCTAATTTGCTTGATGTCGCCAGGCGTTACGCGGACGTGCTGACGCTGGAGGAGAGCTTGGCCTATTTCGCGAGCATCGCTGGGGCTCGGGGGTAGGCCCCCTATCCCCCAAAACGCGAGCTCCCCCGCTTGCGGGAGCTTTGCGATAGTCGCGGCCAGACGCCCTGGTCTTGATGAATGTGGGCTTGGTGTGAGGCTTAAGGCGGGCGCCTCGGTGTGTTGTTCTGGTGGTTCAGGCGGTGAGGACCAGGGCCCTTCGC